>NZ_JABANU010000041.1 GCF_016238445.1 Staphylococcus canis
CAGAAATAGAATATTAGTTATTTCAAGGATGTTTGTAAGTGAACATAAAAAACGTACCAAGTCACTAAAAATAGCAACTTAGTACGTTTTGTCTTCACCAACCGACGTTGACAAAGAGCCCAATTAAATAGACATTTTCCTTAAATGTTTACAATAAAAAAAGCCAGAACGCATAGTTCTAGCTCCTTGATATATCAGTATATATTAATTTTAATTGGTTCAAAAAACCGTGCACCTTTGTGTTGAGTGTGTATCATAAACGTTACCAGAATCGATAGCTAAATCTCGGCTACCCTACGGCACATATGAGGATCCACTTAATGCTGCTTCCGTCAGGACCTGACATGGTTCATGGGTTCATATTGCATAGGACCGAAATCTTCAAACACCTCGTGTTCTGGGCAGGCTTCACAAAAACACACCCGCGACAAAGGAATTCAGCCTCGCATGAAGCGGCTTTCGAGTAAAGGGAACCGCTACCTCCCCGCTTAGCACGGTAAGATTAATGATACTATATCTTCTATTCAAAATGCAAGTGTAAGATGCATAACCCTTTTATAAAATCATACTAATCACAACACTCACTGTATTTATCGTCTCGAAAAGTCGATAAATTTAAACTCCGTTGCGATGTGTTTAGAAATATTATATTGAAAGCGACGTGTATCTTTTAAATGAACAATACCACGTATCGTCGCACTATATTCAGGTGCAATAGCCCCAAAGACTTGACGCTCACGTGTCCCAAACGGTTCAAACGTAATTGATTTACTTGAAAATCCAATCTCATGACCTTCTCGTTCAATATATTCATAAAGAGAATCTGTCATAATCTCTTCTGTTAGATTCGGGAGTAGCGATACTAAACAATAATCCTCATCAATAATTTTTGTCACACCGTTTAATTGACGGTAACGTACAATATGCCATAAATTCGTATTATTCTCTAATTGTAATGCTGATTTAACATGAGGAACTTCACGCGCTTTAATCTGTTCAAACACAGCTACAATCGTTTCATATGACATGCCTAACTGTTGTTGTACCTCTTTAAAACTGACCAGTTCAGCAAAAGGAAATTCTGTCATACCTTGATAAATGACAACAGACCCTTTACCTTTAATCTTTTGAATCAAACCTTCTGAGACGAGCATATTTAAACTTTTACGCACTGTTTCACGTGACACGTTAAATGCTTCAACCAATTGATGTTCTGACGGGATTTGTGATCCATTTGAATACGTTCCATCAAGAATACGCTGTCTCAATTGTTCATATATATATTTAAATTTACTTTGTCTCATCACATCTCGCCTCTAGTTTTAAATTACTGTAACACGTGCCGCATATGGTTCGAGGTATCCATCATGAACATCACCACTTTGAATCACGACATCGTCTGACATTTCTAATGTCTCAGGTATTTTTACAGTTTCATGAGTCATATTCGCAACAATAAGCCAACGCACTTCCTTATATTGTCTTTCATAAACAAACAGCTGAGGATGATCCATACATCGCGGTACAATGGCACCATAAGTCACAATATCCTCATCATGACGCAGTTGAATCAATTTTTTATACGTATATAAAATCGAATCAGGGTCCTGAATTGCCGCTTCTACGTTAATGTGCTTATAATTAGGTGCAACGTCAATCCACGGCGTCCCTGTTGTAAAACCACCATGTTGTTCTTGATTCCATTGCATTGGTGTTCGAGAATTATCTCGGGATTTTTGTCCGAGTATATTTAATGCTTCTTCTTTTGTTTCACCTTGTGTACGTAAAGCCTCATAGGCATTCAATGATTCTACATCACGATATTGATCAATCGTATTAAAGTAAGGGTTTGTCATACCAATTTCTTCACCTTGGTAAATGTAAGGCGTGCCTTGAAGTAAATGTAATACAATAGCCAATGTTTTAGCACTTCGCTTTCTCATGACTTCATTATCATCCACTCCAAAACGTGAAACGACACGCGGTTGGTCATGATTACACCAAAAAATCGCATTCCAACCGCCACCTTCATAAATACCAGTTTGCCAACGCATTAAAATCTCTTTTAACTGGTGTAAATCAAATGTTTGATTTGTCCATTTTTCACCATCACGATAGTCTACTTTTAAATGATGAAAATTAAAAACACTGTGTAATTCTTGTCGCTCTGGCTTTGTATAACGAATACAGTGTTCAAGCGTCGTCGAACTCATCTCACCGACTGTCATAATATCATGATGACCAAATGTACGTTGATTCATTTCATGTAAAAATTCATGCACTCTAGGACCATCTGTATAATATTCTTTACCTATTGCAGGAGAATGCTCAAATTTACCTTTAGAAATCAAATTAATGACATCAAACCGAAATCCATCTACACCAAATTCGATCCAATAATTTACAATATCATATAAAGCATGACGCACAGCTTCATTATCCCAGTTTAAATCTGCTTGCGTCTTATCAAATAAATGCAGATAATACGCATTAGCCTCGTCATCAAACGCCCAAGCGTTACCTCCGAATTTAGATAACCAATTCGTAGGCGGACCATTTTCTGATGTTTTAAAGAAATAATAGTCTCGATACGGACTTTCTGCAGATTGACGTGCTTCTTGAAACCATTTATGTTCGGTTGATGTATGATTAAATACAATATCCAACATAATTTTGAGGCCCTTATCATGCGCTTTTGTGATCAACTCACGTAAATCACTCTCACTTCCAAATGCTGGATTCACTTTATAATAATCTCGAATATCGTAACCGTTATCATTCATTGGTGAATCATATATCGGAGTTAACCATAAATAATCCACACCTAAAAATTGCAGATAATCTAGCTTTTCAATAATTCCTCTTAAATCACCATGTCCATCCCCCGTTGTATCATTAAAAGACTTCGGATAAATCTGATACACTACAGATTTGCGCCAATCTTGCTGCGCCATACTATAACCACCTTTAATTTTTCTTTTGATCAACTATAGGTTTAGCTTTTGTTTGGCTAAACTTAGCAAAGATAATTGTTAAAATAAATGGAACAATCATAGAAATCAGCGTTGCAATCGCATAAACACCCCAAAACTGTTGTTTAATCGATAAAATCGCCGGGACACCACCTACACCAACTTGTCCAATCACACCTGATGCGCCAACAAATGCACCAACAAACATAGAAGTTACAATCGCTGCGATAAATGGATATTTGAGTGGTAAATTCACACCAAACATTGCTGGTTCAGTAACGCCTAAAAATCCTGAAATACCAGAAGTCACTGCTAAACTTTGTTCTTTATCAAGTTTACGTTTTTTATAAATATACCATGCACCAAATGCTGCTGAACCTTGTGCAATATTAGACATCGCAACAATCGGCCATAAATATGTTCCGCCAACTTCACTACCCATCAATTGGAAATCGACTGCTAAGAACATATGGTGTAACCCTGTAATTACCAGTGGCGCATAAATTAAACCGTAGATTGCACCACCAAGCCATCCTGCATTTTGGAATAAAAATGTAACTGCAGAGGTAATCCCTTTACCAATTACAAGGGCTATTGGACCAATAAATAAGAAAGCTAAAAACCCTGTAATTAATAACGCAACCGGTCCTACCACTAATAATTTAATCGAATCATGTACTTTTCGATTTAAGAACTTCTCTATTTTCGCCAATACATACGCTGCTAATAAAACTGGTAAAACTTGACCTTGATAATTCAATTGTTCAATGTTCAATCCTAAAATATGCCATGTCGGTATCTCATCAACTTTACCAATATCATATTGCGATAAAAGCTGCGGATGCATTAAAACAAGCCCCAATACTAACCCTAAAACTGGATTTCCTCCGAAAACGCGCATTGCACTCCATCCAACTAATGCGGGTAAGAAAATAAATGCTGTCGTTGCAATGACATTAATAATATTAGCAAAATCCGCGATTTGAGGAACACGCTCAATAATCGAAGGCGATCCATTTATCAGCGGCATCGTCAACACATTATTAATCCCTAAAAGTAAACCTGCCGTTACAATCGCCGGCAAGATCGGAATAAAAATATCTCCCAACAATTTAATCAAACGTTGCAACGGATTCCCTTTTTTTGCAGCTTGTGATTTTACTTCTTCCTTAGACGTTGCTTGCATAGCGGTCTCATCCATAAACACTTTATACGCCTCATCTACTGTCCCTGGACCAATTACAATTTGATATTGATGATCAGCTTTGAATTGCCCTTTTACTAATGGATTCTTCGCAAGTTTATCCTTATCAACCTTACTATCATCATCTAATACAAGACGCAACCGTGTCACACAATGCGTTGCTGATTCGAGATTTTCCTTCCCACCAATCGCATCAATAATATCACGAACATCTGACTTTTGAACTGCCATAACTATCACTCCCTTAATTTCAACCTGTCTATACAGATTATAAGTTGTATAGACAGGTTTTGTAAAGGCTTTCAAAAATATTTAAAAAATAACGGCTAGTGAATAGTTCACCAACCGTTAAAAGTATAGAGCCTTTAAAACCCCTCAAACTTTATTCTTATCCCTATTCATTTTTCCTACTTTCACAACTAAATAAATGGCATTAATCAACATCAAAATAACGTATGGAATTAATATATATAAGTTTTCTAAACGAGATATGAGAAATAATCCAAGTAATAAAAAAACATTTAGAACAGTAGATATAAAATAACTGCTATCTAGTACTATATTATTCAAAAAAACTCCTTTTTAGTAATACTAACATTATTGCTTTATTGACAACGAGCCTCTGATCCCTTAACAACCCCCAAACTTGTCGAATCGTCGGCTTAATAGCTCACGCTATGCCGACATTCGTCTTCAAGTTTAGTTAAGGGTTCTTCTCATTGATCAATAAATTTTCTCGGCATAAATGCGTTGTTTATTTCTTATTTTTAAATTTAACATCATATTTTTTTGCCATTTCGTCAAGATCCTCGTCTTTATAAAAAAGCCAAAAGTACATTGCTATCCCAATAGGAACACCTAATAAAGGTGTCGTAAAAATACTAGCTAAAAAAATCATTAAACCTAAAAATAAAAAATCTTCAAACTCCCATTTTTTATTCAATAACTCTTTCCACATCTGTTTTATACTCATAAATAAAAACACTCCTTTTTAATAAACTTTATCATAACCCTTACAAAAATTTTAAATCCCTTTATTTTAAATTTTACAGGAGAGTATATAATAATCAAAAAAGAACCGATATCTTGGTACTTTAGAGAGTTTAAAGAAACCATCTCACAAAATATTAAAATAGCAAAGGTTGTTATATATGACTAAGAATTTTGATTTTCAACAGAGAGCATATATCCTAAGTAGAAGTTTACTATTAATATCAACCCTTTTAGTAATAATATTTAATAACATTAATGTCATGATGACCTATAATAAAGAACAATTAAATTGTACAAAAAACAAATGGACCAATTGAAGGTATTAACAATAAAATTAAACTTATTAAGCGTGTGTCTTACGGTTATAGAAACTTTTATAATTTCAGAGATAGAATATTAGTTATTTCAAGGATGTTTGTAAGTAAACATAAAAAACGTACCAAGTCACTAAAAATAGCAACTTAGTACGTTTTGTCTTCACCAACCGACGTTGACAAAGAGCCATATTTCAACAACCGTTAAAAGTATAGAATCTAAGTCTGACTATAGAGTATACCTATTTTAAATAACCTAATTATTTTTCTCTTTTGGATCTCATTTAATTCAATTTAAATTTATGCCTTTTATATGCATTAACCTAAAAACCTTTAGAAATTAATGAATTTATGATAGTAACCTATATATCAATCATCTTTATTTCTATTTTTCTGACCACGATAACCTTGTTCTAAAAGAAAAACATCCCAACTATTAAGTATATAATAAAACTGCCAAATGATATTATTTTCAATAAAAGTAATATTACTAAAGTTAATAAAAATAGTGCTGGAATTAAAAAAACTCCAATTTTTATCTTTATAATATGAAATGAAGTATTGTGCCGCTAATATGATAATAAAGACAAAAACCGGGATCAACCAGTTTAATAGTTTCTCAATCATTATAACTATATCCTCTATTCATTATTTTCAGTAACTATACTATCATGTTAGTATAGTTACTGAAAATAATATACGAAAATTATAAACTAAATAAAGGAGTATTAATTAATATGTTCGCTATCGCTTTTCATGAATTAAAAAGACAGATTAAAAGCATTAAATCCATTCTTATAATATGTATAATATTTTCCATTACTATAGCGGCTGCTAGCATTGCAAATAATTATAAAGGTTTAATGTCTATGGAAACTGAAAGCAATGTTTATACGCTAGGATTAACTGTTACCACATTAGTAGCTGGACCTTTGTTCACTCTTGCACTTTCTCACAATATCATTAATGAAGAGATTAAAAATAGAACAATACGATTTATCGCCACAAAAACAAGCAGATTCAATATTGTTGTAGGAAAATTTTTAGGGTTATCGTTGTTTTGGTTTACGTGTCTTTTCATTTCAATGATTTTAATTTCGTTTATTGCTCATAGTTTTTATTTACAAAAAGTAATACTTTGTTTTTCTTTTTTTGCTTATTTTATCGGATTAGCAATTTTGATATCTGTTTTAATTAATAACCCTACCGTTACAAATATATTAGGCGTATCTTTATCTTTTATTTTTACCGTTCTAGGTATATGGTCTACAATGTCTCAAAATATTTTGTTAAAGACCTTTAGTTATCTGACACCGTACAACTACTTTATTCATCATGATAATGATGTGTTAGGATACGTTCCAATAGTGTTTTCTCTTTTATTTACGACACTCGGTTTGAACATAATGAAAAGGAGAGACTTATAATGTACGCTATAGAGACCAATCAATTATCAAAGAAATACAATGATAAAACTGTTGTAAATAAAGTGGACTTAAAAGTTAAAAGAGGTATAGTTTTTGGGTTTTTAGGAAAAAACGGGGCAGGGAAATCTACGTTTATTAATATAGTTACCGGACTATCTCAAGCAACGAGTGGTAAATTTAAACTTAGTTCTAGTAGAGAAAAAATTGGAGTTTTACCAGATTACTCTAGTTTGTATGATGATTTAACTGCTTTGGATCACTTAATTTATTTTAGTAAGTTGCTAAAATCAAAGAAAAATAAAGAAGAATTAATAAAAATACTTGAAAAAGTGGGACTAAATGATGCAATTAATTTAAAAACTAAAAAATTTTCATTTGGTATGAAAAAGAAGTTAGCATTAGCTCAAACACTCGTAAACGATCCTGAAATTATATTTTTAGATGAGCCCACCTCTGGAGTAGATGCGAATTCAATTTTAACTATTCATGAATTAATTTTAGAACTCGCTAAAAAAGGGACAACCATCTTTTTCACCTCTCATAATTTAGATGAAGTTGAGAAAATTAGTGATGAAGTAGCTATTATGGATAAAGGAACAATAAAGCTTCAAGGCAGTATTCAAAATTTAAAAGAACATCACGAAAAAGGGGTTAATGTTGAATTTAAATTCCTTAATGAGTTAGAAAATGTAAATTTCGAAAAATTACTTCCCAACTATGTTAGCGACTTTCAAGCAACAAATAATACTTTATATATGAAATTAGACACAAGAGAACAAATTGTCAAAATCAATAAACAACTGATTGAGAATAATATTCAGATATATGAAATTAACATCCAAGAGCCCACTTTAGAAGAAATATTTGTAAATACAGGCAATTAAGTTTGGTTCTATAATAAATCGAACTAATCAGCCTTTTGGCTCTTTGTCAACGTCGGTTGGTGAAGACAAAACGTACTAAGTTGCTATTTTTAGTGACTTGGTACGTTTTTTATGTTCACTTACAAACATCCTTGAAATAACTAATATTCTATTTCTGAAGTTAT
>NZ_JABANU010000042.1 GCF_016238445.1 Staphylococcus canis
CTCTTATTATAAGTGAGGGCTTTATTTTTTTGAAACAATATGTGTAAATTATATAAAGAACCCCGCTAAAATCCAATTTGGAATCTTAGCGGGGTTCTTTTGGAGCTGTATTTATGTCCCAGCCCCTATCCCTAAAATATTGGAGATGATAAAATGATCGCGACGATACTGACGGCTACTGCGGTATATGTAGCAACAGGAATTGATTATCTCGTCATATTAATTCTTTTGTTTTCGCAAATAAAAAAAGGTCAGGTAAAACATATTTGGATAGGACAATATATAGGGACTGCAATTGTGATAGGAGCAAGTCTTTTAGTTGCACAGGGGGTTGTAAATTTAATTCCTCAGCAATGGGTTATCGGACTACTTGGACTTTTACCACTTTACCTAGGCGTGAAAATATGGATTAAAGGAGAAGAGGATGAAGATGAAAGTAGCATTTTATCCTTATTCTCCTCTGGAAAATTTAATCAGTTATTTTTGACGATGACTTTCATCGTATTGGCTTCCAGTGCGGATGACTTTTCCATTTATATACCGTACTTCACGACCTTAAGTATGTCTGAAATCTTTATTGTCACTATTGTCTTTCTAATTATGGTTGGAGTCTTGTGCTATGTCAGTTACCGTCTAGCTTCCTTCGATTTTATATCGGAAACAATTGAGAAATATGAACGTTGGATTGTACCAATTGTATTCATTGGGCTAGGTATTTATATATTGTTTGAAAATGGAACATTCAATGCTCTGATTTCATTTCTTCTTTGAAGTGGCGAATCCAAACCATAAAGTAAAGTATAAAGAGGTTATCCTATTGATTGGGATAACCTTTTTATATTTAATTAATTATCATTTACGTTAAACACATGTACTTAAAGTAAGAACATTGATTTAAACCATTTTTTTCATAATTTGCTCTTGATAAGATCCTCAACCATCATATGAAGATATCGAAGCTACGAAGCGTCTTTATGAAGTGGGTAAATTGATTGGAATAGATGTCCTCCAACTGTTACATCAATCATACCTTTATAATCTTTAACATTAGAACTTCTTTTTTGAAGAAATATATTGTCATCTTGTGTAAATATACATTGAAACGTTTCATGCCATTCGCCTTGTTGATGTACTTTATGTCTACTATCTACACCTTTCAATTTTCTATTTTTATCATAAACATTCAATAACTCACTCATTTATTTTCACCTTTTTC
The DNA here is from genome assembly GCF_016238445.1 of Staphylococcus canis. Classification (GTDB taxonomy): domain Bacteria; phylum Bacillota; class Bacilli; order Staphylococcales; family Staphylococcaceae; genus Staphylococcus; species Staphylococcus canis. The sequence continues at coordinate 1,217 of NZ_JABANU010000042.1, forward strand.
AAACTATTTTGATACATCCATTAACATTACGTTAAACAAATTAGAAGTTTCTCTTATTTTTACAATTCCATTATCTCATAATCACGCTTATTTGATATGATTATATTACTTAATGAAAAGAGGGAGCATCAATTATGTCACAAATAAAACTCAATGATTTACTTGGCTTTACAGAAGAAGAAATGAATCAAGTGAAAATCAAGTTCAACCAATCAAATGGCTTTGTTGATCCTATGGAAGTATTCAAACATAACCCTGAAGAAGTGAATACACAATGGCTGTTTTGGAGAAACAAATCGAGGTATTTTAATGTTGGTCAAACAGCCATATGTCTACTTAAACTTTCATACGATACGTGGTTACTTACGACGATTAAAAAAGTGACAAAAGAATTAGGCGTATTAGAAGGTATCAATTATGAAGGTATTGAACTGCCTCAATACGAACAATATTATGGTCGAGTTATCATCAAGTTTAAGAAATCGTTCATGGCTCAGGGACGTTTATACAAAGACTTACATCAAGAGCTAGTCGTCCAACAGATATTACCTACAATTTATGACGGTGATGATTTCCCGGGTTATGATAAGGTAAAACTATCCTATCAACAACTCGCAACAATTATTCATCGTGGTAAACGTGACTGGATTGCTGCCCTTGAAAATCAAAAAGCTGTTTATCTTATAACAGATAAAAGTAATGGTAAGTTGTACGTTGGTTCAGCAACGAGTATGAGTAAGATGTTGCTTACAAGATGGTCTAACTATGTAGCTAACGGTCATGGTGGTAATAAAGAGTTGGTAGCATTAGTAGAAGAAAAAGGCTTTGACTACGTTAAGGAAAATTTTCAGTATACGATACTTGAGAACTACAATGGTAAGGTTGATGATAAGTTGGTACTTCAGCGGGAGTCATACTGGAAGGAAGTATTGCAAAGCAGACAGTTTGGTTATAACTCTAATTAACACTTCTCTATAAAAATTAAGAAAGACATGTCAAAAAATTGACATGTCTTTCTCCTCTTTCCGTGTGGTTAGACGTAGCAAGGTGGGGTTTCTCTTATTCTAAGATTTATTCGGACAGCATAACTATAATTCAATTTTTGAGAACTGAAACTCAATACTCTTTTTAAAGTAATCAATCACTTTGTCAGATTTATCTCCTGTAACAAATGCATCACTATTAACGTATTCACGACTTAATTGTAGTAATTGCTCATTGATTGCATTATATTCTTCTATAATTACTTTGTACTTATCATAGAAAAAGTATTGTAATTGACCAGTGAACTCTGCTACTAAATCGCCTGTGGCCTCGTGTCCTGTGAACGGGTCTAATATTTTAGGAATATAGGCCATATTCCATACTGCTCCAAATGAATAAGGATTTCTGGTTCGTTCAAATATATGTGAAACTTGATAATTACTAATTCTGTTCTGAGTGGCTCCACTTTTTTTATAATATCCTGTGTATTTTGCAAGAATCTTAGGAGGATACGTATTATTGGTAGGATCTATCTTAATCACTGCATTCGGCACTATATGACGATATAAGTCCAAGTAAAGACCAGCATTCACACCTTTCAAGCCATAACTCCTGACTATAACAGGTTCTGTTCCTTCTTCAATAGCTGACTTAATTAAGTTCCATTGTAATATTGCTTTATCTATGTCTACAGTAACTATGCTTTCTTTAGCAAAATTCCATAAATCATTTGTGTCAATATTGAAATACTCAAAGAATTGTTCGTATCCATCTTTATGTTTCATATAAACTCTCTTCTCTTTACGATTTTTAATAACTAATTTAATTGTATGATCGAAATTTCAAAGAAATCAAGTCTTTAATATTTGTTGTTATGATTTTCTTTATTTACATGATGAATAAATCTATAGATGTTTCCGCATCATTTATGATAACTTTGAGTGTTTCTCTTAAGACTACGGTTATTTCCCAGAGAATAACCTCATCACTTATGATAACTTTCTGCTTATCGGTAGATGATGCGGTTTTTTTCTCATTCCCCAATCCTATAGATTCACAAGAACACATAGCATAGACAATAATCTATATAGATGGTACTCTATATATTGTAAGGGAGGTATGGTTATGTCTTATCAAGAACTAGCAACAATATTAAAAGTTTTATCTGATCCAAGCAGATTAGAAATAATAGATTTACTTTCATGTGATGAACTATGTGCTTGTGATTTACTGGAACATTTTCAATTTTCACAGCCTACGCTAAGTCATCATATGAAGTCATTAGTCGATAAGCAATTAGTTCTTTCAAGAAAAGAAGGTAATAAACATATGTATCGACTTAATCATGAAATTTTAGATGATGTTAATCATAACTTAAATCTTATTAATACATCTAACGAACGATGTGTATGTAAAAGTATGAAACAAGGTGAGTGTTGATGACAATATTAGCAATTGTGATTTTTCTTTTAACTTTAACCTTTGTGATATGGCAACCGAAAGGTTTAAATATTGGTATTACAGCTTTAATTGGAGCTGTCGTTGCTATCATTACGGGAGTCGTAAGTTTTTCCGATGTATTAGAAGTAACAGGTATTGTTTGGAATGCGACCTTAACTTTTGTTGCAGTTATTCTTATTTCACTCATATTAGATGAAATTGGGTTCTTTGAATGGTCTGCTATACATATGGTGAGAGCATCAAAAGGTAGCGGATTGAAAATGTTTATCTTTATCATGCTATTAGGTTCAGTTGTAGCAGCCTTCTTCGCAAATGATGGTGCAGCTTTAATACTGACGCCTATTGTTTTAGCAATGGTACGTAGTCTAGGTTTTGATAAAAAAGCGATATTTCCATTTATTATTGCTAGTGGTTTTATTGCAGATACCACATCATTACCACTTATTGTTAGTAATTTAGTTAATATTGTTTCTGCTGATTACTTTGATATTGGATTTGTTGAGTACTTCAGTAAAATGATTATACCTAATATATTCTCTTTAATCGCAAGTATTCTTGTCTTATGGCTTTATTTTAGAAAGTCTATACCAGGAAAATTTGATGCAGTAAATATTAGAGAACCAAAAGAAGCGATTAAGGACAAAAAGCTTTTTAACATCTCGTGGATTGTACTCACTGTATTGCTAGTTGGTTATTTAATAAGTGAGTTTATAAATATTCCAGTATCAATTATTGCTGGTATCATTGCTTTAATATTTGTATTATTAGCACGTAAATCTAAGGCTGTTCATACGAAACAAGTAATTAAAGATGCACCATGGAATATTGTTTTATTCTCTATTGGCATGTACCTTGTGGTATTTGGTCTAAAAAATGTGGGCATTACAACGCTTCTTGGTGATGTACTAACAAATATTTCAAGTTACGGCTTATTTAGTAGTATCATGGGCATGGGTTTTATAGCTGCACTCCTTTCATCTATTATGAACAACATGCCAACTGTTTTAATAGATGCAATAGCGATTGGTCAATCTCAAACAACAGGCATACTCAAGGAAGGTATGATTTATGCGAATGTTATCGGATCTGATTTAGGACCTAAAATAACACCCATTGGTTCGTTAGCAACACTTCTCTGGTTACATGTACTTACTCAAAAAGGTGTGAAGATTTCGTGGGGGACATACTTTAAAACTGGAATTATCATTACTATTCCGGTCCTATTTGTAACACTCTTAGGTTTATACCTTACACTAATCATATTTTAAGAAAAGAGGCTTTAATTATGGATAAGAAAACAATTTATTTTATATGTACAGGAAACTCTTGTCGTAGCCAAATGGCTGAAGGTTGGGGAAAGGAAATATTGGGTGAAGATTGGAATGTCTATTCTGCTGGTATTGAAACACATGGTGTTAATCCTAAAGCAATAGAAGCTATGAAAGAAGTAGATATTGATATATCAAACCATACGTCAGACTTGATTGATAATGATATTTTAAAACAATCAGATTTGGTCGTGACGTTATGTAGCGATGCAGACGATAATTGTCCTATTTTACCACCAAACGTTAAAAAAGAGCATTGGGGTTTTGATGATCCAGCAGGTAAAGAGTGGTCAGAATTTCAACGTGTTAGAGACGAAATTGGCAAAAAAATTAAAGAATTTGATAGTTATGTAAAAAATTAATCAACGAAATACAAGGAGCTTTTTATGTATAAATATATAAATATATAAATATATTTTTAGTTGCATTAAAACTTGGATTACTATCATTTGGAGGACCAACTGCCCACTTAGGTTATTTTTATGATGAGTATGTTAAGAAAAGAAAATGGCTTGATGAAAAAGAATACTCAGATTTAGTAGCGCTATGCCAGTTTTTACCTGGACCTGCAAGCAGCCAAGTTGGTATTGGTATAGGAACTATTAGAGGAGGAATTCTGGGAGGAATTATTTCTTTTATTGGTTTTACACTTCCTTCTATGATTATACTTATGGTTTTTTCAGCATTAATTATTAACAATGATTCTAGTTTAACTTGGATGCAAGGATTAAAACTAGTAGCTGTTGCCATTGTTGCCCAAGCCGTAATAGGTATGGGTAAAAAATTAACTAATACTAAAAGTACCATTACATTGGCATTATTTGTTCTTATATTATCTCTAACAATCGATAATCTTTATATTCAAGTAATCGCATTATCTATTACTGGTATATATGGTCTTATCTTTTTAAAAGAAACCTCTACAGATAAAAATTATTTAAGAGTGAAGACATTTAAATTACCTAAAATGTTAGGTTTTATTTCAATTTCATTATTTTTTTTACTATTAACTGTATTGCCTATAGTTAGTTCTATGACGAATAATTTATGGCTTAGAATGTTCGATAATTTTTATAGATCTGGTTCTTTAGTGTTTGGAGGTAGTCATGTCGTATTACCTTTATTAGAAAATGAGTTTGTACCACAAGGTTTAATATCACCTGATAGCTTCATAACGGGTTATGCTGCTGCTCAAGCTGTACCTGGACCATTATTTACGTTCGCTTCATATATTGGCATGTCTATAGAAGATATTGGAGGAGGAATTTTGGCTACTGTCGCTATATTCCTACCAGCATTTCTATTATTATTTGGAGTGTTACCATTTTGGGATAATATTAAATCTAACACTTATGCTGAAGGTTTTTTAAAAGGTATAAGCGCGGGTGTAGTAGGTATTCTTATCGCTGCATTTTATAATCCGATTTGGGCTTCAACTATTAAATCAGAATTAGATTTTGTTCTAGCTAGCTCATTATTCGTATTCCTGGTTTGTTATAAATTACCTTCCTGGTCTATTGTGCTAATAGGCATTATAATAGGTATAATGTTTTACTAATCTTTCTCGTTCATAATCAAAGAATAAATTTTTATAAGTATATTTATTAAAGTAACCATTATAAATTAAAATAATTGATTTCGTGTAATTATAGTATCTTATCTCAATGTAAAAGATAGTAAAAACCATTAATTATGTAGTGAGCCCAAAAAGTAAAACTTATTGGGCTCACTACATTTGCACTAGAAAGGGGTTTATATTAATTTTATAAATCTATTGCTATTATGACTAATTAGGAATCATATCTATATTTCTTTTAAACTTCTATTTATTCTAAATAATCTTGGTGGTATTATAATATCTGATGCCTTACAATAACAATTTGATAGGATTACTCACTTTTCTACATCTTTAAATTATTTTAATGATTCTGGGAAATCTTGATAGCCTTCTCTAATATTCACGACATTTTCATAGCCTTTGTTTTCTAATATACCCACTGCTATTGAACTTCTAACACCTGACTGACAATGTACATATATTTTATCTTCTTTATTAAATGGAATATTTTCATTTAATAATTTACCATGCGGAATATTGACTGCTTGATCTAAGTACCCATTATTCCACTCTTCATCATTACGTACGTCAAGTATATATTCTTCTTTACCAGTCATATCAACGCTATGGATGGATTGGGTTAAAATTTCTGATTTTGGTAAACGATAACCTGCTACATTATCAAAGCCAATTAATTGTAAAGTATGTGTTGCTTGCTCAACGGTAGATTTATCACCAATTAAATCTATACTGTTTTCATAGTCTAAATACCAACCGATTTGGTTAATGAAGTTTTTGTTGTAAGGAATATTGATTGTACCTTCAGTATGACCGCCATGAAAGGCTTCTTTACTACGAAGATCAAAGGCTATTCTTACATTATGGTTCTATAATAAATCGGAATGGTGACATTTAAATTATAAATGTTGCTTGTCCGATTTTTTACTTTTTAGATGCAAAAAGACGCAATGACCTCTATTATTAAAAGTGCCGAAACCATAATAAAGGAGATCATGCGTCTATGAATTATTTTATATTAAAAACACTTAACATTAAAGACGAAAACATACAATTTGAAGAAAAAGTTGAAAAATCGAAGTTTAAAGGTCGATTAAGCCTTTTCTATTACGGTGAACTTAGCTACACACCAAGCCATTGTGAGTGTTGCGGGGAGGAAAATGAACACCATACCGTTATTAAAGCAGGTAAAAAACAATCTAGGATTACACTTCCTCACATATCTGAGTTACCTGCTTATCTCATACTTAAAAAACAACGTTTTTATTGTAAAGCTTGTAATACGTACTTTACAGCTCAGTCTCCTGTCGTTGATAAGTTTTGTTTTATCTCTAAAAATA
>NZ_JABANU010000043.1 GCF_016238445.1 Staphylococcus canis
TATATCAATTACTATAATAACGTAAGAAGAAAAGTAAATTTAAAAGGCAAGACTCCTGTTGAATACAGAAATCTTGCCTTAGGAAAATAGCTTAATCAAAAAGTTCAACTTTTTGGGTTCACTACATCACGCATGCCCTCGCTTTTTATAGTAACTAGTCTTGTACTTTATTCACAGATGCATCATAGATTGAATCGATAGACTCAGCTAAGATTTTGTCGAACTCTTCATCTGATTGGCTCACACGTAAGTCATTGATTAACGCACGTGAGAAGCTTGCGATTAAGCCGCTGTTTGTTTTTAATACTTCATTTGCGTATTCACGGCTGTAGCCCCCTGATAATGCGACAACGCGCACGACGTTTGGATGATTGATCAGTGGTTCGAATTGGTTTTTGTTCGTTGGGATTGTTAATTTTAACATCACATATTGATCTTCTTTTAACGTATCTAAGTGTGATTTAATGACGTCTGTTAAATACGCTTCAATGTCTGCTTTGTTTTCAGCGTCAATATGCACTTCAGGTTCGATGATTGGTACTAAATCACGTGTCACAATTTGTTTTGCGACGTCAAATTGTTGTTCGACGATGTCATCGATACCTTGTTTGTTGTTTTCAAGAATAAATGAGCGCATTTTCGTACCGAAGATTTTGTGTTCATGTGCACGCACTAACACTTCTTCTAAATCTGGAATAGGTTTCATCAGTTGAACACCATTTTGTTGTTCAGCTAAGCCTTTGTCGATTTTTAAGAACGGTACAATACCTTTATCCGCTAAATATTCGCCAGTATTTTTCCCTTCAACTTGACGTTCCATTGTTTGTTCGAAAAGAATCGCACCGATGACTTTATCTGATGTAAATGCAGGTGATGAGACAATGCGCGTACGCATATCATGAACAAGTTGAAACATTTCATCGTCATTTTGATATTGATCCTCTTCAATACCATAACCACGTAACGCTTTAGGAGTACTGCCACCACTTTGATCTAACGCTGCAATAAAACCTTTGCCGTTTTTAATCTTATCAAATTGCTCTTGATTCATAATTTCACTCCTCATTTCTTTTAAACTACACGTCTAGTATGCCGAAAAAAGAAAGGGCATTCAAATAATTCAAACGGGATACATGAAGCGCTAAAAAATACGATAAACTTCAATTTTTAACAAATTCATCCAATATTATGCAAATTTTAAAGGAATCGTAGAGTATCCTGTGCTATATTAATATTGTAAACGTTTTAAAAACTAAATTTAGTATTAATAGATGATGATATAGAGAGTAAGAGGGGAATTAAGATGGCTTATCAAAGTGAGTTTGCACTCGAAAATGAGGTCTTGCAACAATTAACACAACTTGGATATGAACGTGTCAATATCCATAATGTTGAACAGCTTTATGACAACTTTAGAGCGATTCTCAATGCGCGTCATAAAGAAAAGCTCAACGGCAAGCCTTTGACAGACAGTGAGTTTCAACGCTTGTTGACAGATATTAATGGTAAGAAAGTGTTTGATAGTGCGATGCAGTTACGCGATCGTTACGTATTACGCCGTGATGATGAGTCGATTGTCTACATTGAGCTCATGAATACGCGTAAATGGTCGCACAATACATTCCAAGTGACGAATCAAATTAGTGTTAAAGATAAATATAAAAGTCGCTATGATGTGACGATTTTAATGAACGGCTTACCCGTTACACAAATTGAATTAAAGCGCAGTGGTGTAGCGATTTCTGAAGCGTTTAAACAAGTGGAGCGTTACCGACGTCAAAACTTTACAGGGCTTTTCCGTTATCTTCAGTTATTTGTAGTGAGTAATAAAATGGAAACGCGCTATTTCGCGAACAGTGACCAACCACTGAGAAGTTCGCTCATGTTTTACTGGACAGATGAACATAATGAACGCATCAACTATCTGAAAGACTTTATTAATGACTTTTTAGAGCCGTGTCATTTGGCTAAAATGATCAGTCGCTACATGATCGTCAATGAAACAGACGAGACATTGATGGCACTGCGACCGTACCAAGTGTATGCAGTGGAGGCTATTTTAAAGCGCGCGCTTGAAACGAATAATAATGGATACATTTGGCACACAACAGGTAGTGGTAAAACGTTGACGTCATTTAAAGCGAGTCAATTACTGTCACAAGAAGAAAGTATTCAAAAAGTCATCTTCCTCGTGGACCGTAAAGACTTAGACAGTCAAACCTTAGCGGAATTTAATAAGTTCCAAGACGGTTCTGTCGATTTAACGGATAATACGCATAAATTATTAACACAACTCGGCGACCGTGCGCAGCCGATGATTGTGACGACGATTCAAAAGATGGCGAATGCGATTAAATCAGGACACTCGGGCATGGATCGCTATAAAGAAGATAAAGTGATTTTCATTATTGACGAATGTCACCGTACACAATTTGGAAATATGCACCGTTTAATACGTCAACATTTTAAAAACGCACAATATTTCGGATTTACCGGCACACCTCGATTTGAAGTCAATAAAAGTCAAGACGGTCGCGCAACAGCAGACATTTTTGATAAATGTTTACATTATTATTTAATTAAAGACGCGATTCGTGATGGTAACGTCCTTGGCTTTTCGGTAGAGTATCATCGAACATTTGATGCCAAGCCAAACATTGAAGACGACGATTATGTGGATGATATTAATGAATCAGAAGTATGGCATGATCCAGAACGATTAGAACTGGTTGCACGCCATATCAGTTCGAATTATTCGAAAAAAACACATCAAAAACAATATACAACGATGTTTACCGTACCAAGCATTCAGACTGCGATCGCGTATTATGATGCGTTTCAAAAATTAAAAGCAGCGGGAGCACACGACTTAAACATTACGACGATTTTTTCATTTCAACCGAATGAAGATACGAAAGAAGACGAGCATCACGAATATGCCCGTGAAGCATTGGACCGTATCATGACAGATTATAATCATATTTATGGCACACGTTACGATACGTATAATTTCGAAGGCTATTTCGCAGACGTGTCGAAACGTATGAAAGCAGTTATTCCGGGTGAAAAGATTGATATATTAATCGTCGTTGATATGTTCTTAACGGGATTCGACAGTAAAAAGTTAAATACGTTATACGTCGATCGGAACTTAAAATATCATGATTTAATTCAAGCCTATTCACGCACGAACCGTGTTGAAAAGGAGACGAAACCTTACGGCAACATCGTGTGTTATCGTGATTTGAAATATCGAACAGATGAAGCGATTGAAATCTTCTCACAAACAGATAATACCGATACCGTTTTAAGTTTATCGTACGAGGCATATTTAGATGAATTTAAATCAATATTAGACATGCTGTACCCATTAGCACCGACCCCGTTAGATGTCGATAAACTAGAATCTGAAGAAGATCAAAAAAGGTTCGTCGAGACGTTCCGTGCATTAGCCCAAACACTCGTCAAAATGAAAAGTTTTGATGCATTTACATTCGATGATTTAGGGATTTCTGAACAAACGTATGAGGACTATCAAGGCAAATACTCAAATATCTATGAAAAAGTTAAACGTCGCCCACAGTCTAAAGAAGGCGTATCTATTTTAGATGATATCGACTTTAAAATTGAGCTTATGCGCAATGACTTAATTAACGTGAAATATATTTTAGACTTAATCGCTCAAATTGATTTATCAGATCAACAAGAACGCGACAAGCAACGCCGTCAAATCCATCAACTCTTGGACAAAGCGGATGACCCTCAATTACGTTTGAAATCCGACTTAATTCGCAAGTTCATTGATGACGTTGTCCCATCACTTAAGGCAGACGCAGATATTAATGAGGCATATTATGACTATGAATCTGAAGAAAAAGAGAAAGAAATCGATCAATTCGCACAAGACTACGATATGTCAATTCAATTGATTCATAAGCTCGTGAACGAATTTGAGTATAGTGGTAACATCGATCGTAAAGAAGTGCGACAAAATATATCTGGTCCATTTATAGAACGTAAGAAAAAAACCGATCTCACAATACAATTTATTGGCGATACGGCTGAAAAATATAGCTACGTTGAATAATATTAAAAAACTCTTGTATTTCACTTTACTACAAGAGTTTTTACTGTATAGTTAAAATTGTAGTAAAAATAAAATACAAAGAGGTGAATGCGATGACCGCTTACGTCACGTACACCAATGGGTCATTGTTGAACCGTCTTGAAAGAGACACTACCGACCGCAGTATCTCGGTTCCAATATACGATCATGTCATGATGCTAGCAGATCAAGGGGTCTATCAAGAGACGGAACACGCGCCGAAATACCTCCAACTTTCACCAGACCATCAAGGGAAAATTGTGGAAGCGGGAGATATTGTGATGAACATGATGACGAGTGAATGTGCAAGAGTCAGTGCACAACACGCAGGAAGTTTACTACCATACAACTATACACTCATCACCATTGATACCACGCAACTCGACGCTGATTATGTCGTATATTGGTTTAACGCATCACACGCAGCACGGGCACAACTGAATCAATTCAGGCAAGGCGGTACGCTCGTTAAAAAACTGACATTAAGTCATTTGAAACAAGTATCCCTTGTACCCCCGTCACTCAAAACACAACAACTGATCGGTAAGATTGCGGTTTGTCGAAATCGCCAACGCTATTTATACGCTAAGAAAAATCATATATACCAACGCTTTCTAGCCACACAATTATTTAGGGAGGATTTACAACATGTCAACAACTGAAAAACAACGTCAACAACAAGCGGAACTCCAAAAGAAGTTATGGAGTATCGCTAATGACTTGCGTGGAAACATGGACGCAAGCGAATTTCGAAACTATATTTTAGGATTGATTTTCTATCGCTTCTTATCCGAAAAAACTGAACAAGAAGTGAATGAGCTACTGAAAGAAGATAACATCTCTTATGCCGAAGCATGGGAAGATGAAGAGTATCGTGAAGGCATTCATGAGGAGTTAATCCAATCGATAGGTTTCGTTGTAGAACCACATGAACTGTTTAGCCATTTGATTCGCAAGATTGAAAACCAAACATTCGAAATTGAAGATTTACATCGTGCGGTCAACCATATTGAAGAATCGACACGTGGGGAAGACAGTGAAGATGACTTTAACCATTTATTTGCGGATATGGATTTAAACTCAACACGTCTCGGTAATACGAACGAAGCACGTACAAAATTAATTGCGAAAGTCATGATGAATATCAGTGCACTACCGTTTGTACATAGTGATATTGAAATTGATATGTTAGGAGACGCGTATGAATATTTAATCGGGCAATTTGCGGCTAACGCTGGGAAAAAAGCAGGTGAATTCTATACCCCACAACAAGTCTCTAAAATTCTTGCCAAAATCGTCACAACAGACCGTCAAGACTTAAAAAGTGTCTATGACCCAACATGCGGTTCTGGATCACTCTTATTACGCGTCGGTCGTGAAGCAAATGTCCGTCATTATTACGGTCAAGAATACAACAACACGACATTTAACTTAGCCCGCATGAATATGTTGTTACACGATGTAGGATACCAACGCTTTACAATCGAGAACGGAGACACATTAGAAGACCCAGCAGTTACAAATGAGAAATTTGAAGCGGTCGTCGCAAACCCTCCATACAGTGCGAAATGGAGCGCCAACCCAGCCTTTATGGAAGACGAACGATTCAGTAACTACGGAAAACTCGCACCAAAATCGAAAGCAGACTTTGCCTTTATCCAGCATATGATTTACCACTTAGACGATAACGGTACAATGGCAGTTGTGTTACCACATGGTGTTTTATTCCGTGGCGCAGCAGAAGGACAAATCCGTCGATACTTAATTGAAGAAAAGAACTATTTAGACGCCGTAATTGGACTACCCGCAAACCTTTTCTTCGGAACAAGTATCCCAACAAGTATCATCGTCTTTAAAAAATACCGTCAAGCAGACGACACGGTACTCTTTATCGACGCATCACAATCATTTGAAAAAGGCAAAAACCAAAACCACCTATCAGACGAAGACGTCGATAAAATCGTCAACACATACCGTAACCGTGAAACCATTGATAAATTCAGCTACAACGCAACACTCGAAGAAATCAAAGACAACGACTACAACCTCAACATCCCAAGATACGTCGATACCTTTGAAGAAGAAGAACCCATCGACCTCAACCAAGTCCAACAAGAACTCAAAGCCATCGACCAAGAAATCGCCCAAGTCGAAAACGAAATCAACGACTACTTAAAACAACTAGGAGTGTTGAACGATGCCTAACACAAAACCAAACATACCAGAACTCCGCTTCCCAGAATTTGAAGGTGAGTGGGAAGAAAAGAAATTGGGGGATATAAGTAAGGAAGTAATGTACGGCATAGGGGCTTCTGCAAAAGAATATGATAAAAAAAACGTTTATGTACGTATTACTGATATAGATGAAGATAACAGAAAACTTTTAAATACCTATACCTCACCTGATTTTATTGATGATAAATATTTATTAGAAAAAAATGATATTTTATTAGCTAGAACGGGGGCGAGTACAGGTAAAAGTTATATTCATAACACATTTGATAGTAGTCTGAAGTATTATTTTGCTGGTTTTTTGATTAAGTTTAAAATTAAAAGTGATTTTTCTGCACAATTCATATATCAATATACATTGACTAGTTTTTATAAATATTGGGTCAAAATAATGTCAGTTCGTTCGGGACAACCAGGAATCAATAGTAATGAATATTCTAAGCTTTCGATTTTTATTCCTTCTTATAATGAACAAGAAAAGATTGGGGATTTCTTTTCTAAGTTAGATCGTTTGATTGAATTAGAGGAACAAAAGTTAGCCTTATTAGTGCAACAAAAGAAAGGCTATATGCAAAAGATATTTTCACAAGAATTAAGATTTAAAGATGAAAATGGTAATGAGTATCCGGAGTGGGAAGAAAGAAAGTTTAGTTATTTTATGAGCAAGCCTAAGGATTTAAAAACAGATGAGAATATAAAAAAATCGCAATTGCTAACTGTTAAATTAAATGGAAAAGGTGTTAGTAAAGCGAATACTAATAGAGCGTTAAAAATGGGTTCAACAGTGTATTATAAAAGATTTTCAGGGCAGTTCATCTATGGAAAACAAAACTTTTTTAATGGTGCTTTTGGTATTGTACCAGAATACTTAGATAATTTTTATAGTTCTGGTGACGTTCCAGCATTAAATTTAGACGATAATAAAATAATTAATGATTATTTTATTAACTTTATTTCTAGGGAAGAATATTACAGAAGAAAAGAAGCTTTTTCAGCGGGAACAGGGAGTAAGCGAATACATGAAGACACTTTATTAAATTTCAATATTGATCTACCAGTTATTGAAGAACAAAAGCAAATAGCTAAATTTTTTAATGTATTAGACAAATTAATCGAAACGCAATCTTCTAAGGTAGAGTTACTTAAACAACATAAACAAGGTTTACTACAAAAGATGTTTGTGTAATCTTTGTGAGTGTAATGCAGATAAGGAAGATAATTTGAATAAAAAAGGGGCTGGGACATAAATACAGCTCCAAAAGAACCCCGCTAAGATTCCAAATTGGATTTTAGCGGGGTTCTTTATATAATTTACACATATTGTTTCAAAAAAATAAAGCCCTCACTTATAATAAG
>NZ_JABANU010000044.1 GCF_016238445.1 Staphylococcus canis
CAGGAGAAGAGAAAGTTGTTCAAGAAGGTGAACCAGGAGAACAAACAACAACGACACCAATTTTCGTGAATCCGATTACAGGAGAGAAAGTCAGTGAAGGTGAACCGACAACAGAAGTAACGAAAGATCCAATTAACAAAATCATCGAATTTGGCGGAGAAGAAATTCCACAAGGTCATAAAGATGAATTTGATCCGAATATCCCAGTGGGAGAAACGGAAGAAGTACCAGGTCGTCCAGGAATTAAAAATCCAGAGACAGGAGAAATCGTTACTCCACCAGTGGATGACATCACAAAACATGGACCTAAAGAAGGTAACCCAGAGGTTACAAAAGAAGAGATTCCATTTGAAGTTGAACGTCAATTCAATCCAGATTTAGCACCAGGAGAAGAGAAAGTCGTTCAAGAAGGTGAACCAGGAGAACAAACAACAACGACACCAATTTTCGTGAATCCGATTACAGGAGAGAAAGTCAGTGAAGGTGAACCGACAACAGAAGTAACGAAAGATCCAATTAACAAAATCATCGAATTTGGCGGAGAGCTAATTCCACAAGGACATAGAGATGAGTTCGATCCGAACTTGCCACCAGGAACGAAAGAAGAAGTACCAGGTCGTCCAGGAATTAAGAATCCAGAGACAGGAGAAATCGTTACTCCACCAGTGGATGATATTACTAAGCACGGTCCTAATAAAGATGTACCAATGCCACCAAAAGAAGACCAACCGGCACCACCGAAAGAAGATACACCAAAAGATAAGCCAGGCGAAGACAAGCCAATGCCACCGAAAGAAGATACACCGAAAGATAAACCAGGTGAAGACAAGCCAATGCCACCGAAGGAAAATCCAGATGGTAAAGTTAAAGAGCCATCAGTAGAAAAACCTTCAGATCGTATTAAAGGTGATGATAACCAACCTGAAAAACCAGGAATGAAAGCAGATCAAGAGAAAGGTAAAGCATTACCTGAAACTGGTGGAGAAGATGCTCATAATGCGACTATCTTTGGAGCATTGATGACATTATTAGGTTCTGTCGTATTGTTCAACCGTCGTAAAAATAAAAAAGATCAATCTTAATCGTTTGATGTAGAATTTAAGCCACCAAAACGCATGATGTTTTGGTGGCTTTACCTATGATATAGAGGTTTAAAAAGTATAAAATATGATAAAAACAGACGTAATCGCTTGTCATATAAAATGTTTTGCATCTACAAATTTCGTTATATTAAAATTATTTCAACTTTTTTGTAAGTTTATGGTAATATTTATGAAAAGGCTTACAAACAAGGGGGACTTTTTATATGGAAGGCTATTCACGAAAGGAAGTTGTGAGTGGCAGGTTAAAGTTTATTATTATGTCGTCACTCGGTATCTTTTTATTTTTATTACCGTTGTCGATTAATGGTAGTACAACATTGCCTGTTGCATGGCTTGCAAGTCAGACTAAAACATTATTAGGTGATGCTATACCAATTATGATTGTAGCAATCATCACAATTTCTGGTTTTTTAACATTATTATGTAGTACGGTTTTACGTCAGCGTCTAGATCGTCAGCGTCAATTATATCAAACGTTTGCGGTGACACCAGTATGGATTGTTATTAGGTTGCTTGGTGTTTTAATTGTATGGTGTGTGTTTTTAAAAATAGGTCCTGAATTTATTTATTCTGAAGACACAGGAAGTTTAGTGTTTGATGGCTTATTGACCACGCTTGTGACGATATTCTTTTTTGCAGGGCTATTCTTACCATTATTAATTTCGTATGGTCTACTTGAGTTTTTTGGGCCAATTTTCAGACCTATTATGCGTCCATTATTTAAATTACCGGGACGATCTACTGTTATTAATTTGGCATCGTTTTTAGGGGACGGTACGATTGGTGTCATGATAGCCAGTGAACAATATGGAAAAGGCTATTATACGCGTAAGGAAGCGACGATTATTGCGACGATGTTTAGTGTTGTTTCAATTACATTTGTGATTGTTATTGCAGAAACAGTAGGCTTGTCACATCATTTCTATTATTTTTATTTAACAGTGATTGTCTCATGTATGGTGTGTGCTATTATCATGCCAAGAATGTGGCCAATTAAAAATATCGAAGACAGTTTTAAAAATAATAAAATGCATGAATCTTTAAAAGAAGAAAACTTAGGAGACCGAAATGCGATTGCATATGGTTTTGAACAAGGCACTATTCAAGGTATGAAAGCGCCGGGAATCGTGCAGTTTTTAAAAGAAGGAATGAAGACTGTCATTGATATGTGGTTTGTTGTACTTCCTGTTGTAATGACAATTGGTACAATAGCGACAATTATCGCAACCTATACACCTGTGTTTAAGATTCTAGGTATTCCATTTGTGCCGATATTTGAATTGCTTCAAATTCCAGAAGCCAAAGCAGCGTCAGAAACAGTGCTTATTGGATTTGCGGATATGTTTTTACCATCCTTATTGATTGAAGGTGCTTCAAGTGATTTAACACGTTTTGTCGTTGGTGCACTCAGTGTGAGTCAATTGATTTATCTGTCAGAAGTTGGTGGTGTAATTCTCGGTTCTAAAATACCAGTGAGCCTATCAAAATTATTCGCAATTTTCTTAATTCGGACGATCATTACTTTGCCAATTATTGCATTAATGGGGCATTTATTATTCACTTTTTAGTGAAATAGCTTAAAAATTGAAATGTATAATACAACTCTATTTTATGCATCATACTGAATATAAGACCTTTAATTCATTATAAATATTCGATAATCATAATAAAGTTAATTTTTAAAATAATAATAGATTCAGTTAATACTTGATTTATGAATTTTGTAAAATTACGCTTAAATTAATAAGCATCTTAGAATCATAAAACATTACTTTAAACTGAAGGGGAGAAATGAGATGAATCAAACAATCGAAATTATTGGTGCGCCAACAACTTTTGGCCAAAAGAAATTAGGGGTAAATTTTGGTCCGGATGCGATTCGTTATGCAGGAGTGGTTGAGCGTTTAAAACAAATTGGTCATGAAGTGATTGATAGTGGCAACGTCAAAACACCAGAGATCAATTTGGAGAAATTCTTTTCTAAACAAGAAGGATTGCAAAACTATGAGGAGATTTTAACGTTTTCTAAAACATTACAAGAAAAAGTATCCGAAAGTATTTCTAACAATCATTTTCCTGTTATTTTAGGTGGCGATCATTCGCTCTCTATTGGGTCAATTGCAGGAGTGAGTGCCCATTATGATGATTTAGGGGTAATCTGGTATGACGCGCATGGTGATTTGAATTTAGCAGAAGAGTCGCCATCTGGTAATGTTCACGGTATGCCGTTACGCATTTTAGCAGGAGAAGGGGACGAGCAACTTGTGAATGTTGGAGGACATGGCCCTAAAGTAAAACCTGAAAATATCGTATTAATTGGTATGCGTGATTTGGATTATGGTGAACGTGATTATATTAAAAAGCATAATATAAAAACATATACTATGGCGGATATTGATGCGCTAGGTATCGAACGTGTCATCCATGAGAGTGTAGATTATTTAAAAGACAAAACAGATGGCATTCATTTATCATTTGATGTGGACGCTTTAGATCCTTCTGAAACACCAGGTACAGGGACAAAAGTGATTGGTGGATTAACATATCGTGAAACGCACTATGCTTTAGAATTATTGCAAAAGTCGGGTCTGATTACGTCATTAGATCTAGTAGAAGTCAATCCCTTATTAGATGAAGGAAACCGTACAGCTGAACAGGCCGTGTCAATTTTAGGTTCGTTCTTTGGCGAAACGTTATTATAGTAGATTCTGGAAATTTAACATTGTTTAAAGTATGATGACGTATCTTTAGGTGCATGCCCAAAGGTACGTTATTTTGATTGTTCGTGCTCTACATCATTCGATAATATTGCTATAATAAATGACGTACGAGACGAAAGTGAGGAAAGATTATGAATATTGAGTTACCCTTCATGTTATCTGTAGCTTTATTTCTCGCTCTTGGTATTTTGAGTCAGTGGGTTGCGAATGTCTTAAAGTGGCCTGCGATTGTTGTGATGGCGATTGTCGGTTTGTTAGTTGGACCGATATTAGGCCTAGTCAACCCTCAAGCGCACCTCGGGGGAGATATTTTTAATGCCATCGTCTCTCTTGCTGTTGCTTTCATATTATTTGAAGGGAGCAGTAATCTTGATTTTAGAGAGTTACGTGGTGTTTCTAGAGCGCTTATTCAAATATTAACCATTGGCGCTATGATTTCTTGGTTTTTAGGCATGCTTGCACTACATTTTATTTTATCGTTTCCATTATCTGTATCTGCGGTGTTATCAGGGCTCTTTTTAATTTCAGGACCAACTGTGATTCAGCCCTTATTGAAACAAACCAAAGTCAAAAATAACGTAGATACAATACTGAGATGGGAAAGTATCATCCTTGATCCAATCGGACCTATGATTGCGTTAGGTCTCTTCTTTATCGTCTTCTTCGTCAAACAAGATGTCGGCTTTCAAGTGATTATTGCCTTTATTTTAAAACTCATCGCTGCTGCAATGTTAGGTGTAGTGGTTGCATATCTATTTAAATGGCTCGTTGAACAAAATCACATTTCCCAAAAATTAGTTGCGCCTTTACAATTTGTGTTTGTATTACTTATTTTCAGTTGTAGTGACTTAATTTTAAAAGAATCAGGTTTGTTGACGGTAACAGTTTTTGGATTATGTATGGCCATTTTTAAACGTGGTGACTTTATGTATAGCGAACCTGAACACTTTATTGAGCATGCGTCGATGATTCTTGTATCTACAGTGTTTATTTTAATCACATCGTCTTTAACAATTGATGTATTAAAAGCAACATTTAATGGTTGGCTCGTATTATTCTGTTTAGTTATGATTTTGTTCGTACGCCCGATTTCGATATGGATTGCAACGATACGTACAGAAATTTCAACACAAGAACGTCACTTTTTAAGCGCAATGATGCCCAGAGGTATTGTTGTATTGACCGTTGCGGAATTCTTCTCGACATTATTTATTGAGGCGAATGTGCCACAAGCTGAATATATTACGTCTGTGACATTCGGTTTCGTATTTGTAACTGTAGTTTTTTATGGCTTTGGCTTTAAAACGATTGCACAACGATTTAACGTTTCAAGCAATGAACCTTCAGGCGTATTACTTGTTGGCGAAAGTCCATTCTCCAATCAGTTAGGACAAAAACTTCAAAAACACAATATTCCTGTTATGACATTTTTACAACAACAAAATGGTCAAAGTGAAGCAGAGATATTGGGGTTTGAAACATTTGATGGGAACTTACTTGCACGTCACGAACGCATTTACGCGGATTTAACGCGTTATGAGTACAGTTTATTGTTAACATCTTCACTGATGATTAATGCGTATGCTTTTACAGAGCTTACAGATGAATTTGGTCTGAAGAATGTGTTGATGGTTGATAGTGCAAATCATCAAAAAAATATGAAGTATCGTGTTGGGAAACAAATTTCAAATCATATTTTATTTAGAGAAGGCGTGTCATACCAAAATTTAAATGATTACCTTAAACAAGGTGAAATTGAGGAAATTGATGCGTCAGAACAAGAAACCATTACAGATGAGGATTTATTACTCTATTATATTGATGAAGATGGTGAAGTCACGTTCCAGACGGTGAATAACGCATTACTTGGAGCTGAAACGGGTATATATGGTATACTGAAGCAATTTTATACACGTGTACAACCGACACGTGTGAATGAAGCGAAACAATTGTAATTTGAGAGACTTCGGTATAAGTTGAAAGTAACATCAAAAAATGGAGGGATTTGAATGGTTGAAAAAGTAGTCATCGTTGGTGCATCAATCGCCGGCAGTTTTGCAACATCTGCATTAAGACGTAATGGATTTGAAGGGGATATTACACTGATTAGTGCAGAAAATACATTACCTTATGATAAGCCACCCCTTTCAAAAGAATGGATGCAAGATAAAGAGGATGAGACACCACCAAAACTTAAAAAAGATTCATATTATGAAAACAAAAACATCAATTTAGAGTTGGGAGTCACAATTAAAGAAATTCAACCTGATTCAAAAGTGGTTGTTGCTGAAGATGGACGTGAATTTCCGTATGATAAGTTATTACTTGCGACAGGAATGTCTCCAAGAAAACTATCAACAATCAATAATGATTTAGAAGGCGTTTTATACTTAAGAACATTTGAAGACGCTTTAACATTAAAACGAAAAGCAAAACAAGTGAAGTCAGCAGTCGTTGTTGGAGGCGGCTTTGTTGGCTTAGAAATCGCAGCATCGTTAAGAGAATATGGTGTTGACGTGACTGTTGTACAACGTGGCAATACACCACTTAAAAAAGTTGTCGGCGAAGAGCTTGGCACATACATTAAAAAATTACATGAAGAAAAAGGTGTTACATTTATCGATGAGGATGAAATCGCTGAAGTTAAAGGCGATCAACGTTTAGAAGAAGTTGTCACAAAAGGCGGAAAAACGATTCCAGCTGAACTTTTACTCATTGGTATTGGTGCAACATTTAATGATCAATTAAAAATTGACCAACTTAAAGCAGAAGACCAAGGTTACATTATTAATGAATACGGTGAAACGTCACTTGAAGATGTTTTTGCAGCAGGTGATGCGACAATTTGGCCATTTAAAGGCGAACACATTCATGTGGAACACTGGGAAAATGCCTTTAACCAAGGTAAATCCGTTGCCAAAAACATCATTGAACCAAAATCAAATGCATATAATGTCGTACCGTATTTCTGGTCTGATCAATACGATGAAAACTTCGAATACGTCGGTCATGCTGTAGATTGGCATGATACGAAAGTTGAAGGAGATTTCGACTCTGGTAAATTTGCAGTCACATATTACAATGAAAAAGAAGAACCACTTGCAGTATTTTGGTCTAATGGTTATAAAGACCGTGATGAAGTTGAAGCATTATTAAAACCTTAATCATAATAAAAGGGGCGTTATGGAATGTAGTGAACCCAAAAAGTTGAACTTTTTGATTAAGCTATTTTCCTAAGGCAAGATTTCTGTATTCAACAGGAGTCTTGCCTTTTAAATTTACTTTTCTTCTTACGTTATTATAGTAATTGATATAT
>NZ_JABANU010000045.1 GCF_016238445.1 Staphylococcus canis
GTTGTTGTGTTGTCTCCATCTGTTGATGTTACTGTTACTGTGTAATCACGCTCTTCTTCGAATGTTTTGTTCGCTAAATCGTCTGTCCAATCTGTCACTTCTGGTGTTCCTGTGATTTCTCCTGTTGCAGGATCATATGTTAATCCTGGTGGTAATCCTTCTACTGTCACCGTCGGTGGTGTTCCACTGTCATCTGTTGATGTTACTGGAATCGCTGTGATTGGTTGTCCTTCCACTACTGTTGTATCGTTAATCGGATCGATTGTTGGTGGTTGATTTTGAGGTGCTGTTACTGTAATTGGTACTGCTACTTTATCTTGAGAACCATCTTCATAAGTGATAATCACGTTTGCTTCAATTGGATTACCATCAGCAGTCGGTGTACTTACATCTGGTACAACTTCCCAACGATAAGTTGCAGTATCAGGTAAATCAGCTACATTTGTAATACCTGATTTAGGATCTGGTAATACATTCACTGGTGTTTCAATTGCTTGACCTGTTGGTGTGTATGTGTCTGCCATTTGTGGTTGAGGATCTTGTACTTTAATTTCTGGATCCACTGCATCTGCGATACCATCACCATCAATATCTAACGCTTGGTAGAAACCTGAACCAGAAGAGCCTGGAATGATTTCCTCTTTACTGTTCACTAAATATCCTCTAAATGCGAAGTTTTCATCACGATTTTCACCTAGGACATCATTAATAGATACACCATCTTTTAATTTCGCAACAACGCGTACACGTGCTGGATCAATTAATCCTGGGTTAAAGTTAAACTGTCTTGAATCAACGTTTATTGCGACAGAATCTAAAGTGAAATAACCTTCACCTGGTTTTAACTCACTATCTAGTACTTTGTAACCGTCTGGTTTATCTGGTGTTTGGTCACGAGTATCAAACCATGCTGCTGGTCCATGCGTACCACCAATACCAGTTTGTGCCCCTCCAGTTGTTGGATTACCAGTATATGAAGATAAGATTTCTGTTCCGTTATTAAAACGTGATTCGAAACCGTTCCAACCTTCGCGTTGCGTACCACCTAAACCTGTATTTTCAGCATTGAAACGATCTTGTAAGCTTTGACTTGCTTCCCATGCAAGACCATCGTTTGTTAAATAGTGTAATTCAACGTCGTCTACATATTTTAAAAGTCGTGGATCTAATTCGAAATGGTACTGCCAATCACGGTTAGGTTGTGCTCCATAGCCGTTTAATGTACCACGAGAACTTTTATTAATATATTGATCAAAGACGATACCACCGTTAGGTCCTGCTTGTTGTTCAAAGTGCGTAATTGTACCTGAGTCGTTAAACCAGTCACGTTCAGTTACTTTCGTCGCTTCTACAAGACCATCTTTTTTCTCTGTTGCAACTTGGAAATAGTTATTACGATCTGTATCGATAATCAATTGACCATCTTTATCAAGTGTATATGTTCTAAATGTTAAGTCACCATTTTGTAGTAGATCATCTTGTGACATTAAATTTGTAATTGTATCAGATAAATGAATTTGTGAAGAACTCACTTGTGATACTGCTGGTGAATCCCCTAAAAATACTGACGTTTCATTATCAGAATATGCTAAGGCATTAAATGTACGGTGTTTCCATGTGTTTGTTAACTCACCTTTGGCATTAACAACACGTTCCCATTCAAACGGGCGTGTAGGTTTTGCACCAGCATCAACTTGACCAATATTACCTGTAATTGATGTGACATATTTAGCGATACGTTCATCTAACTCAATATAAGTTACCATTCCAGAGTTTACACGGTTTAAGTTGTATTGCGTTGTTAAATCAAAATCAATTGTATCTTTTGCACGTGACTCTGAACTTGTTAAATCTTCAGTTTTTGGCGCGATGAATACATCTGCAGAAGTTGTTGTGAAATTATTTTCGGCTGAATAAGGTACGCCTGAATATTTCACTCCATCTTTTTCATAACTGTATGCAACAAAAATTGGTGCTTTAACTTCATCCACTGTATTATCACCATAAGTCACTACAACTGTTGCCACTTGGTTTCCAATTCTGTTAAAGACAGCAGTATCTTTCCAAGTGTATGTTGCATCTTGAGGTAATACATCAGCATTTGAAATTGCATTTTTAGCATCGCCTACTTGACCGTAACGATAGTTCGTTGGTTCTTGTTTTGCATATGCTTGGTAAACTTCATTTTGTGGTAAATCACTGCTTGGTTGTACTGCAGCAAAAAATCCTGTTGTACCATTCACGAAGTCATTCGTTAATGCGTTCTCTTTACGCATTGAAGTTGTTGTTGCTTCAACATTAAATTTATCTTGTTGTTTAGCTAATGCATCAACTAAAGCTTGTTGTAATGCTTCTGGCGTGATGTTTTCTAAATCTAAGTTTAAGTTGTTTACAAAATCACGCGCTTCTGTTTCAGAAACTTGCGCTGATTGTACGACATACTCAACTGCAGATTGATCATCAACGACTGTGTTGATATTTGATTCTTTATCATCACTTTGTGGTGTATTCTCAAGTGTTACATCTGTTGTGTCATTTTTTGTAGCAACCACTTCTGGTGCTGTTGGTTGTTCTTGAGTTGCAGGTGTTTGTTCTGTTGAAGATGTTGAGTCTTGAGTTTCTTCTTGAGGTGTTTCAGTACTTGTATTTTGTACTGTTTCATTCGATGTTGACTGTAGTTCAATGGCACCGTTATCAGCCTGAGTTGTATTAGATTCTGGCGTCACTTGTTCAACTTCTGATTGAGGTGCTTCTGTTGATTGTTTTGCATTTTGTGGTGATTGTGCACTTTCTACTGTTTCAGTAGATGGTACTTCACTAGTTGTATCAACAGCTTGACCTTCTACTGATGCTACCTCTTCAACTGGAGCTTCTGTTGTTGCTTCGTCACTAGTTGAAGTTGTTGTAGCCGCTTCAGAATCCGTACTTGTTGCTTCGTTCGTAATATTTTCTTCAGTTGAAGGTTGAGTGGCAACATCTTCCGTTGAATTCGTTGTAGTAGCTTCTTCAGTTGATGTCGCGTTTTGGCTCACTTCTTCAGCTTGTGCATCATTATGCGCACCTAATAATAAAGTGACCCCTACTAAAATTGAGGCAGTACCTACTGTAAACTTACGAATAGCGTACTTATTTTGCCTATTTGGCAAGAAGTCTAATCTTCTTGAATTAGGCTTACTTTTTTTCGACATATTTTACCCCTCGCTTTAAAAACATATTGCGTACCCAATATTTGAATACACCTAAAAATTATATTGAGTAACATATAATTAATAATAGCACACGGGTTTAAAATATTGAATATAAAAAGTTAAACTTTATTTTACACTTTACTATTACAAGGCATATAATAGCTTTCAAGCAATAGGTTTATATACGGTAAATAAAGGAAATAATATTGTTGTAGTCTTATCAAATTCATCTTATAATATTGTCAATATGCACAATATTATTCACTTGTATGTTTTATGCATACAACATTTTTTATAATGAGATACTAAAAGGTTTTTAAAAATTCGAATCATTTTATGAGCACTCAATTCCCCTCAACCGTTTTATCTCATTTCTTATCAAATATATATACGATAAGTTCATATTTGATTCTATTGATAGGAGTTGCATTATTATGATCCAAGAAAAATGGGCTGAGAAATTTGTGAAAGAGACATCAAATATTATTAAATCTAATATTTGTCTAACGAATCGTCGCGGACAAGTTATTGCATCTTCAGATCCACAATGTCTTGGCGAGAGTAATTCAGCAGCGCTCATGGCTATCGAACGAAACTTACCTATAGAAGTTGAAGCTGAAAATTTAGCTTTTTGGAACATGCGTTATCCAGCAATTATTATGCCAATTGAATATCAGGGTCAGTTGTATGGTGCGATTATTGTAGAAGGTAATCCAAATGATATTAGAATGCATGTCAGACTTATAAAGGTTAATGCTGAATATATAATAGCTCAAGATAATGAGAGAAAAGATGATTATAGTCAATTATTATCGCGTACTCAAATGCTTTCTCATATCTTATTTAGTGAAAATAAAGAGTTAAACAAATATAATCGTAGTCATTTTAAATCTTTACTCAATTTAGATAAACCTTTTGTAGTTGCGATAATATGTACTCAAACTTCAAGTAAGACAAAGCTTAAGAATATCCATAATACTTTAGAAAATTGGAGTATTCCTAAAGATGATATGATTCAAATTTCACCTCAAGAGTACGTCTTTATATTTAAAGCTAATAAACATCGTGGCGAAACGGTTAAAGATATTCATCACTATATTAATAATAATAGTAATTCAGCTTTTAAATCACATACATTAGTGACAATAGGTACTTTTGAAAAAGATATTCAAGGACTGATTTTATCTTTTCAACATGCGAAAACTTTACAGTCCTTACTTTGCGATACAGGTACTCTATCCGGCATTTTTAATTATGAAGATTATGAGCTTAAAGCGATATGTTACAAAATGAAGGATGTCGTACCACCTAATCAAAATATGCTCATTTCAACTTACGAAAAAGTCATTCATTCTGGCGAAGATAATTACTTAGGAGAAACTTTAGAGGTATTCTTTAAAAATCATGGCAAATTAATTAAGACGGCGAATGATTTATTCATACATCGAAATACATTGAATTATCGTCTCAAAAAAATACATGACATTACAAAGTGGGATCCAAATACAATTGATGGTATGATTTTACTAAGAATCGCTCAAATTTTACACAGTTACCATCAATAATTAAACGTATTTTGGAGGGACGCTTTTGAAACAGTTACTTTATCGCTTTTTCGATAAAATGGGTACGCGTGGGATGCAAATTATTTTTGGAATTGGACTCTTTCTACTCATTTTATTCATAGCCATGGGCACTGTCTTGCCTGAACTTAACCGTCATACGTATGAGGGGATTGTAACGGAAAAATATCAAGAGACACATGCCATGACAACAGGAAAAACACAATTTATAGAACTCAAAACGAAAGATGGTATCAAAAAAATAGAAAATAGTGATATCTTATTACACTATAAAATGAACAGTCGTGATTTACAAAAAGACATTAAAGAAGGCAAGCCTACTCGCGTCAAAACGATTGGATTCAACATTCCAAGTCTTGGTCTATATCCCAATCTATATGATGTTGAGCAATCTGAATAAAAAGCATTGAGTCTCTTAGAACGGCTCAATGCTTTTAACTATTAATATCAACTTTTTAGGTTCTATAATAAATCGGACTGGTGGCATTTAAATTATAAATGTTGCTTGTCCGATTTTTTACTTTTTAGATGCAAAAAGACGCAATGACCTCTATTATTAAAAGTGCCAAAACCATAATAAAGG
>NZ_JABANU010000046.1 GCF_016238445.1 Staphylococcus canis
TGTTGAGTCAACTATACTTTGTGATGTGCTTTTACTCATAGATGTACTTGTTGATGCTGATTCACTTGCTGATGCTGACTCACTCGCTGATTGTGATGCGCTTGCACTTGCTGACGCTGATGTACTTGCTGATAATGACGTACTTAATGAAGTACTTGCACTTGCTGATGTCGATGCGCTTATTGAACTTGATGTACTTGCTGATAATGACGCACTCTTTGACTCACTCAATGATGCGCTTTGAGATAAAGCTTCACTCTTCGAGGCACTTGCTGATGCACTTTGCGAGTTAGCTACACTTTTCGAAGCACTCGTTGATGCACTTTGCGAATTCACTATACTTTGTGATGTGCTTCTTGATGCACTTTGCGAGTTCACTAAACTTTGTGATGTACTTGCTGATACACTTTGATTTGTACTTTGACTCGCTGATGTACTCAGTGAACCACTTGTGATTGGTTCTGTACCTTTAATCGTTCCACTAAAGTAATTGACTCTATTTACAGCGGTAGAGTCTTGTGTAGCAAATGGTGAGAATGACCAAGTCAAGTCACCACTTGTATTTGTGATTGGTACCGTAAATATTGATGTTAATCCATATCCATCTTTAGCATAAAAACCATTCATAAATGGCGTGCCGTCCCACCAGTATCCTTGTAGTGTACTATTCATTTGAACATTAGCTACCGGTGTTTTGGTATTAAAGTCCCCATAACCAGGCATTGTTGTACCTTGAGTGACTGATGATGGTGTGCCATATCCACTACCAAGTTTTAACATTGGATAATTTATATCATTTGTATTTGTTATCGCTGTAGTCAATGGTGCATTTGGTTGTGTTTCAATCGTTGTTGTATTTGGATTATCGTATGAAACTGTGTATTTAAATGTTAATTTTGTACCGTCACTTGTGACATCTAATTTGTAATAGATAGGAACGTTATTAAATTTATCTACGCCTGTACCAGTATATGTACTTGTAACAGGTGCTGCAGCCGTCGCAAAAAAGACAGTTTGACCAATTGATGCTGTATCAGTTGCACTTAATGGTGCAAATACAAATTGATCATTTTGTGAATCAACAATAAGCGTTGACGTAGAGTCACCGCTAGACTGACTTTGTTCAGTTGTTGCTAAATCGGTATTTGAAGTGCTTGTGCTTTGATTTGAAGTGCTTGTGTTTTTGTCTTGTGTACTTGTTTGAGATGTACTGTTTTTACTATTATCAGTACTATTTGTTGAAGTACTATCTTTTGTACTAGTTGTACTATCAGTAGTAGAGGCCGTTTCTTTAGTTGAAGTGCTTTCTTTAGAAGTATTGCTTTGTGACGTACTATCTTGTGAAGTATTATTTTGTGTCTCACTTGTGGACTGTGCTTGAGTACTTTCTTTTTCGCTAAGACTTTCACTTGTGCTTGCGCTTTCGCTTGTACTTACACTTTCACTTTGAGATAGTGATTCACTTTCTTGAACTGATGTACTATTGTCGCTTTCAGATGTCGTTTCTGAATTGCTAGCGTTACTCTCAGAAGTCGTCGTTGTTTGAGAATCAGATGTTGTGTTTGTTTCTGAAGCAACACTGTCAGTACTTGCTGAAGCTGAATCTTCAATAACGACAGATGTTTGGTTCCCTACAGTTTGACTTTGAGTTGCAAGTTCAGATGTTACAGGTGCATCTGATGCTGCGAATGCTTGTTGATCATGTAGCATATTGGCGGTAAACATACCCCCTGCTACTGCTGTTGTTCTCAGGATGTTTTTCGTATGGCTTGATGGACCATTATCTGTCAATGTTTCTTTCTCTGTTACTTTTTGACTTAAAAATGGTGTGCCGAGTGCTTTTAGAATCTGAAATTCTTTAATTCCTGCTTTAACCCAGTTTTTTCCGGATTTGTACAGTTTGACTCTGGCTTTCTCGTCGCTTAGACTTTGCTTAAATTCTGTTAATTTCTTTTTCGACATTACATAACTCCCATTTGTTCAATTTAATCATAGTAACATTACACCACTATAAAAGTATTATAACGTAAATTTTGTATAATACAACAAAATTTATTCTTAAATCTAAAATGTGAAATGCTAACTACAATCAATACCTTTCCCATAATTTTTTAAACATTACAAGATTATAAGATAAAAAAAATAGCTATTAACATAACTCCCTTAAAAGTTATGTTCTAAAGTATACCAAATCATTTGCAACATGGTATACTTTTCCACCTTAGTTTACAATTTTTTTACAAATGCCTAATACACCTATTTGCTTATTTTAAACTACGCTCATCAATTGACCCTTTATGGTGGTAATCCTATAATGAAACTAAGTTTATGAATTTTAATATTTTCATACTTGTTCATACTTAAAAGGAGGGTTTATTTTATGAAATCACAAATGATTCCAGGAGTTGGCACGAAGTATTCTATGCTTACTTCTAATGAAGAAATCATTCATATCATTATGCATTACAACGGAAAACGTGAAGTATACATTACTGATTTGGATGAAAATGTTCTTGCAACTATGACACTCAATTCAAGTGAAGCAAGAGAGGTTGCTTTAAAATTAATGGATGTCGAACATGATACGGTTGAGAAACAAGAATTTGAGCGTTTCTCATTATTACGTAAAGAAATGTTAGTCGATTGGATTAAAGTAGGCAAAACTTCTTCATTAAAAGATACTGAAGTCGAACAAGCAGAACATAGAGTGCCTGAAGGTATTAATATCGTAGGAATTAGCCGTGGGGATCAAGTTATCCCTAAACCAAGTGGATCAGAAAAAATATTAGAAGGTGACACATTACTTGTCATTGGCTATAATGATGCCATTTCTGAATTTGAAGCAATGTGTAAACCTAGCGTGATGTAACTATGGATGTCACGAGTTTACCCATTCTGTTAATGAGTGGATTGCTGTTACTTTTACTATTTATTGGGGGGTATGTTGCCAATAAATTCAGCATTCCAGATGTAATTATTTTCTTGCTCATTGGGATTACACTTGGATTATTTGTCTCAGGTACAGAACTGATTGAGTTTGCCGCTGAGGTTGGAATTGTGCTGATGTTCTTTATGTTAGGGATGGAATTCCCAATTCGACAACTTAAAGATATGGCCATTCGCATTTATAAACCCGGCTTTTTAGATTTAGGTTTGTCCTTTTTTGTAACGGTTGGTATTTTGTTGCTTATGAAACAGCCGCTTCCAACCGCTTTACTACTCGGGGGTATTGTGTACGCAACAAGTTCTTCTATTACGGTAAAGTTACTTGAGAAAAATAAACGTATGACTACAAACGATTCCAACTTCTTACTCGGGTTACTCATCTTTGAAGATATTGTATCGCCTATTCTTGTGGCGATTATCGCAAGTATGTATTTAAGTAACGCTGTTTCAATTGGAAGTCTGTCAATCGTACTTATTAAAATAATTATTCTTTTAATTGGTGCGATTGTACTTGGTCGCTTTGTCTTTAAACGTCTAAACAAATTTATCGAAAAATATATCAGTGAAGACTTTTTTATTTTATTTATTGTGAGTGTCGCATTAAGTTACGCAGGTCTTGCTTTATTCTTAGGACTTTCTGAAGTATTCGGTGCGTTCTTAGCAGGGATTATGCTTGCAGAAACGAAAAAACCATCTGCTTTACAACAAACCGTGCGAAACTTGAGAGACCTGCTCATGCCTGTATTCTTTATCAACTTTGGTATGACCATTCAACTTACTTCAGGTGTATCAATGTGGGAAACACTGCTCGTGCTTGTTGTATGGTCTATCATTGCGAAAATCGTCGTGGGTTACTTCGGGGGTAAACAATACGGATTACGCCCTCAACCTGCTTTACGTGCAGGGCTATCCTTTACGCAACGTGGAGAGTTCTCAATGATTATCGCGGCGTTCGCGACAACACAAATTAAAACATTTAGTGGTATCTTTATTTTGATTTCTGCCATCATCGGTGTTGGACTTTTCCAATACGCACCAAAAATGGCTCAAAAATTTACTAAACAGAGTTCAAAACAAGTTGAAACACCAAAAGTTCCTTAAATACGTATAAAATAAAAGAGGCGCTATGGAAACTATTCTGTACTGCACCCCAAAAGTTGAACCTACAAAATTCAACTTTTGGGGTGTTTAATTATGAATAAAAGTTATAGTTTAGATTTCAAACTTAAAATATTACAAGAATACAAAAGCGGGCAACTTGGTTAT
>NZ_JABANU010000047.1 GCF_016238445.1 Staphylococcus canis
CCGCTAACGTCAAAGGAGCAAGCTCCTCGTCAGTTCGCTCGACTTGCATGTATTAGGCACGCCGCCAGCGTTCATCCTGAGCCAGGATCAAACTCTCCATATTAGAGTAAGCTTGATATAGCTCTTTTGATTGATTCAGTCAATCAGTCTGTCAGTACGTTGTACTGTGTTTTATCGGAATTAACGTTGACATATTGTCATTCAGTTTTCAATGTTCAATTCATTTCTTTTTGACTCGACAAGAATTAATTATACATAACTCTTTTTAGAAAGTCAACAGTTTTTTTAAATTATTTTTGAGGTTTGTTTCGCGATGCGTTATGTCGCTCAACAAGATATAACTATACAGTACAATGATAAGTTTCACAACACTAAAATTTACACTCTTTAAACCTCTTTAACACTTTAACGCTTCATTTACATTATTTAATTTAACATGAATATCATGTTATAAAAAAATGATAGGCAAACACTATACATAATGCTTACCTATCACACTCTTAAACTAAAAACGTATTACATTTCCGTGCGTCCTGTAATCGCTCTAGATAATGTTACTTCATCCGCATACTCTAAGTCGCCACCTACTGATAACCCTTGAGCTAATCGAGTAACACGAATACCTAAAGGTTTTACAAGTCTCGAAATATACATTGCTGTCGATTCACCTTCTAAGTTCGGGTTCATTGCTAAGATTAATTCTTTTACGTTTTCATCTTTTAAACGTTCTATTAATGCAGGAATGTTAATATCTTCTGGTCCAATACCATCCATTGGAGAAATAGTTCCATGTAAAACATGATATAAACCTTTGTATTCTTTCATCTTTTCCATAGCAATGACATCTTTATCACTTTCTACAACACAAATCATCGAACGATCTCTTTGTTTGTCTGAACATATATAACATGGATCTTGCTCAGTAATATGACCACATACACTACAATAGGTAAGTTCTCTCTTAACATCGACAAGTGCTTTTGCGAATTGAACAACGTCATCTTCTTTCATATCTAATACATGAAAAGCCAGACGTTGAGCCGTTTTAGGGCCAATGCCTGGCAATTTCATGAAACTGTCAATGAGTTTAGATATTGGTGCAGGATAATGCATATTACATCATACCTGGAATGTTAAGACCTTTAGTATGCTTACCTAAGCGTTCAGCTGTTAATTCATCTGCTTTATTCATTGCTTCATTTGTTGCAGCTAGTACTAAATCTTGTAACATTTCAACATCTTCTGGATCTACAACTTCTTCATTAATGACAACATCCACTACTTCTTTATGGCCTGTCACAACTACTTTAACCATGCCACCGCCAGCAGTACCTTCTACCTTTTCTTCTTTTAGCTTCTCTTGCTCATCAGCCATTTTCTTTTGCATTTTTTGCATTTGTTTCATCATTTGTTGCATATTACCGCCACCGCGCATAATACATTCCTCCTTGGTTATTTCATATTCTTATCGTATCATGTTTAAAGCTTTAGCTTAAATTTGTATTTATAAAGACATAGACTGCCACCATCTAAATATAGGTTCTTAGTCTATTTCTTAAACTCGATTTTTATTATACATTCCTTTATGGCCATTGTCATGTTTCGTCATCTACAACGTGAACTAATGATTCACCAAACATATCTTTAGCAGTCTGAACGATATCATTTTCTTTTGGAGATTGCTCTGTGTGCGTAACTGGTGTTCGACCTTGTTTACGTTTTTCAATATAATCTTTACGTACTTGCATCCATTTGTCAGTCGGGACACCTACAACTTCAACAGATTTATGGATAATATCCTTCACAACATCTTCAACACTTTTTCGCTTCTTCTCATCTTTTTTCAATATTTCGCAATGAATTTCATCATCAAATTGAATTAACACTTTATCTTCACTCGCTGCAACGGGTTGTGAGTTTTGAAGTAAGCTGACCAATGCTTTCTGATCGCGATCTTTCGCATATTGTATCACGTCAGCCCATCTTTCTTTAATTAAAGCAATATCTTCTTTATTTGCTTTGTCTAATACTTTTGCAATTTGCTCCACTGAGAAAGTTGAACGACTATTACGACGTTGCTTTGGACGTGATTGTGTTGTGTTCGGAGTGACACCTTGTGATTTTAGTGTTTGTAACTCTGACTCTAATGCTTCCATACGTCTAACTAAAGCTTCATCGCTTTCTGAAGGTGCATGATTCACAACAACTTCTCCAGTTTGAGTTGCTTCTTTAATCATTTCTGAAATTTTAACAATCAACACTTCAAAATGGACATTTTGATTGACACTAAAACGAATGGAGACGATGGTATCGTTAATCACATCTATCATTTTATAAAGTGTGTTTAAGTCAAACTCCATTAATGCATCATGTTCAAAAGTACTTTCTGTTGTTTTAGCCATGATCGTATCTCTTACAAAGTAAATCATATCATTAATTAAACGATTGACTTCTTTACCCTCACTGATAAAGCGATGATATGTTTCAAATGCTTCATGTATTCGATTTTCAGTAATGAATTCAAATAATGTATTAATATCAGCTTCAGCCAAACTACCTGTGACATCTAATACATCCTTTAATGTAAGATGGTCATCTCCAAAAGCAATGGCTTGATCCATAATACTTAAAGCATCACGCATACCACCCTCTGAAACTTTCGCAATAAATGTTAGTGCTTCATCATCGTATTCAATTTGTTGTGAAGATGCGACGTATGCTAAACGTTTTACAATTTGATTGGTATCAATCGCTTTAAAATCGAATCGCTGCGCACGTGAAATAATAGTGGGCGGGATTTTATGAGGTTCTGTTGTTGCTAAAATAAAAATAGCGTGTGCTGGCGGTTCTTCTAAAGTTTTTAAAAGTGCATTAAAGGCACCCGTTGTCAGCATATGAACCTCGTCAATAATATACACCTTATAACGTGACTCGCTTGGGGCATATTTCACTTTATCTCTAATGTTACGAATTTCATCTACACCATTATTACTTGCAGCATCAATTTCAATCACATCTGAGTTGGTTCCCTGTGTAATCCCTTTACATATCGGACACGTATTACATGGCTCGCCATCATCACGCACTTCACAGTTAATGGCTTTCGCAAAAATTTTCGCGATACTTGTTTTACCTGTACCTCTAGGACCACTAAAAATATAGGCATGAGATTGTTTATTTTTCGCAATCGCATTACGAAGTGTCCGTGTTACATGTTCTTGCCCCACGACATCTTCAAAGCTTTGGGGTCTAAACATACGATATAACGCTTGGTAATTCACATCTGCACCTCCGTATTTACAATGGTTATATTATATCACGGTTAAGTGGATTTGCATGTTCAAAAATCAATCTATAAAAACTTCTGTATCTAATACTTCGCCATGAGGTGGATCTTCTAATGTATCCCATAAAAATTTCACTCTAAATCGTGACGGATCAACATGACTAGGGGGTTCAATATCATGAGATTGCGCTTCATCGTACCCTAAATGTTTGAAGTAATGTTGATAATCTTCTACTACAATTGCTGTGTACTCTTCACTTAACGCACGATCTTCAAGGGCTTGTACTAATGCTTTTCCAATCCCTTTCGATTGATATGCTTGCGCCACCGCTAATGAGGCAATGGCAAGTATTGTATACGTATGATCTTGATGCTTTAATTCAACCTCTGAACAGAGTGCATGCCCAATAATTTCGCCTGCTTCTGTTTTAGCAATGACTTCTAACTCATAACGGTAATGTGGCGCGTATCTTAAACGTTTAATACACTGCACCATTTTTTCAGCGGGTATAGATGTTGTTTCAAATACTTTTTCTACCATCTCAAGTGACGTATTATAATCATTTTCTGTTAATGTACTAATAAATATAGACATGATATCTCCCCTTAGTTGCTTATTATCACTATTGTATCAAAAACAAAAGGATAGGCGCTCGTGATTATAGCTCATACTGACAATTAAAGGCTCTATACTTTTAACGGTTGGTGAAATATTCACTAGCCGTTATTTTTTAGTTTTTAATATAAAAACGGCACAAATATCTCTATAATTGTAAGTACCAACAAACGAATTAAGGAGAGATATTTATG
>NZ_JABANU010000048.1 GCF_016238445.1 Staphylococcus canis
AGCACTTTCGTAATAGAATCATTTTAAGTTCAAAATTATTCGCATCAGAAAAGAAAAAGGAAGTTAAGCAACAGCAAGTTGCCTAACCTCCTTAATTGAGCTTACCAGTCCTATTTGACAGAGAGCCTTTTTTATTTAGTGTGCGATTTTCTTCTCATATCGTGTTAAATCATTGTCATGACCAATCATAATTAAAATATCATCAAATTCTAATGCCATACTTGGGTCAGGTGCAACAATAATTTCTTTTTGACGTTTAATCGCGATAATGTTGATACCATAATTCGCACGTATGTCAAGGTCGATTAACGTTTGACCTGCCATAGATTCTGTTGCTTTCATTTCTACAATAGAGTGCTCATCTGATAATTCAAGATAATCAAGCACTGTTGCACTAGCGACATTATGTGCAATACGTCGCCCCATATCTCTCTCTGGATGAACAACAGTATCTGCGCCGATTTTATTTAAGATTTTTGCATGATAGTCATTTTGAGCTTTTGCAGTTACTTTTTTAACACCCAACTCTTTCAATATAAGTGTTGTTAAAGTACTCGCTTGAATATTTTCACCTATTGCAACGATAACATGGTCAAAATTTCGAATTCCTAAACTCTTCATCACCGCTTCATCTGTAGTATCTGCAACCACAGCATGAGTTGCAATATCACTATATTCATCCACTCGATTCTCATCATTATCAATCGCCATTACATCCATATCTAATGCATTAAGTTCACGAACAATACTACCACCAAAACGACCTAACCCAATCACTACATACTCTTTATCCATTTTCCGCCTCCAACATACAACTTTTCTATTCACAAAGCTAAACAAGATTTGTTATTTGATCAAGTTTTCCTTATTCTACCTCTATTTAAATCTTTTAATTTAATCCACTTTTAAAGTGATAACATTTTTATTTTCTTCCTCTTACATAGTCTTTGTCAAGCACAAACAGTCTTAGTAAGAAATATAATGAAGGCAATAAGAGTATCAAGCCAAATACAAAGGCAATCACTAAAAAGAGTGCCATACTATCATTTGTCACCGCATGATTCAATTTAACGTAAGGATATAATATATATGGTAATTTACTTAAGCCATATCCAAAAAATGCTGTACCCATTTGAATAATCACAAATATGAATGCCACACCATGTGCTTTTTTCAAAAATGTAAGTACACCTGCAATCATAAATGCAATTAGGCTAATAATAAAAAGCCAACCATAATCAAAAACTGCCGATTCAAAATGTGCTTTATTTTGTATTCTTAAGGATAGGAAAACAAACAAAGAAATAATTATCATTGGAGCTCCCCAGAGTAAAAACCACTTCCTTAAGAGATGGTATGCTTCAAAGTCTTTCGCACGATGCGCATAAAATGTTAAAAACCCGGATGAAATGTATAATACAGAGACAATCGCTAAAAAGACAACTGCCCAACCAAATGGACTTAAAAGCAGTGCCTCCCAATTTAAATCAATACTATTATTTTGGTTTTCGATAATATATCCACCCTCAGAAATAGTCAGTGCAGTGGATAAAGCTGCTGGAATTAATAAACCTGATAAACCATAAATGATAAGCCATGATAACTTACGATCTTGTCCGTAGTTTTCAAAAGCATAAAATGCACCACGTGCCGCTAATAGTATTAATGCAATAGAACCAGGAATTAACATAATTGTCCCATAATAATAAGCGGTCTCAGGAAAAAAACCTACAATCCCTACAAAGAAAAATACAAAAAACACGTTTGTGACTTCCCAAACAGGGTTTAAATAACGTTCGATGAGTCCATTCACACGATGTGCTTCCCCTGTCAAACTCGCGTGTAATGTAAAGAATCCAGCACCAAAATCGATAGATGCTACGATAATGTATCCGAATAAAAAGAGCCATAATACACTTATACCAATTAAACTATAATCCATTATGCCTCACTCCTTTGACTTTCAATATTTCGAATATCTTCATATGCCGGTTTATGCTTAAACATTCTTACAAGTACAAATGTTGCAGATACAAGTAACACAAAATATAGTATTGCAAAAAGAATCGTAACAAATGTTAGACCACTTGCCTGTGTAGCTGCCTCTTGTATTTTTAAAACACCTCTCACAATCCAAGGTTGTCGACCGAGCTCTGTTAAAAACCAACCAAATTCAATTGCTAACATTGCTGCAGGTCCCGTTAATAAGATCATATATAATAACCATTTGTGATGACTGTTAAAGCGTTTGATAATGAGTGTTAAAACATAGATAGCAGATACGATAAAACAGAAAATACCAAATACTACCATTAAGTCAAAGAAATAGTGCACAATCAACGGCGGTAACTCTTCTTTTGGAAATTCATTTAAACCTTTTACTTCCGTTGAAAAGCGGTTGTCCGATAAAAAACTTAAAGCGCCAGGTACACGTATCGCACCTTTAACCTCTTGCGTTGATTCGTCTAACACTCCGAACAACACAAGATCAGCATGAGATTCTGTATCAAAATGCCATTCATACGCTGCAAGTTTTTCAGGTTGATGTTCATGTAAAAATTTCGCAGATAAATCTCCAGCGAGCATAGATAACAAGGAGAATATCAATCCAGCTATCATCGTAATTTTTAATGCTGATTGATGATAACGCTTATCTTCTTGAACTTTATTTTTAAGCAACTTAAACGCTGCGATGCCAGCCAATATAAACGCCATCGTCATAATCGCTGTTGCAACGACATGAAATGAACGTACAAAAAATGATGCGTTAAACATTGCTTCTACCGGATCCACGTTTACCATTCGGCCATTTTTTAATGTCATTCCAGCTGGTGTATTCATAAATGAGTTAACTGACGTGATAAAAAATGCTGAAAATGTTCCACCTATAATTACCGGTATACTTAAGAAAAAATGAATCCATTGATTTTTAAAACGATTCCATGTGTAAAGATAAATACTTAGAAAAATTGCTTCAAAAAAGAACGCAAATGTTTCCATAAAAAGTGGTAATGCAATCACATGGCCCCCGATACGCATAAATGTCGGCCAAAGTAATGATAGTTGTAAACCTATAATTGTACCTGTCACTACTCCTACAGCTACTGTAATCGTGTAGCCTTTAGACCAACGCTGTGCTAACGCAATATACTGTGGTTTTCTTTTTTTAATTCCTAAAAATTCAGCAATTGCAAAAAAGAGCGGCATACCCACACCAATTGTTGCGAAAATAATGTGAACAGCCAGTGTCATCCCAGTAAGAAAACGACTAATGTCTACTGCATCCATTTAATCTCTCCTTAAAATATTTTAGTTATCTAATTATTATAAGTAGAATATTAATAGATTTAAAATTATTGATACGACAATACAGTGACAAAATCATGACATTGTCTTAATTTCGCCATATTTTCAAATTTTAAATTTGCTTTTTAAATTAAGGTAATTTACGATATAGCAATGTATACTGATTAGAAAGAAGGTTATGGTATGGCACGTGTAAAGATTTATACTCAAGATGAATGTCCATCCTGTACATTTATAAAAAATTATTTGAATTCACATCAAGTTTCATTTGAAGAACGTCATATTTCAAACTCAACTTTTCGCAATGAGATGATTGAATATGATGCATTTTCAACACCATTTATTTTGATTGATGATGAACCTATGTATCAAGTGGACTTAGATAAAATTAACGAAAAACTTAATATATAAGCTTTTTTGATTGAATGTTTCATTCGTTCCTTCAATACTTCAACTCATTTAAGTGAAAGACACATGTATCTTAATTGGTACATGTGTTATTTTATTTCAAAATACAATAATACAAGCTAGTGAATATTTCACCAACCGTTAAAAGTATAGAGCCAAAGTATAGAGCCAAAAAGGGGCTGGGACATAAATACAGCTCCAAAAGAACCCCGCTAAGATTCCAAATTGGATTTTAGCGGGGTTCTTTATATAATTTACACATATTGTTTCAAAAAAATAAAGCCCTCACTTATAATA
>NZ_JABANU010000049.1 GCF_016238445.1 Staphylococcus canis
TTCGTAATAGAATCATTTTAAGTTCAAAATTATTCGCATCAGAAAAGAAAAAGGAAGTTAAGCAACAGCAAGTTGCCTAACCTCCTTAATTGAGCTTACCAGTCCTATTTGACAGAGAGCCACTTTTTAACGTTCAAATGTATTAATCCATGTTTGTACAGCTGGTGCAATACGTTCACAATCATCCATATGTACCCAATCTATATCTGTAATTTCAGCGTGGATACTCACCTTTGACCAATCGATCGGTTGTTTCGTTTTAAATCCATTTAACTCTGTAACCTCATCGACTTGTGGATAAGCTTGACCTTGGACTGTTCCAATAAATGAAATATCTGCTTCACTCAAATCAAGTTGTAACTCTTCATAGACTTCTCGAATTAATGCTGCTTCTAACGTTTCATTAGGCTCAATCTTACCACCTGGAAAATACATTTTATCTCGATTTCTCACTTGTACAAGTCTCAAATACTGACCTCTAACATCCACTAAACATACACACCGTATCACAAATAGCACCCCTTTCTAAACTCAAATTATAGCACTTATGAACATGAAGCAATATGAGTTTTAGTTTAATTTGCAATACGCTTATATGTACGCTGTTCAAGATATACTTCACCAATACGTTGTGCTGCTTGACGCCCTCCCATAATATTTCGTGCAAATGGACCTAATTCCAAATCTGCAAGCATTCCTGACACATAGAGATGGGGTAACCATTCTAAATCAGTGGATATAATTGGAAATCCCTTTATTAAAGGGGCTTTGTATTTAAAAACTAAATCTTTAATAAGTGGCTGCGTCATTACATCTAATTTAAATCCTGTAGCTAATTCAATGCCATCATAAACTATTGTTTCATGTGGAGTGACAATTTTATGGTTTTCTAATTTTAAAATAGGTGCTTGATGAATGATTAAACGTCCCGCACGTTCATAATTTTTCAATTTCACGTACATTTCATTAGGTAAGGAACCTTTATGTCGCTCATTTCGATTTATTTTAATTCTATTTTCAAGACACGTTTCCTTTTGAAATGATTCCATATTTTTAGGTCCTAACCATCCAGGATCTGCATCGAAGTTGTGAATTTCAAATGTTTTTTTCATCCATAAGTGCATTGTACGATCAGTTTCTTTTAAGTGTTTCAACGTTAGATGTGCTGCTGAAATGCCACTACCGACTACGTGAGAGGCAGAGATGTTTTCTAATTCAGTTAAACGGTGGATATGTTGAACATCAGGTTGATTTTGAAATGGTTTAGGTATGTATGGCGTGTGATGTGTACCCATAGCTAGCACAACATTAGTACTTTTGATGGTTTGATGATTATCAAGTGTAACGGACCAATAGTGATTGTTCCTTTTCAAATGAAGTGCCTTTTGATGTATATGACAGGATTCGAGGTTATAATATTTAATCCAATGAAAAGTATGATCCATAAACATATCTAGACGTGGTCTTTGATAAGGACCTCTCATTGGTTGTGCATACTTTTCTATTTGACTAAACTTTTTTAAATCAAATGGGTCTGGATGACAATGATGTACAAGAGGTGAACGTAAATATGGCATACCAATTCTTTTCGTTTGACGATCAAATTGAGCCATTAAATATTCATTTGGGTCAATAATTCTTAATTGATGCTGTGGTAATCCTAAAGCCCTTAACTTTATTGCAATTGTTGTCGCATGAACACCGCCACCAATAATTAGCCATTCAAACATGTTATCCCTCTTTATAAATAGTAATGATTACGATTTATAATAATAGAAAATGACTTTCAAATCAACCTCTATATAAAAATATCCCTAGATGACCATAATTGGTTCTAGGGATATCTCTATTAAAGTAACGAATAAAAATCAACGCGTTACTTATGATTCTTTATTGTTTTCATCTTTTTTCTTACGACGTTTAAAGAGTAAGAAGAAACCACCCAGTAATGTTGCTAATCCACCTACTAATGGAATTGAACTTTGAGATGTTGTTCCTGTTTCTGGTAATTCTACTACGTCATTATGCTCAACTTTTGCATCTTCATCTTTGTGCATTTGACCATCTTGACTCACGATATGCACTTGAATATTTTCTATATCTTGATTAGACAATGCAGGTGATACATTCACTTCATAGTGACCATTTTGATCTACTTTTCCTGTAATCTTCGTACCATCTGGAAGTGTTACAATCACTGTGCTTCCTGGTTCTCCCGTTCCTGTAATCGTTGTACCTTCTGATATTGATGTACTTCCATCTGGTTGTTGATTTGTATTCGAATGTTCACCATTTCCTGGTTGTTGAACATTTGGATTC
Source organism: Staphylococcus canis (assembly GCF_016238445.1). GTDB lineage: Bacteria > Bacillota > Bacilli > Staphylococcales > Staphylococcaceae > Staphylococcus > Staphylococcus canis. The sequence continues at coordinate 2,320 of NZ_JABANU010000049.1, forward strand.
ATATGACTACCACTTGAATTAGATTCACTTGGTTGTTGATTTGAGCCTGGGGTTTGGTTTGAACCTGATTGACTATCATTAGGTTCCTCATTCGTATCCGTTGGACCAGGTTGATTATTTTCAGAATCACTTCCATCTGGTTTTTCTTCATCCACATTTGGTTCCTCAGGTACTTCAGGTTGATTTGGCTCTGAAGCATCATTTGGTATAACGTTAATTTCTGTTGGATTTGAAGTATTACCAGATTGATCCGTTACAGTTACTTGAATTGTTTCTCCGCCTTTGAGATCCACACCATTTGGAATCGCAACTTCATAACTTCCGTTGCCTCCTACTGTGCCTGTCGCCGTTGTTCCGTCTGGGAATGTAACAGTCACTGTGCTACCCGGTTCTCCTGTTCCTGTGATAGTTGTTGCGTCTGACGTTACTTCATTCACCGTCGGTACCTCTGGTGCTGTTGTATCCGTCACTGTTGTTGATGTGCTTGTTGACTCATTGCCTGACGCGTCTGTTGTTGTTACTTGTAGCGTTTCTCCACCTTTTAGATCTACACCATTTGGAATCACAACTTCGTAACTTCCATCTTCCGCTACTGTGCCTGTCGCTGTTGTTCCATCTGGGAACGTAATCGTTACTGTACTTCCTGGCTCGCCTGTTCCTGTGATTGACGTCGCATCTGACGTCACTTCGTTCACCGTCGGTGCCTCTGGTGCTGTTGTATCCGTCACTGTTGTTGACGTACTTGTTGATTCATTGCCTGACGCGTCTGTTGTTGTCACTTGTAACGTTTCCCCACCTTTAAGGTCAACATTACCTGGGATTGTGACTTCATAGTTTCCATCTTCCGCTACTGTGCCTGTTGCCGTTGTTCCGTCTGGGAACGTAATCGTTACCGTACTTCCTGGTTCTCCTGTTCCTGTGATTGACGTTGCGTCTGACGTTACTTCGTTCACCGTCGGTGCCTCTGGTGCTGTTGTATCCACTACTATTGTTGACGTACTTGTCGATTCATTGCCTGACGCGTCTGTTGTTGTCACTTGTAACGTTTCTCCGCCTTTAAGGTCAATGTTTCCTGGAATCGCAACTTCGTAGTTTCCATCTTCCGCTACTGTTCCTGTCGCTGTTGTGCCGTCTGGGAACGTAATTGTCACTGTACTTCC
>NZ_JABANU010000005.1 GCF_016238445.1 Staphylococcus canis
CATAAATATCTCTCCTTAATTAGTTTGTTGGTACTTACAATTATAGAGGTATTTGTGCCGTTTTTATATTAAAAACTAAAAAATAACGGCTAGTGAATATTTCACCAACCGTTAAAAGTATAGAACCATTATTTCACTAACCGTTATTGTTTTGATAAACAGACATGTGCCTTTTAAAATGAAAATAGACTATCGTTTTTAAAATATTATTATAAGCAATAACTTTAACTTATAACATAGCTAAAAAAATGATTATAAACATCTATTATTAACTTTGAAAATAATGGGATATAATTTAATGTGTATTTTCTAAAAATTCAGAATGACAGGAGGCTATGTCCATGAACAAAATACATAAAATACTTGTTGCAAATCGTGGAGAAATTGCGATTCGTATTTTCAGGGCAGCAAGCGAATTAGGCATAGAAACTGTAGCGATTTATTCTACAGAAGATAAAGGGGCATTGCATCGCTATAAAGCGGATGAATCATATTTAGTAGGAGAAACGTTAAAGCCAGGAGAAAGCTATTTAGACATTGAAAGTATTATACGTATTGCTTTAGACGCTAATGTCGATGCGATTCATCCAGGGTATGGATTTTTAAGTGAGAACAAAACATTTGCAGAGCGATGTCAAGAAGAGGGGATTATTTTTATAGGTCCTGAGACACGTCACTTAGAGATGTTTGGCGATAAAGTTAAAGCGCGTACAACTGCGATAAATGCTGGCCTTCCTGTGATTCCAGGTACAAATGGTCCGATACAAGATTACCGAGAAGCACAAGCATTTGCAGATTCGGCAGGCTATCCTTTAATGGTAAAGGCGACTAACGGAGGCGGCGGTAAGGGGATGCGTATTGTTCGACATGAACAGGAACTTGAAGAAGCATTTGAACGTGCACAATCCGAAGCTAAAAAATCATTTGGAAGTAGTGAGGTTTATATTGAAAAGTATATTGAATCTCCTAAGCATATTGAAGTTCAGATTATTGGAGATACACATGGACATGTTGTGCATCTCTATGAACGTGATTGTTCTGTTCAAAGACGTCATCAAAAAGTTGTTGAAGTCGCTCCATCCGTCAGTTTAAAGCAAGAGTTACGTGAGCAGATATGTAAAAGTGCAGTAGACCTCATGACGCAAATTGGTTACGTTAATGCAGGAACTGTTGAGTTTTTAGTTGCTGAGGATGCGTTTTATTTTATTGAAGTGAATCCGCGTGTACAAGTTGAACATACAATTACAGAGATGATTACAGGTGTGGATATTGTAAAGAGTCAAATTTTAATAGCAGATGGAGAGGACTTGCATCAAGATGCAATTGGTATTCCATTGCAACAAGAGATTCAAACGTTAGGTTATGCGATTCAATGTAGAATCACGACAGAAGACCCCACACAAGATTTCATGCCAGATACAGGACGTATCGTTGCTTATCGATCAACAGGGGGATTTGGTGTACGTTTAGATGCTGGAGATGCATTTCAAGGTGCAGTGATTTCACCATATTATGATTCACTACTCGTCAAAATCTCTACACACGCATTAACTTACAAAGAAGCACGTGAAAAGATGGATCGTTCATTACGTGAGATGAGAATTCGTGGTGTCAAAACTAATATTCGCTTTTTAAGTAACGTAATTAATCATAGCCAATTTATTTCAGGAGACTATACAACACATTTTCTAGATCAAACACCAGAACTTTTCATCATTACACCTTCAAGAGATAGAGGAACCAAGACATTAGAATATATAGCCAATGTCACTGTCAACGGTTTTCCTAGTGTGGAAAAAAGAACAAAGCCGCATTTTGAAAAAACTGTAATTCCACATGTAAAGTCTATTGAAGGTAACTATCAAGAAAATGCGAAACGTATTCTAGATACAAATGGACCGAAAGCTGTATCAGGCTGGGTAAAAGATCAAGATGAAGTATTAATTACAGATACAACTTTTAGAGATGCACATCAATCGTTACTCGCAACACGAGTGCGTACACACGATTTATTAAATATTGCTCCCCAAACTGCTCAGGTGATGCATGATAATTTTTCACTTGAAATGTGGGGTGGTGCAACGTTTGATGTTGCGTTCAACTTTTTAAAAGAAAATCCATGGGAACGCTTAAAGTCTTTAAGAAAAGCTATCCCTAATGTGTTATTCCAAATGTTATTAAGGGCTTCTAATGCTGTAGGTTACAAGAATTATCCAGATAATGTTATTCAGAAATTTGTATCTGAAAGCGCTCAAGCCGGTATTGATGTATTTAGAATTTTTGATGCGTTGAATTGGGTAGAACAAATGAAAGTAGCGAATGAAGCGGTTCAACAGGCGGGAAAAATTTCTGAAGGTACGATTTGTTATACAGGTGATATTTTAAACGTACAACGTTCTAATATTTATACAATAGATTATTATGTTCAACTTGCAAAAACACTAGAGCGTGAAGGTTTTCATATGCTAGCGATTAAAGATATGGCAGGTTTATTAAAGCCACGTGCTGCTTTTGAACTTATTGGAGAATTGAAAAAGGCCGTTGATATTCCGATACATTTGCATACGCATGATACAAGTGGAAATGGTATTTTAACTTATAAGCAAGCAATAGATGCTGGAGTTGATGTTATTGATACGGCGGTTGCTGCAATGTCGGGGTTGACGAGTCAACCAAGTAGCAACTCACTTTATTATGCAATGAGTGGATTTGATCGCCCTATACGTATGGATATCGAAGGACATGAAGCATTATCGCATTATTGGGATACAGTACGTCCTTTTTATAGTGATTTTGAAAGTGATATGAAATCACCTCACACTGAAGTCTATCAACATGAAATGCCAGGAGGACAATATTCAAACTTGCGTCAACAAGCAAAGAGTTTGGGACTTGGTGAACGTTTTAATGAAGTTAAAGACATGTATCAACGTGTCAATATACTATTTGGAGATATTATAAAAGTAACCCCATCATCTAAAGTAGTTGGTGATATGGCATTATACATGGTACAAAATGACTTAGATGAAGGAAGGGTTATTGAAGAGGGTCATAAATTAGATTTTCCGGAATCAGTAGTGTCCTTTTTTAAAGGTGAAATTGGTCAACCTGTAAATGGATTTAATCCACAACTTCAAGAAAAAGTGTTAAAAGGTCAAACGCCTTTAACAGAAAGACCCGGGGAATACTTGAAACCTATTGATTTTGAAGCTATGAGAAGCTCATTAAAAACATTACAGGACGAAGCGATTACAGAGCAAGATTTAATCAGTTATGTATTGTATCCAAAAGTTTATGAACAGTATATTAAGACTTACCAACAATTTGGCCAAGTTGCTCTTTTAGATACACCGACATTTTTCTTTGGTATGCGAGAAAACGAAACAATCGAAATTGAAATAGATAAAGGGAAAATATTAATTATTACATTAAAAACAATTACACAACCAGATGAAAAAGGGTTTAGAACTGTATTTTTTGATATGAATGGTCAAGCACGTCGTATTCAAGTTAAGGATGAAAATATCAAGACGGCGCATTTATCTAAAATAAAAGCAGATGCTTCTAATACTAATCACATCGGTGCACAAATGCCTGGGACTGTAATAGAAGTTAAAGTTCAAGAGGGAGAAAGTGTATCAGCAGGTCAATCATTATTAATTACTGAAGCAATGAAAATGGAAACGACAGTTCAAGCGCCTTTTGATGGCAAGGTCAAACGTATTCACGTGATAACAGGCGATACGATTGAAACGCAAGATTTGTTGATTGAAATGACAACATAATTAAGGCATACAAAAAAGCTATGAAACATGGATGGACATGAAGTCTTATGTTTCATAGCTTTTAATTTAAGTTGTATTATTGTTCTCCACGGTTTGATCTTAGTATCAATAGAAGGAAATAAGCAATCATTCCGAATAGATATGTGATAAATAAAGCGTGGAATAAAGCAATAATGATATTTACTTCTGTAAATATAGATAATGCACCTGTTAAAGCTTGCAGTAATACGAGAATAAATGTAGCTGTATAACCATAGTGAATTGTTCTAATATTAGAGTAGTTTTTAACAGCGTGTATATAAGCAACGAGTACAATTATAAATACACATCCCGCTAAAAAGCGATGCGCAAGTTGTACCCAATCTTGAGTCGTATGTGGCACGAGATCACCAAACGGTAGAGGCCAAGAACCATATGCTAGACTCGCATCTGCATGTCTTACAAGAGCCCCTGTATAAATACCTACATATGTAATGATAGCCATTAACCAAGTTAAAACTTGAAGCGGCTTATGAATATGTACGATATTCGCTTCATATTTTTGATCTAAACCAAAAATAATCAATGTCAGTAAAAATACTGATGAAAAACTAATTAAAGAGATACCAAAGTGGAGTGCAAGTACGTAATCATTTTGTTGCCAAACAACTGCAGCAGCTCCAACTAAAGCTTGAATAATTAAAAATGCTACGCTAATGATACTTAAAGGCTTAACTTCTTTTACGTGACCGATATTTTTCCATGCTGTAATGACCAACCATAATACAATGATTAAGGATAGACCAGATACAGCTCTATGACTTAATTCAATTATTGTTTCGATTGGTAAGTTTTGAGGTAAAAGAGCGCCATGACATAAAGGCCAATCAGTACCACAACCATCTTCAGAACCTGTTTTTGTAACCAATGCACCGCCAAGCTGAACCCAAGTCATAATGAGCGTAGCCACTACTGATAGCCATTTTAGGTTGCGCTTACTAAACAATGCTAAACACCCCATTATCATAAATTAATATTATTTTGAATATACATTCAGGCTTATTATAACAGAAAAAATATCTATTGATATGTAAAAATTTGAATGTTTGAAGAATGTCGTTAAAGTGTCATAAATTCTCCTTATTTCATCTAGTCAAGTTGGTTTCTTTAAGCTATCATATATAGTATATGACAATCTAAAGGGGGGTATTGAATGTCAAAAGCGGATGTAGCAAGTCCAGCTACGGGACGTTTAACATATAGAGAGTTCAAAGAAATTATTAAGTTAGGTCTTGTTCAAGGCAACTTAATTCCAGCATTTGCGGGAGCTTGGTTAGCAGTAGTTATGACACAACATGCCTTTTTGTCGTCAATTCTGCAGATTATCATTACACTAATAGGCTCAGCACTGATTATGGGTGGTGCGTGTGCGGTTAATAATTATTATGACCAAGATATTGATAAAATTATGCCAAGTAAACAAAATAGACCTACAGTGAACGATCGTATATCCGGGCGTCATTTAGTTGTATTAAGCTTTGGTATGATTATTCTTGGAGAAGTTTTACTTTTCATGATTAACATTCCAGCAGGTGTTATTGGATTAGCGGGTGTAGTTGGCTATATTTCATTATATTCAATATGGTCAAAACGTCATACAACTTGGAATACTGTCGTAGGTAGCTTCCCAGGTGCAGTACCGCCACTGATTGGATGGGTAGCTATAGATGGTCACTTAAGTGTTATGGCTTGGGCATTATTTTTAGTGGTATTTTGTTGGCAGCCTGTTCATTTTTATGCATTGGCGATTAAACGTAAAGAAGAATATGCTATGGCAAGCATACCGATGTTACCTTCTGTAAAAGGATTTAAACGTACTCGTATTGGTATGTTTATATGGTTAGTAGCTTTATTACCACTGCCATTTTTAATGCAAGATTTGGGCATTACTTTCATGGTTTTAGCTACTTTACTAAATATTGGTTGGATAATTTTAGGTTTTACAAGCTTCAAAGCCTCAACAAAAGAAGTAAAATGGGCAACTTTAATGTTTGTTTACTCACTTAATTACCTTGTCTTGTTTTTCGCACTTGTTGTGGTAGTTTCTTTGATTAAGATGATTTAATTTTGAAAAGAGTGAGGATGAAATAATGGATTTAATGAGAATCTTACCCATGATTAGTACAGCATGTATATCAATTAGTGCTATATTTGTTGCAATTGGATGGCGTCATATCTATATGCGCCGCATCGAAAAACATAAAAAAAATATGTTAATCGCAGCAACATTAGCTGTTATTTTCTTTATCATTTATGCAAGCCGTACAATCTTTTTAGGGAATACAGCTTTCGGTGGACCAGATGCAATTAAGCCTTTTTATACGATATTCTTAATTTTTCATATTGTATTAGCTACAGTTGGTGCGGTATTTGGTATTATTCAAATTACAACAGGGTTAAAAGAAAAGTATCATATTCATCGAAAAGTTGGACCAACTGCATCAGTTGTATGGTTTGCAACTGCAATTACAGGTCTTGTTACGAATATTTTACTTTATGTATTGTACCCAGGTGGCGAAACAACTTCATTATTACGTGCAACATTCGGTTATTAAATCAGATTTAATAATGAATTGAATATGAGTGTACATTAAGGTGGTTAAGCGCAATAGACGTTGTGTTTAGCCATCTTTTTATTTAGATACTAAATAGTATTTGAATTAAGAATTGAAACTTTTTACATTCTTCCGTTTAAAAAAATTTATAAACATGCGACAATAAAGTTTATAAGAGTTTTGAAAAGAGGAGGGGACGACTTTGAAAGGTATTTTAATTAAAATATTAGGCGTTATGTTACTTGTTGTATTTTTAGTTTATTTATTTTATTCCCCTCAACTCGAATTTGATGTTTTAGAAAATCCAAATCAATCTAAGACGGAAAAAAGCAATAGTACACCTACGAAGCATCTCGAGCAAAACATGAATCCTAAATTAACATCTGGCTTAGGCACGATGATTGGCCAACCTATTGGCAAAGTTACCGAAAAATTAGGTGAACCGGATCGCACATATCATTACTTAAAAAAATATAAAACATCAATTTATCAAAAAAAAGACGCATATATCATTGTGTTATCAGAAAAACAGAAAGTAAAATCGATTTATTTAACTGGCCAAGGATCTCGTGACTTGTCAGGACCAATTAAAGTTAATGATGATGCTACAAAGTTATATAATTCGTATTCAATGAACACCGAGCCTCAATTTGAATTAAATCACAAAAAATATCACTTTGAGTTATCTGATTTTGATATCAAAACACAAGCTTTAATTCAATTAGAAAACACCTATACGCAAGTGTTTATTGATCAACAAAGCAATCGTATATTAGGTGTTCGTTTCTTAGATAAGGAAGCATTAGTAGATATTAATCCTTACTCGGATAAAATTAATGAGCCTTTGACAGATGAAGCTCTGGAACAAGAAGATAAGAAACAAACTCCGGATCAAACCAAAAACCAACTTTTAACAATGTATGACTTAACAAATGAAATGAGAAAGTTAAATCAAAGAGCGCCCTTAGAAGTAAATTCGACGCTTGAAAATGTAGCAACAGTTGATTTATTTGATGTAGTAGACCGTGCTAATGCTGATTTTAGAGAAGGTCACTTGATCGATTTAATCAATCAAACACGATTGGATTATGACTCTGTTACACAAAATGTCGGCTACAATTTTAATGATGTCCCAACTGTGGTTCATGGATGGATAAATTCAGATACACACCGCTCTAGAATGTTAAATGCAGAGTATGATGAAATGGGCGGAGAAGTTGATCGGCAGTATTATATGTTAATATTCTTGGGAAAAGGGGAGGATAAAAATGTTTGATTCTGAAGTGATGCAGATTCTTGATGAAGTAGATAATCTTGCTGATATGATACAAGATTCTCAGATTTTTCAACAGTATGAAAAGGCAAAAGAAACACTCGAGAATGATACGGAAGCAAAAGCTTTATATCGTGATTTTATGAAGATTAGAGATCAATATACAGATGTACAACGTTTTGGTCGATACCACCCGGATTATCAAAAGATTATGCTAGAAACAAGACGTAAAAAAAGAGCTTATGAAATGCATGATACAGTTGTACAATTTAAACAAAAAGAAACAGAACTTCAAAAATTATTAGATGAAGTTGCTTCAATTATTGCTTCAAGCATCTCATCACATGTTAAAGTAGATGCGGGTTCACCGTTTGCAAAGAATCAAATCGGTTGCGGTTGTGGTTCAGGTGGACAATGTGGATGTAGTGTTGGATAAATGAATTATAAAGAGCAGTTAAGAGGTTGAGGGAGTTATAGAAACTATCTCAACCTCTTAAATTTAACTCAATCTCAAAACTTCGAAATTAATGGAATGATGAATGGGTATCAATACTATTTAAAAATTGACGACCTAATTCTGGTCGATCTGTTACGATTGTATGGACACCCATTTGGTATAAATCATGCATTAAATCAACGCTATTGATACCATAAAAGCCTGGTATAATATGACGTTTATTTAACCATTTAATTAATATAGGTTGTACTAGTGAAATACCTTTGAAAGTCGTAGGAAGTTGAAAAGTATCTGCATTGCCGTCATATAGATGACTTAAACCGGTATAGAGTTTTAAAATTGCATCTGTTACTTCTGCTTGACTTGCACCAATTGCAATAGATTGATCTTGATATAAATTAAAACGTTCAATTTGTGACTTATAAAAGCTAGTAACGAGCACACGATCTTCTGCATGATTACGTTTGATAACATCGTATAAACGTTTCGCTGCAATACTGCCTTCATAACTATCAGGATGATCCTTAATATCTATATTTACGAGTTGTTTAGGATAACGTTGAAGTAATTCGTCTAATGTAATTATCTTAGCATCCGGGTGATTGCGATAGGGTGTATTACCGTTGATGTCTTTAAAATGGTACCCAGCATCTAAACTTTTGAGTTCTTCAAGTGTATGATTTGCGACAAGACCTGAGCCATTTGTTGTACGAGTCACATCTGCATCGTGAAAGACAATGACATTTTCGTCCTTACTCATACGAATGTCAGTTTCAAATCCATTTAAGCCCATCTCTACAGAATGATCAAAGGCTAAAAAAGTTTGTTCTGGTCTTTCATACATACCGCCTCTATGACTGAATAGATAGGGCGTGGGGTGTTTGAAGAATGGTTTTATTTCACGTGTTGACGGTGGTGTCTTAAATTTCTTAAGTAGCATTGCACTACCTACAATTCCTGATATTCCCACAATAGTACGAGAGACGAACTTATTCATCTTAGTCATTTTGAGCACTCCTTTAACATGCATTGATGATTTTATTTTACTATAATATTTGAAATAACAGTACTAAAGTAGTGAAATATTTTCCTGTTAATAGGGACGTACCGCTTCAATGCTTATGTATGATAATATTAAATTAAAGGTGAGGTGAAAATATGGAGATAGTCCAACGTGAAAAACTAATCATTTACCTGAAAAATATGAAGCATGAGCGACATATTCGTAAATATGGTCATATTGTTTATGCAAATAAAAAAGAAAAATATATTATGATGTATGTCACTCAAGATAAGGTTGATGACGTTGTAAATAAATTAATGAAATTAAAGTACGTTGAAAAAATAGAAGGCTCACCTTATAAATATTTAAAACAAATTTATGAAAAAGAATCACATGAACAAACGCATGGATTACTCTAAAGCAGGTATCCAATGTTGAAGGCGTAAGACGCTTTTTAAATAGTTAAAGTATAAATCTAGCTCTGGATAATCTTCTGGAGGGTGAACGTCTATACCTACTGTTTCAATATGGTAAGGCTCGATAAATGATTGGATGAGTTCATATTTGCGATTTGTGTTTGGATAAGGATAAGGTAATGCATTTAACATGATATACATCGCTTGGAATTTTCTGCCTTCTGTAGGGTTCATAATAATAGCTACGGAAGACAATAACTTTTCAGATTTTGGTGTATGAAAGTAAATAATACGAGCGATTCTCTGATGATTATAGGCAATTAACGTTTTAAACTCGAATAAATCAGTTAAACCATGGCCTAGAACGATAAACGATTGTTGCATCAGATGACCTCCTTTTTAGTAAAGTATATAAAAAATGATATCGGAATGGAAGTGTTTGTGAATGCGTGTGATTTCTGGAAAACATAAAAGTAAACCTTTAGAAACATTATCAGGTCGAAATACAAGGCCGACGATGGACAAGGTGAAGGAAGGGATTTTTAACAGCTTATTTGAAGTTGAAGGTATAGGACTTGATTTATTTGCTGGAAGTGGCGGACTTGGTATTGAAGCATTATCTCGTGGAATGGATAAAGTGATTTTTGTCGACCAAAACATTCGCGCAGTTCAAGTGATTCAACAAAACCTTAAAAATCTCAACTTAACGTCTCAATCTGAAGTGTATAAAACTAATGCCGATCGCGCTTTGAAGGCACTCAGTAAACGAGATGTTCAATTTGATATTATATTTTTAGACCCGCCATACGAAAAAGGGCTTATTGATAAAGCGTTAGTAAAAATTGGTGAATTTGATTTATTAAAAAATGATGGTATTATCGTGTGTGAGTTTAGTCATCGTGAATCAATAGAAATTGCACCTTTTGTAGAAGTGAAACGATATCACTATGGCTTAACAGATACTTGTATTTTGAAAAGAGGAGAACAACATGGTTAATACGAAAGCTGTCATACCAGGAAGCTTTGATCCAATTACAAACGGACATATAGACATTATAGAACGAAGTGCCGATCGTTTTGATGAGCTATTGGTTTGTGTTCTCAGAAACAGTAATAAAAAGGGGACATTTACGCCAGAAGAACGTATTAAATTAATTAAAGATTCAGTGGCGCATCTTCCAAATGTATCTGTCCACTCATTTGGTGGGTTACTTGTCGATTTTTGCGACAAAATGGGAGCGACGACAATCATTCGTGGATTGCGTGCAGTGAGTGACTTTGAGTATGAATTGCGTCTAACATCCATGAATAAAAAGTTGAATGAAAAAGTAGAGACGCTTTATATGATGACTTCTACAGATTATTCATTTATTAGTTCAAGTGTTGTTAAAGAAGTAGCTCAATATGATGCTGATATATCTGAATTTGTGCCCCCCAATGTTGAAAAGGCACTGCTCCAAAAGTTTAAGCACCTTAACTCTTAAAAGTATATAATTAAGAAAGCGTGTAATTTAAGGTTAGGACATCTGAAGTGTTTTAAATGATGACCTAGCCTTTTCTTGATTACACGGTGCGTCTAATATAGAAATACAGGAGTATTAAAATCGTCTTGCTCATTATCTGTGAGCAGATTATAAACGTGAGTCGCTTTAATCTCATCATGAAAGAAATGGGCATTTTGTTTATTCACATTCGTAATAAAAAAGCGATTGGTATAGCGTTGTTTAAGTGTTTTAAGATATTGACGGCCTTGTGATGTCATCGCAAGTATACGTACACCTTGAATCGTTTTATCGACATCGCTGTATTTTACATTTAACAAGATATTCATCAGTAAACGTTGAATATGTGTGTAGGTATAGCGTTTTGTTTTTAAATTTTGCATTAAATTTTCATAATCAGTTGAATTACGGATAGCTTGATGTAGACGGTTTTCAAACCCTTCACTCATTGTATAAATGTTTTGTAGTTCGGACTTGGAACGTTGATATATTGACAGTTGCAACATTCGAAAAAGACGATTTTGATTTGTAAAAGGATGAATGAAGAATGGGTGACTTTCGTTTGGAACCATACTCATCCATTCTTTACCATTATTGATAATGTCTTGTCGAATGGCTGATCCACTTGCAAACGAGTCATGGGTGAGTGCATGTTGGTGATGTTCTGAATGTACTCGCTTAATTGTGTAAGGTTGGATGGAAGAATGTGAGTTAATCAGTTGTTTAAGATAACTGATACCTAAAGTATTATTAGGGTATTTTAAAACTGACTCGTTTGTTTGCTCCGAAATAATTCGAGCGTAACTTTTTCCTTCTTTCAGTAAAGTTTTAAACTCTGGTGTTTTTTCAATCGCAACAAGCTTTTGAGCGACCTTTTGCAACGTTGAGATATCGCCTGACTCACTGCCAAAACATAATGAATCTGCGTCTAGGTATTCTGCGACTTTAATGCCCATTTCTGCGAATGTATCACTTGATGACAATGATCCTATCAATGGTAGCTCTACAACTAAATCGATTTCTGTACTTGCCATTTTTGCCCGTTGAAATTTACTATATAATGCAGGCATTCCACGCATGACAAACTGGCCACTCATAATTGCGATAGATATATCAGCTTGAGTGACTTTTTTAGCCTGTTCTGCATGATATTTATGGCCGTTGTGAAAGGGATTATATTCAGTTATAAGTGCAACGCTTTTCATTTGCATTCTATCCTTTCGTGTCTCATTATGAGTATTGTAACAGAAGATAACTTGTTAAGAAAAAATCTTGACAAGTTTCCCATCAAAAGTTAAAATAAATTTTGTGCTTGTTAGAGGTGAAGCCATATGAAATGGTCAATAACACAATTAAGAAAATACCAAGGACAACCTTTTGAATTTAGTCAAACACTAGACTTAAGTGCACTAATCAAAAAGCTCGACTTGATTGATATTTCACCAGTTGAAGCGGATGGTGAGTTGCATATTAAAGATAATGAAGTTGTTGCAGACTTACATCTAAGTGGAACTTACACAATGCCTTGTGCACGAACTTTAGTTCCAGTTGAAGTACCTTTTGATACATCAACAACAGAAGTGTTTGATTTAGATGGGTTGTACGAGGATGAAGATGATGAACATTATCATCTTGTTACAGATGGCATGATCAATCTTCGTGATATTGCAGAAGAAGTTGTCATGCTTGAGAAACCAATGCGCGTTGTTGCTGAAGATAGTGACAACATGTTAAGTGGTGGACAAGGTTGGCAAGTTATTGACGAAGATGATTTGGATAATGACCCATCTCAAGATGATTCAGAAAAAGCAGTCGATCCAAGGCTTCAAAAATTACAACAATTATACGATGATAATGATTAGACGCGCACGTGTTTGCGTAACGTCATAACAATCGAGTAAAAGGGAGGATTTATCATGGCAGTACCAAAAAGAAGAACTTCTAAAACTAGAAAAAACAAACGTCGTACACACTTCAAATTAGCAGTACCAGGCATGCAAGAATGCCCAAACTGTGGTGAATATAAATTATCTCACCGTGTATGCCCAAATTGCGGAACTTATAAAGGCGAAGAAGTCGTTTCTAAATAAGTGTAATTTGGTAATTGAATAGCTATTCAAAATCGTTTTGACTTCTTACATTTAGATGTTAAAACGATTTTTGTTTAGGTAGAAACGTTAATTGTTTTATGCGAAATAATCCATGAGTGAGGAGAATTATGGAACAAATTACATCAGTTCAAAATAATAAAATTAAAAATTTTAATAAACTTAAGAAAAAGCGCGTTAGAGATCAACAACATGAAGCAATAATTGAAGGTTTCCATTTAATTGAAGAAGCTTTGGCAAGTGATATTAAGATTAAACAACTTTTCATGATTGAACCTGATCGAGTGTCGGAAGGGATTAAGAGTGCGGCAGAATTTTGTTTTCAAATCACACAAAAAGTAGCTGAGTCATTATCAGGGACTGTGACGCCTCAAGGTATTTTTGCAGTGATTGAGAAACCAGATGTACAAATAAAAGATGCAAAACGTGTATTAGTGCTAGATCGTATTCAAGATCCAGGTAATTTAGGGACGATTATTCGTACAGCTGATGCAGCCGGATTAGATTTAGTGATTTTAGCAAAAGGTACAGCTGATGTCTATCAAGATAAAGTGCTAAGAGCAAGTCAAGGTAGCGTTTTTCATATTCCTACTCAAGTCGTTGATGATGTGGTACAGTATGTTTCTGATTTTGAGGGACCGGTATATGGTACTGCATTAATCAATGCAACACCTTACCATCAAATTGAAGCGAAGCAATCACGATTTGCTTTAATTCTTGGGAATGAAGGAGAAGGCATTGACTCCAATTTACTTCAACAGACAACGCAAAATATTACAATTCCGATTTATGGCAAAGCTGAAAGTTTAAATGTAGCGATTGCAGCAGGTATTCTCATGTTTCATCTTAGAGGTTGAATCTTTTGTAAAGTCTCTATATAATAGCAGTATTAACAGTTTCATATTTGCTTATAAAAAGACAAAAACTATTATCGGAGTAGTTAAGGGAAGGTTTACAGTAACTGAGAGTAAATCTCTACTTACATAGTTTGTTCACTTTTTTAGCTACTTAAAGAGATTTAAGTCGGATTTATGACCGTTATCATTATATATGAAAGTGTGCGTATTTTGTGATGCGTAAAACTGGGTGGTACCACGGAAAGACTTCGTCCCAAATTGTATGGGAAGGAGTCTTTTTTACTTTTAAAGGTTCGTAAGTTCATAAATAATAAATCAAGGAGGAATGGACATGGCACAAAACGAGGAAATGGCCAATATTCAACAACAGGCACTCATTGATGCTAATGAAGCACAAGATGAAAAAGCACTACAAGATGTTAAAGTGAAGTACTTAGGTAAAAAAGGATTAGTCACTGGTTTAATGAAACACATGAAAGATTTACCTAAAGAAGAAAAACCAGCGTATGGTCAACAGGTTAATGAAGTAAGACAAGCAATTGAAAGTGTAATTGGCGAACGCCAACAGCTACTTGCTGAAGCACGTCTTAATCAACAATTAGCTGAAGAGTCTATTGATGTGACGTTACCAGCACGACCTATGGCAAATGGTGCCAAACACCCTTTAACGCGTACGGTAGAAGAAATCGAAGACCTATTTTTAGGGTTAGGTTATGAAATTGTGACGGGTTACGAGGTTGAAAAAGATTATTATAACTTTGAAGCATTAAACCTTCCTAAATCACACCCAGCACGAGATATGCAGGATAGTTTTTATATTTCTGAAGATACATTATTACGTACGCATACATCACCAGTACAAGCACGTACAATGGAACAACGTAATGGTAAAGGACCTGTTAAAATTGTTTGTCCAGGTAAAGTGTATCGTCGCGACTCTGATGATGCGACACATAGTCATCAATTTACACAAATCGAGGGCTTAGTTGTAGATGAAAATATCAAAATGAGTGATCTAAAAGGAACTTTAGAGCTCCTTGCAAAATCATTATTTGGTGAAGATCGTGAAATACGTTTACGCCCAAGTTATTTTCCATTCACTGAACCTTCAGTAGAAGTAGATGTCTCTTGTTTTAAATGTAAAGGTAAGGGGTGTAACGTATGTAAACATACAGGATGGATTGAAATTTTAGGCGCTGGTATGGTACATCCAAATGTTTTAGAAATGGCTGGATTTGATCCGAATCAGTATTCAGGATTTGCGTTTGGGATGGGACCAGACCGTATCGCAATGTTGAAATATGGTATTGAAGATATACGTCATTTTTATACAAATGATGTGCGATTTTTAGATCAATTTAAAGCTGTAGAAGATAGAGGTGAAGATAATGCTAATCTCTAAGGAATGGTTAGAAGAATATGTAGATATTGATGTTTCGATCGAAGCATTGGCTGAACGTATTACGAGAACAGGTATTGAAGTAGATGATGTGATTGATCTCACTCAAAATATCAAAAATCTCGTTGTGGGCTATGTGGAAGACATTGAACAACATCCAAATGCAGACAAATTAAAAGTGTGCCAAGTTGATATTGGTGAAGCAGAAAATGTGCAAATAGTTTGTGGTGCACCAAATATTGATAAAGGACAAACTGTGATTGTAGCTAAGGTCGGGGGCCGTTTACCAGGTGGTGTCAAAATTAAGCGTGCGAAACTACGTGGTACTGTTTCTGAAGGTATGATTTGTTCACTTCAAGAAATTGGTATTTCAAATCAAGTTGTACCAAAAGTATTTGAATCTGGCATCTATCAATTTAAAAATGCGATTGAACCTGGCACAGATGCATTAAAAGCACTTTATCTAGACGATCAATTAATGGAGTTTGACTTAACGCCAAACCGTGCAGATGCTTTAAGTATGCTTGGTACTGCGTATGAAGTAGCGACACTTTATCAAAAAAAGGTTCAAAAGCCAAGTGTTGAATTTAATGAAGAAAAGGCTTCTGCAAGTGATGAAATTAAAGTTACAGTAAATAATAAAGATAAGGTTCCATATTATAGTGTACGTGTAGTAAAAAATGTAACTATTGAACCTTCTCCTGAATGGATGCAATCACGATTAATGAAGGCAGGTATTCGACCAATTAATAATGTCGTCGATATTTCAAACTATGTTTTATTAGAATATGGTCAACCACTTCATATTTTCGATCAAGACCAAATTGGTTCTAAAGAAATTGTTGTTCGTCATGCAGAAGCTGATGAAATAATGACAACACTAGACAATGAAGAACGTAAATTAGATGCTTCAGATATTGTCATTACAAATGGTCAAACACCTATCGCATTAGGTGGTGTAATGGGTGGCGATTTTTCTGAGGTGAGCGAAAAGACACAAAATGTAGTCGTAGAAGGCGCCATTTTTGACCCTGTATCCATTCGACACACTTCACGTCGTCATAATTTACGTAGTGAATCATCAAGTCGCTTCGAAAAAGGAATTGCGACAGAATTTTTAGATGAAGCAGTAGATCGTGCTTGTCATTTACTTGAAACATTAGCGTCAGGTAAGGTCTTAACTGACCGTGTTGCTGTGGGGCAATTAGGTGCACGTATGACAGAAATTGATATTACAGCAGATAAAATTAATCGTACCATCGGATTTGAATTAACTGAAGATGAAATCATTAATATTTTTAATCAACTTGGATTCGAAACAACGACAAAAGATGACATTATCACAGTAAGTGTTCCATCTCGTCGTAGAGATATTACAATTCAGGCAGATTTAATTGAGGAAGTTGCTAGAATTTACGGTTATGATAATATTCCATCAACGTTGCCTGTATTTGAAACAGTCACAAATGGTCAATTAACAGATCGTCAATATAAAACACGTGTCGTTAAGTCCGCTTTAGAAGGTGCAGGTTTGTCTCAAGCGATAACGTATGCTTTAGTAGATCAAAATCGTGCTACAGCATTTACGACTGAATCTCGTTCGACAGTTCAAGTCCTTATGCCGATGAGTGAATCATATTCTACATTACGTCAAAGTTTAATACCACATTTAATCGATGCAACACAATATAATGTTGCTAGAAAAAATCAAGATATTGCACTTTATGAAATCGGCAATGTCTTTTTAGGCAATGGTGAAAATGAGTTGCCTGATGAGACGGAATATTTAAGTGGTATCATGACAGGTACTTTTATGTCAAACGTATGGCAAGGTAAAAAAGAAGACGTAGATTTTTATGTGGTCAAAGGTGTTGTTGAGCGTATTGCTGACAAGTTAGCGTTAACGTTTGATTACGAAGCTAGCGAAATCGATGGATTACATCCAGGACGTACTGCAAAAGTTTTACTGAACAATGAACCTATTGGCTTTATTGGAGAACTGCATCCATTAGTTGCTAAGGACTATGATTTATCACGTACGTATGTGTTTGAATTAAATTATGAAAAATTAATGCAACAATCAGTGGGATATATTAATTATACACAAATACCAAAATTTCCAGGTGTAGCACGTGACATTGCGCTTGTTGTGGATTCTGAAGTACCAGCACGTCAACTAATTCAAATTATTAAAGCGAATGGTGGGCATTTACTTAAAGATGCTCAAGTATTTGATGTGTATGAAGGATCACATATTGAAAGTGGTAAAAAATCAGTTGCGATTCATTTAGAATATTTAGATGCCGAAAATACACTAACAGAAGAAAGAGTAGCTGAAGTTCATGAAGCAATTTTAGAAGCATTAGAGCGTGAAGGTGCTTCGTTAAGAGGATAATTGATATAAATGAGGTTGGACAAACCATAATCCAACCTCATTCTTTTTAAATTGATTTATATTTTCCGATCTACTAATTTACGTGCTTTTTTTCGATTGGCAAAGTGTTGTTTCGTTATATTATCTAACGTAGTCAGCCCATGTTTTTCTATAATTTGAGCAGCAACTAAATCCACTTTTTTGCTTGCACCTTTTGGAATATCGATATGATAACGTTGCGACAATTGATCCATATGTTTCACAAAAGCATATCTTGAAATAATACTTGCAGCTGCAATCGCAATTGATTTAGATTCTCCTTTAGTTTCAAATTGAGTTTGCTGCATTAAAGGGACATCGTCTAGTGCGTAGTGTTGATATACTTCACGTTCCGCAAATTGATCGATAACAATATAATCCAATTCAGATGCATCTATTTTTTTGAGCACGTTTTTAATACATTCATTATGAAGTACTGATTTCATTTTGACTTGGGACCACCCAGTTTGTTGCTTGTCATTGTACTTTGGATTATTTAATACAAGTAAAGAATGTGGTAAAAAAGAAACAATCTGTTCTGCAAGTTCTACAATTTTGTCATCTGTTAATCGCTTAGAATCATCTACACCAAGTTCTTTTAGGACTTGAGCATGTTTTTTAGAAACATAACAAGCACAGGCAGTGAGTGGGCCAAAGTAATCACCGCTTCCCGCTTCGTCACTACCAATACAATTGAATTGATTGTAAGGGATATGTTGATTTGGTGATGACGAAGTGTCTGATGTGTGATGTTCTATACCTAGTAACATTGCAACAACCGACTCTGCATTTTGACCTTGAAACATGACTTTGTGAGAGTGGTATATGGTTATCATAGTACCGTTATATTTGACGCGCCCTCGCATACCAGGACCTAAATGTGTTATTTCAAAATTTAAAGTGCTTTCAAGTTTTTCAATTTCATCTAATGTTAATTTTTTTACAATATTCGCCATTAAATTATGACCTCTTTTCTTAAATTCCTTTCTAAGATTAACATATTTAATTTAGATTTTTAATTATGTTATGAAACATACACAAATAGAGTTTTCTCGTGTATAATGAAGCATGATACTAATTATTAGAAAAGGCTAGGTGAGTAAAGATGGGCGAATTTAAAAACCGAATTAACGTCACGATAAACGATCAAAATTATACGATCGTTGGCGAAGATGATCCTGAACATATCCGCTATGTTGCTGACTTAGTTGATCGAAAAATTTCTGACTTAGGTCGTCGAAATGCTGGATTAGATTCTGTGCGTAAGTCTGTATTGACAGCAGTTAACGTGATGCATGAACTTGTATTACTTGAAGAGGAAAATGCGCGCTTAAGAGAAGAAATCCAACGTTTGAAATATAAGGGAGACTAACGTGTACGAGTTCATTGGTGTTATCGTAATAATTGCATTTATTTTAACAGGTTTTTATAAAGGGGGGTTAACGACAACCCTTTATTTTCTAGGAACTGTGTTTGCAATATGGTCTGCACACCAATTATATCAACCATTTAGCGAACGATTACAATTATTTATTCCTTTTCCAAAAACAGTTGCGTTTGATATACACTATGCCCTTCCTTTTGATCAACCTAGTGTGCACTTTGTAAAACTAATAGGTTTTATTTTAATAGTGATTGTAGTGAAAATTTTATTACGATTTGTGATGAGTAGTATGAACCATTTTCTTGAGACGATATCACGACACATGCTTTCGAGAATCGTTGGTGCTATTGTTGGAATGGGTTCAGGTCTTATCGTTTTACATTTCATGTTTTATGTATTTGCGTTATATCCAAATCACTTGCTACAATCGTCATTGAAAACATCCATAGTAGGTCAGTGGATAGTACTTTATATTCCTTTTTTATCGGATATTACATTGAATTTATAGTGAATGATAATAGCTAGGGGCTGGAACGTGGTTCAAATAAGACGTTTCAACCTCTTTTTAATGAGGTGGATGAAGTGACAAAAAAAGATGTGATTCGATTATTAGAAACCATAGCAACATATATGGAATTGAAAGGTGAAAATACATTTAAAGTGTCTGCTTATCGAAAAGCAGCACAAAGTTTAGAAGTAGATGAACGTACCTTAGAACAAATTGAAGATGTCACAACGCTTAAAAATATCGGAAAAGGCGTTGGAGAAGTGATTAATACTTACATTGAAACGGGTGAATCACCGGTTCTTGACGAATTAAAAGAAGAAGTGCCAAGTGGTTTAATTCCATTATTGAAAATTAAAGGCCTCGGAAGTAAGCGTATTGCTAAATTGTATCAGACGCTTAATATTACAGACAAAGCATCATTTCAAAAAGCGCTTGAAAATAACGAAGTCAGCGCATTAAGTGGATTTGGCAAAAAAACAGAACAAAATTATTTGGAAGCTGTAAAAGCTTTAGGAACAAGAAAAGAAAAATATCCTATTAATTTAATGATTCAACTTGAAAAAATCATATCTGATTATTTAAGTGAATGCAGCGAGATTGAACAATATCACGTTGCAGGTAGTTTTCGACGTATGAAAGAAACGAGTAAAGATTTAGATTTTATCATTAGCACTCGTGAACCATCCTCTGTTCAATCCCATTTATTAGATGTGCCTCATAAAGTAGAGGATGTTGCAGTAGGTGCTACTAAAGTTTCTTTAGATTTAGAATATGATGATGAAGTTATTGGTGTTGATTTTAGAATTGTTGAACCTGAAAGTTTTCATCATACCTTGCAGCACTTTACAGGATCCAAAGAGCATAATGTCAAAATACGACAAATTGCGAAAGCTCGAAAAGAAAAAGTCAGTGAGTATGGTATTGAGCAATCAGATGGTTCGCTTTTACAATTGGATAGTGAAAAAGCAATCTATCATCACTTCAATGTTGAATGGATTGAACCAGCGATGCGAGAAGATGGTTCTGAATTTGACAAAGATTTATCGCAAATCATTACGATTGATGATATTCAAGGTGACATCCATATGCATACAACCGCAAGTGATGGCGCATTAAGCTTACGTGAAATGGTTGAAGCGAATATTCAAAAAGGATATCACTTTATGTGTATTACTGATCATTCAAAAAGTTTACGTGTTGCGAATGGATTATCGATTGAACGATTATTAAAGCAAAATGAAGAAATCAAAGCATTAAACCAAGAATATCAAGAGATTGACATTTATTCCGGTACAGAAATGGACATTCTTTCAGATGGTACGCTAGATTATCCAGATGATGTGTTAAAAGAGCTAGATTATGTTATTGCGGCTATCCACCAAAATTTCAATCAATCTGAGCAAGAAATTATGCATCGACTTGAAAGTGCATGTCATAACCCTTATGTCAGACATATTGCTCACCCTACCGGACGGATTATTGGACGTCGTGAAGGTTATCAAGTAAATATGGAACAATTGATCCAAATGTGTCGTGAAACAGGTACTGTGCTTGAAATTAATGCAAATCCACATCGTTTAGATTTAAACGCTCAAGTTTTACGTCAATATCCAGATTTAAAATTAACGATAAATACAGACGCGCATCATCAAGAGCATTTAGATTTTATGAAGTACGGGGTTGCAACAGCTCAAAAGGGATTTGTACGAAAAGAACAAGTGATTAATACGTTGTCGAGAGAGGCATTTAAAGCATTCGTGCAACAATCTAAGCAATCTAAATAGAAAATGAGGGATTTAATGGAACCGAAAACCTTAGAAGTTTTAGAGTTTAATAAAATTAAAGCATTAATAAAAAAAGAGGTAATCAGTAATCTAGCAGAGCGAAAAGTTGAACAATTGAAACCGGCAACTGATTTTGAAACAGTAGTATTCCAGATTGATGAAGTAGATGAAATATCACAAATTTATAATCAACAACGTTTACCAAGTTTAAGTGGATTAACTGAAATCAAGCCTTATATTAAACGGTCACAAATCGGTGGAACACTAAATGTTCAAGAATTAAATTCAATTAAACAATTAATTCAAGTTCAAAATCAATTTAAGACTTTTTACAGCCAACTTGTTGAAGAGGATGAAGGTATTAATTACCCTATTTTAGATGAACGTATGACGCGTTTACCTGTTTTATCTGCATTGTATCAATCCATTCATCAAAAATGTGATCAATATGATTTATACGATAACGCAAGTCATGAGTTACAAGCGATTCGAAGTCGAATTTCTAAAACAACTCAGAAAGTCAAAGCCCAACTCGATCGCATTGTCAAATCTACAGGAAATCAAAAGAAACTATCAGATACTATAGTAACGGTAAGAAACGAGCGTAACGTAATCCCTGTTAAAGCAGAGTATCGACAAGATTTCAATGGTATCGTACATGATCAATCTGCATCAGGACAGACACTTTATATCGAACCATCGTCAGTAGTAGAACTTAACAATCAAATTAGTCGTTATCGCAGTGAAGAAGCTACAGAAAGAAATCGTATATTGGCTGAATTAACAGGAGAAGTTGCTGAACACGCGGATGCATGCTTAGTTTCTGAAGACATTATGGGGCATTTAGACTTTTTAATCGCCAAAGCACGTTACGCTTCACAAATTAAAGCAACCAAGCCCTCATTTACAGAACATCGCTCTGTATATTTACCTAAAGCCTTTCACCCACTACTTGAT
Organism: Staphylococcus canis; assembly: GCF_016238445.1. Classification (GTDB taxonomy): domain Bacteria; phylum Bacillota; class Bacilli; order Staphylococcales; family Staphylococcaceae; genus Staphylococcus; species Staphylococcus canis. The sequence goes on from NZ_JABANU010000005.1 coordinate 22,441, forward strand.
TTAGAAACGGTAGTTGCGAATACCATTGAATTTGAAGAAGATATTCAAACTGTGATTATTACTGGACCTAATACTGGAGGAAAAACAGTTACGTTAAAAACATTAGGACTAATTATCTTAATGGCCCAATCCGGACTACTCATTCCTACATTAGATGGCAGTCAATTAGGTGTATTTGAAAATGTATTTTGTGATATTGGAGATGAACAATCTATCGAACAATCACTTTCAACGTTCTCTTCTCATATGAAAACGATTGTAAATATATTAGATCACGCAAATGCACGCAGTCTGATTTTATTTGATGAGCTAGGTGCAGGGACAGATCCTAGTGAAGGCGCAGCTTTAGCGATGAGTATCTTAGATTACGTTAAGGATATTGGAGCGCTTGTCATGGCTTCTACTCATTATCCGGAATTAAAGGCATATAGTTACAATAGAGCAGGCGTCATGAATGCAAGTGTCGAATTTGACGTGGATACACTTAGTCCAACTTACAAATTACTTATGGGTGTGCCTGGGAGATCAAACGCATTTGAAATCTCTAAAAGGCTTGGCTTAGATTTGAAAATCATAAACCATGCAAAATCTATGGTTGGTCAGGATGAACAAGAAATCAATGAGATGATTGCATCATTAGAACGTAATGCCAAACGTGTTGATGATCAAAAAATTGAATTAGACCGTTTAGTAAGAGAAGCACAAACACTTCATGATGATTTAACTGATGCTTACCAAAAATATCAAAACTTCGAAAATCGTTTAATGGATGAAGCGAAAGATAAAGCAAATCAAAAAGTTAAAGCTGCCACGCAAGAAGCGGATGAAATTTTAAAAGATTTACGTCAAATGCGTGATCAAAAGGGTGCTGAAGTTAAAGAACATGAACTTATTGATAAGAAAAAACAACTCGACGATCAGTACGAAGCAAAATCGATTAAACAAAATGTGAAGAAACAAAAATGGGATAAAATCAGAGCAGGGGACGAAGTGAAGGTATTGTCATATGGTCAAAAAGGTGAAGTACTCGAAGTATTAGATGACACTGAAGCGGTAGTACAAATGGGTATTATTAAAATGAAGTTACCTATTGAAGATCTTGAAAAGAAAGAAAAGGCTAAAACGGTTCAAAGTAAGGTGGTTACGCGTACTAATCGCTCTTCTGTGAAAATGGAACTGGATTTAAGAGGATATCGTTACGACGAAGCGATGGTGGAGTTAGATCAATATCTTGATCAAGCAGTATTAAGTAATTATGAAGAAGTCTATATTATCCACGGTAAAGGAACAGGAGCACTACAAAAAGGTGTGCAAAAACATTTAAAACAACATAAAAATATTGCTGATTTTAGAATGGGGTTACCTGGTGAAGGTGGATTTGGTGTTACAGTTGCTAAAATTAAATAATATCGTAAGCATTAAAAATGAAATCTATCATACCTTTTGATATAATTCGTTTATCATAGATTATTAAGGAGGCAACTTCCTATGGCAATTATTGAAGTAAATGATTCAAATTTTAATGAACAAATAAATAGTGGTGTTAAATTAGTGGATTTCTGGGCAACTTGGTGCGGACCTTGTAAAATGATTGCGCCAGTGCTTGAAGATTTAGCTGAAGAATACGATGGTAAAGCAGACATTTTAAAATTAGATGTTGACCAAAACCAAGCAACGGCAGCTAAATATGAAGTAATGAGTATTCCAACCCTTATCTTATTTAAAGATGGGCAACCTGTTGATAAAGTTGTTGGATTCCAACCTAAAGAAAACTTAGCACAAGTACTTAATAATCACTTATAATCGTGATACGATACTTTAAACAATAGGGTTGAGACTTCTTGTCTCAACCCTATTGTTTTGGAATTTGCTCATAACTATTCTATTGCTAGGAACATATTCAGATTTAATTTGCTTCAATCCTGAGTGTTCCGCAATGACCTTGATGATGAACGGTGTTTTGAGAGCTGAATTTTCATCAGAACTTCGCAATACTTCAAAATTGTAAACAATTTCTCGAATTGCTATGGTTCTGCTCAAATTCAAAACGCTCTCGCAACAACCTTGATGATAAACGGCATTTCGGAAGCAGCGTTTTCGTCAGAACTTTCGCTCCGCTTCAAAACTAAAAAACAGTTTTGAGCGTTGCTGTCGTTCTGCTCAAACGCTAAGCGCTTCCTCAATGACCTTGATGATAGTAGGTGATTTGATGGAGGATGTTCAATCTAAAATACGTCAAAAGTTATCTGTTTTGCCTATGGAGCCTGGATGTTATTTAATGAAAGATAGGCAAGATCAGGTGATTTATGTAGGTAAGGCGAAACGGTTAAGAAATCGTGTGAGATCGTATTTTACTGGTGCACACGATACTAAAACGACGCGCCTAGTTAAAGAAATTGTTGATTTCGAATTTATTGTTACATCCAGTGAGACTGAGTCGTTGTTGCTGGAGCTTAATTTAATTAAAAAGTATCAACCAAGGTATAATATCCTTTTAAAAGATGACAAAAGTTATCCTTTTATTAAAATAACAAATGAACGTCATCCTAGGTTGATTGTGACACGTAAAGTTAAGAAAGGAAGCGGAAAGTATTTTGGGCCTTATCCAAATGCATATTCTGCACATGAAACGAAAAAGTTATTAGATCGTATTTATCCATTTCGAAAATGTGATAAAATGCCAGATCGTTTGTGTTTGTATTACCATATTGGCCAATGTTTAGGTCCATGTGTGTATCAGGTAGATAAATCTGAATACGAACGTATGACAAAAGAAATAAGTGACTTTTTAAATGGTGAAGATCGTACTATTTTGAACCATTTGGAGCAGCGTATGTTATCTGCGAGTGAGAATTTAGAATTTGAACAAGCGAAAGAATATCGAGATTTAATTGAGCACATTCATAACCTTACTAAAAAACAAAAAATTATGTCTGCTGACCAAACAACACGAGATGTTTTTGGTTATAGTGTTTACAAGGGATGGATGTGTATCCAAGTTTTCTTTATTAGACGAGGTAATCTAATTGAACGAGAAGCTACAATGTTTCCGCTTCAACAAACTCCAGAAGAGGAGTTTTATACATTTATTGGCCAATTTTATCAATTAAATCAACATTTTCTTCCTAAAGAAGTACATGTTCCAAAAAATTTAGATAAAACGATGGTAGCTTCAGTGGTGGATACAAAAATAATGACACCACAACGTGGAGAGAAAAAACAATTAATTGATATGGCAAATAAAAACGCCTATATTTCGCTTGAAAACAAATTTGAAATCATTGCACGAGACGAATCGAGAACAATTAAAGCGATAGAACAGTTAGGCGATGCAATGGGGATTCAAACACCAATTCGTATTGAAGCATTTGATAATTCAAATATACAAGGTGTTGACCCGGTTTCAGCTATGGTTACGTTTGTTGATGGTAAACCAGACAAGAAAGCGTATCGCAAGTATAAAATTAAAACAGTAGAAGGCCCTGATGATTACAAGTCAATGCAAGAAGCTGTAAGACGACGATATACGAGGGTGTTGAATGAAGGACTACCTCTACCAGACTTAATCATTGTTGATGGAGGTAAAGGGCATATGTCTAGTGTTTTAGATGTACTTGAAAATGAACTCGGGTTAGATATCCCGGTAGCTGGATTAGCAAAAAACGAGAAACATCAAACTTCAGAGTTATTATATGGTGAAAACGCTCAAGTTATACCATTGAAGAAAAACAGCCAAGCTTTTTATTTATTACAACGGATTCAAGATGAAGTGCATCGGTTTGCGATAACTTTTCATCGTCAGACAAGAGCAAAGTCTGGTATGCGATCTGTTTTAGATAATGTTGAAGGTATTGGACCCAAACGTAAGACAAAATTATTGCGTACCTTCGGATCAATTAGAAAAATGAGACAAGCTTCTGTCGATGAACTCAAACAAGCGGGACTGCCAGAAAAAACAGCAAAAGCATTAGCAGAAGTTTTAAGCAAGGAAGAAATATAAAAATTTGGGATGAGAATCATTCTCATACCCAAATTTGTCACAATTAGTGTTACAATGTGATTAAGATGATTTCTTTTTTATTCAGACATGCAAACGTTTTCTTGATAGGGCAATAAAAAGAAATCAAAAAAATTATAGTAATACAGGGGGGACTTCCTTTTGGCACAATCTCAGAATCAATTCTACCTTAGAAGGTTACATTCTTTACTTGGTGTCATTCCGTTAGGTGCGTTTTTGGTTATGCATTTGATGGTAAACCATCAAGCAACTAAAGGGGTAGAAGCATTTAACAAAGCGGCTGGTTTTATGGATTCACTACCATTTTTATACGCCTTAGAAATTATTATGATTTACATACCAATTTTATATCATGCGATTTATGGTATTTATATTGCATTTACTGCAACTCATAATATCGGGCACTATTCATATATGCGTAACTGGCTTTTCTTGTTCCAACGCATTTCTGGATTGCTTTCGTTCTTGTTTATTATGATTCATATGTGGCAAACACGTATTCAAAAGTTATTTGGACAAGAAGTAAACTATGATATGATTCATGACATTGTTACAAACCCATTATGGCTTATTTTCTACATCGTTTGTATTATCGCTGTAGTATTCCACTTTGCTAATGGTTTATGGTCATTCTTAGTGACTTGGGGAATTTTACAATCTCCAAAATCACAACGAGTGTTTACTTGGGTATCATTGATTGTCTTCATCGTAGTTTCTTATATTGGCGTAAGCGCGATTTTAGCATTTGTATAAGCGTCAAATCATTTTAGGGGAGTGAAATTTCTATGGCAGAGAAGAAAATTATTGTTGTCGGTGGAGGACTTGCCGGTCTGATGGCAACAATTAAAGCAGCAGAACAGGGTGCACATGTTGATTTATTCTCAATCGTTCCTGTTAAGCGCTCTCACTCAGTTTGTGCACAGGGTGGAATTAATGGAGCAGTTAATACTAAAGGTGAAGGAGATTCCCCATGGATTCATTTTGATGATACGGTGTATGGAGGAGACTTCTTAGCAGACCAACCACCAGTTCAAAAAATGACTGAAGCTGCACCGAAAATTATTCACTTATTAGACCGTATGGGTGTTATGTTTAATAGAACAAAAGAAGGTTTATTAGATTTCCGTCGTTTCGGTGGTACACTTCATCATAGAACTGCATTTGCTGGGGCAACAACAGGTCAACAGTTATTATATGCCTTAGATGAACAAGTGCGTAGCTTCGAAGTTGATGGCTTGGTGACTAAATATGAAGGTTGGGAATTTTTAGGTATCGTTAAAGATGATGAAAATGCTGCTCGTGGTATCGTAGCTCAAAATATTACGACATCAGAAATTCAATCATTCGGTTCAGATGCTGTAATTATGGCTACTGGTGGCCCAGGTATTATTTTCGGTAAAACAACAAACTCTATGATTAATACTGGTTCTGCCGCATCTATCGCATATCAACAAGGTGTTAAATATGCGAATGGTGAGTTTATTCAAATCCATCCAACGGCAATTCCAGGTGATGATAAACTTCGCTTAATGAGTGAATCAGCTCGTGGTGAAGGTGGACGTATTTGGACATATAAAGATGGTAAACCATGGTATTTCTTAGAGGAAAAATATCCGGATTACGGAAACTTAGTACCTCGTGATATTGCTACACGTGAAATTTTTGACGTGTGTGTAAACCAAAAACTAGGTATTAATGGTGAAAACATGGTGTATCTTGATTTATCACATAAAGATCCACATGAACTTGATGTTAAACTTGGTGGTATCATTGAAATTTATGAAAAATTTACTGGTGATGACCCACGTAAAGTACCTATGAAGATATTCCCAGCGGTTCACTATTCAATGGGTGGACTATATGTGGATTATGATCAAATGACAAATATTAAGGGATTATTTGCAGCAGGAGAATGTGACTTCTCACAACATGGTGGTAACCGTTTAGGTGCGAACTCATTATTATCTGCCATCTATGGTGGTAGTGTTGCAGGACCAAATGCTGTGAAATATGTAGAAGATATTGAAACATCTTATGTTGATTTAAATGAAGATATCTATCGTAAGCGTGAAGATGAAGAGCAAGAACGCTTCGAACAATTACTCAATATGAAGGGTACGGAAAACGCTTATAAGCTACATCGTGAACTTGGTGAAATTATGACAGCTAACGTTACAGTTGTACGTCATAATGATAAATTACTAGAGACAGACAAGAAAATTGTTGAACTGATGAAACGTTATGAAGACATTGATATGGAAGATACTTCACAATGGAGTAACCAAGCAGTATTCTTTACACGTCAACTGTGGAATATGCTTGTATTAGCTCGCGTAATCACTATTGGTGCATATAATCGTAATGAATCACGTGGTGCACACTATAAACCTGAATTTCCAAATCGTAACGATGAAGAATGGTTAAAGCATACGTTAGCTGAATACAAAGGACGTTATGAAAAACCTGAATTCACTTACAAACCTGTAGATGTGAGCTTAATCGAACCTCGTAAACGTGACTACACTAGTAAGTCAAAAGGGGGTAAAAAATAATGGCTGAAACACAAGAAAAACAAACAACTGAACAACATACAGAATCACCAAAGAAAGATAAAACAGTAAAAATTATCGTAAAAAGACAAAAAGATCCAAAATCTTCTCCATATGAGGAAACATTTGTCATTCCATATCGTGAAAATATGAATGTCATTGCAGCATTAATGGAGATTCGTCGTAATCCTATTACAGAAAGTGGCGAAAAAACAACGCCAGTAACTTGGGATATGAACTGTTTAGAAGAGGTTTGTGGTGCTTGCTCAATGGTAATCAATGGACGTGCACGTCAGTCATGTTCAGCAATTATTGATCAGCTTGAACAACCAATTCGTTTAGAGCCAATGTCAACATTCCCAGTTGTTCGTGATTTACAAGTTGACCGTACACGTATGTTTGATAACTTAAAACGAATGAAAGCATGGGTACCAATTGATGGTACATATGATTTAGGACCAGGACCACGCATGCCTGAGAAAAAACGTCAAACGGCATACGAATTATCTAAATGTATGACTTGTGGTGTATGTTTAGAAGTGTGTCCAAACGTTACACCTAAAAACGATTTCGTGGGTGCTCAAGCAATTTCGCAAGTGCGTTTATTCAACTTACATCCAACAGGTTCAATGACTAAAGATGAACGTCTTGATGCTCTAATGTTACATGGTGGATTACAAGCATGTGGTAACTCACAAAACTGTGTACAAGCTTGTCCGAAAGGTATCCCACTAACAACATCGATTGCAGCATTAAATAGAGAAACATCATTCCATATGTTTAAATCATTCTTTGGTTCTGATCACAAAGTGCATTAATATATTTTAAATAGAGCTAGAACACAATAGTGTTTTGGCTCTATTTTATTTATTAGGGAAATAAGTATAAGTTAAAAGAGTATCGGAATTGTCTCAATAAGTGAGGATAGTGTATTATAGGTAGAAACACACCTCGTGTCATTAAGAATTTCTCTATTAAATTAGATGTGATAAAATAAATATTAAGAATCAATCATAGAATAGGATGAATGATATGGATAGACCGATTGGTGTCATGGACTCTGGCGTTGGAGGATTGACTGTTGCAAAAGAAATTATGAGACAACTTCCTAATGAAACCATCTATTATTTAGGTGATGTTGGTAGATGTCCATATGGTCCAAGAGACCCTGAAGAAGTTAAGCAATTTACCATTGAAATGGCTTCGTTTTTAACTCAATTTGATATTAAAATGCTAGTGATTGCATGTAATACGGCAACAGCAGTAGCATTAGATGCATTACAAAAATCGCTGAAGATACCTGTGATTGGTGTTATCGAACCAGGAGCACGAACTGCTATTATGACTACTAAAAATCAAAGTGTGCTAGTACTTGGAACAGAGGGCACAATTAAATCAGGAGCCTATCGTAAGCATATTCAAAAAATTAATCCTAGTGTTGAAGTGCGCGGAGTTGCGTGTCCAGGATTTGTGCCACTTGTTGAAGAGATGAAATATCAAGACCCAACAGTTACTAGTATTGTAATTCATCAGACGTTAAAAGCGTGGCGTCAAGTTGATGCGGATACTGTGATATTAGGATGTACGCACTATCCATTACTTTATCAACCTATTTATGATTATTTTGGGAAAAGCAAAACTGTCATTTCTTCTGGTCTAGAAACTGCTCGTGAAGTGAGTGCATTATTAACATTTAGTCATGAACACGCGAGTTATACACCAAAGCCCAAGCATCGCTTTTTTGCGAATGGGCAAGTTGAACAAATGACATATATTATTAAGGAATGGCTAAATATAGATACAGATGTCGAAAGAATATTTTTAGGCAAGGAGACAATAACACATGAATGATATCGTAATAGCATCTTCAAATAAAGGAAAAATAAATGATTTTAAGGTTATTTTTTCTGATTATAATGTGATAGGAATTAATGAATTATTGAATGATTTTGATGTTGAAGAGACAGGGAGTACCTTTGAAGAAAATGCTCGTTTAAAATCTGAAGCTGCAGCTCGATTACTAAAGAAAACTGTTATTGCGGATGATAGTGGTCTTGAAGTAGCAACTTTAAATGGCGAACCTGGAATTTATTCTGCACGATATGCTGGGCCACAAAAGAATGACGAAGATAATATTGATAAAGTACTAGAAAAACTTGGAGATGAAACGGATCGCACAGCGCGTTTCGTATGCGTAATTAGTATGACAAATGCAGATGGCGAAACGCATACTTTTAAAGGCACTGTTGATGGTGAGATTACATTAAATCGTATCGGTGAAAATGGATTTGGTTATGATCCTATTTTTTATGTTCCATCACACCAAAAAACGATGGCACAATTAACAGCAGAAGAAAAGTCTAAAATTAGTCACCGTCGTAAAGCTATTGATCAATTACAAAAATTTATTGAAGGTGAAGGTTAATGTATAAATTTATAGTAGTGAGTGATAATCACACAGAGCCAGGAGTCCTGTATGATATTTTTGATAAGCATGATGATGCAGATGCATTATTTCATTTAGGAGACTCTGAATTTAAATATGATGATACAGAACTGAGCCATTTTATACGTGTGAAAGGAAATATGGACTTTTATCCAGAGTTTCCTGAATCTCAAGTTGTACATTATGATGATATTACAATATTTTTGACGCATGGACATTTATTTGGTGTAAATACTTCTCGCGATCAACTTGCACAACAAGCAAAAGCAGAAGAAGCTCAATTTGCACTTTATGGACACACACATGTTGCACGATATGAAAATATTGACGGTGTGCATGTAATTAGTCCAGGGAGTATTTCTCAATCAAGAAGCAATATTGAAGAGACATACTGTGAATTTAAACTAGAAGACCGTGTAGGTATTATTAATTTTAGAAATCGAGAACATCAAATTATCAAAACGCAGCAAATTGAATATTAGTATTAATATGTTTTATATTTTTACACCTTTAAAATGTATACATTTTGAAGGTGATTTTTATTAAGTTATGAAAAAAGATTCAGTTGTGAGTCTATGCATTTAATATTACAACATTATAGATTATACGTATCATTGTTAACTGATGTTCTTATATTTCGATAAATGACTCTTTAAAAATTATTTTATATTGAGATGTTTAATTTGAAACACATCGGGTATCATTTTTATATTAACTATTTGTTTTCATAATTAGTATTCCAAAAAGAAATAAATATGTTAAAGCCCTACAATTCAATTGAACGATATGAGTTTAAATAAGAAAGTTTTTATGTAGAAGCTTTAAATTTTACAAACTGAGATTTCTTTGGTATACTTTTTATATCAAATCGAGGAGGTATTAGAAAATGAAAAAATTATTAAAAGTTTCAGCACTTTCTATTTCACTTGGTTTAGTTGGTTTAGCGGGTACACAAGTTCAAGCAGCAAATGAAAACGTGATGTCACAATATGAAAGAGTACAAACAAGTTATCCAGTAACTGAAACAACAGCTAATAAAGCTGTAAGTTACTCAAACGAAAACGTAATTTCACCATACGAAAGAGTACAAACAAGCTATCCAGCAAATGAAACAACAGAAAACAAAGCTGTAAGTTATTCAAATGAAAACGTGATGTCACAATATGAAAGAGTACAAACAAGCTACCCAGCTGAATAATTATAGAGTGCGCATAATTTAACTTCTATTAAGGTAAAGTTATCTATGTCATTAGGAGGGGCTAAGCCATATAAGTGGCTTAGTCCTTTTCTATTTGAATGAACTTGAAAATAAAATAGATATAAAGTGTTATAAGATCTTTCTTGTATACGAACGGATACCAAAAAGTTTATACATATGTGATACTGAACAATGCTTCATTAAAAAAATGGTATAATTAAGATAATCACAATATAATGAGAGAGTATAAGCAAATTAATAAAATTATATGTAGAAAAAGGAGGAAAGAATGCTAGAAGAAAATATCGTCTTCACAGTAGTGTCGACAATAGCAGTTATCAAAGCACTGAAAGACGATAATAAGAAATGAGGTTTCGCCCTGAATGTGGCATCTTACCTAATTAAATTTTAGCTTTTAAAAATTATGAAAACAACTTCTATAATCTTAATAATACTACTATGGTTAAACTTGTTTATTGGAAATACTTTTACAAGTACAGCGTTAACTTTAGCGACAACAATAGTTATCACTAGTCTTTGTAGAAATCGAGTAGGAAAACAAAATAGAATAAAAAATAAGGACTAGGGTAAATCCCTAGCTTAACTTTTAAGAGATACAAATATGCTAAAAACAGGAATATCAACACATGCTTATGATCGATAAAGTAATGCTGATACATAAAAATTCTCTCTAACACTAATGGTTAAATGGGCTTTTGAACGTCTGGTATGGACGCGGACGAACTGTTAAGATTAAAACAAATCAGTGGTTTAGCGTCAATGTTTAAAGGCAAAGAGTTTAGTAAAAGTTGGAAATGATAAGAAAGTAGGTAAAGACAAATGAATATGATTGAAAAAATAACAATGCTAGTTTATGGAAATCATGGATTGTCGTTTAGAGAATTACAAAGAAGAAGTGGCATATCACATTCGACATTTGCCCATATTAAAAAGGGAGATAGAAAAATAACAGGTTTGACAATTGGCACTGGTATGCGCTTATCAAAACTATATGATGAATTGGAACGCGCAGGCAAACTTAAAAAAGATGATGAGTTAATACGACAACATAGCGACCAATAAAACGGTCGCTTTTTAATTTTTGTGGACGTTTATAGTAAAATACGAGTTTTAACGATAATTAACGAAAGATAACAAAATACCGTTATATCAACGTTTAGGTTACGAGATATAACGGTATAAATACGAAATATAGCTAGTTTACGTCCTGGGAGGGATTCGAACCCCCGACCGATGGCTTAGAAGGCCATTGCTCTATCCAGCTGAGCTACCAGGACATATTAACAACACAAAAATAATTATACCTAATATCATGCTATAAATCAATAATGTTCAACGAAAAAATATAAACATTTAACACGTACTTTGAAAAAATGCGCTATAATGAAAAATTAATTGTACTTCAATAATGGAACGAAAAGCATTTAGAGTTTTGAAGTGCGAATCTACATACATAAATTAGAGATTAAGGCATTAATTTAAAGCATATTCTTTTCACCTTAATCTCTAGTTCTATGATAGTTTTTATTAAAAAACTTTTTCTTTCTGGATTGGATTGTCATTTTCATTATGCTTGCAATGTATTAAAGATATAAATTTCCTTTTGCATAATGAAATGTCTCTCTTGTTTTTCTTTGTAATAAACCGAGTAATGTAATGATACCAATTTTACCGACAATCATCGTAACGATAATAAGCAATTTTGATAAAAGACCGTATTCTGCTGAGATTCCTGTTGATAAACCAACTGTTCCAAATGCTGATATAACTTCAAACGAGATATCTTCAAAATTTAAATTTGGTTGTAAAGTGGCAATAAAAAATGTAATTACCATTGTAAATGAAAGGGCAGATAATGTGATGGCAATTGCCTTTTGCATTTGTTTATTCGGAATAGAACGTTTGAATAAATGTGCATGTTCATGACCTTTTAAAGAAGTGATAATGTAAATAATAATTAATGCAAATGTTGTAATCTTAATCCCACCAGCCGCACTAATTGGGCCGGCACCAATAAACATTAGAATCATTGTAAACATCAGTGTACCTGGCGCAACTTGACTAAAGTCAATGGTATTAAAGCCAGCTGTACGTGTAGTAACAGATTGAAAAAAGGATGCTAACACTTGGTCTGATAATGACATGCCTTTAAGTGAATGCTGTTGTTCTAAAATTAGAAAAACAATGAAACCAGCAACGATGAGTATGAAAGTCATAAGTATCGTAACTTTACTATGGAGTTGCAAATGCTTAATTTTATGTGTTGTAACGATATCGATCAACACGACATATCCTATCCCACCAGCTATGATTAAAAAAGCAATCATCAAATTCACAACAGGATCTTGGGCATAGCTGATCAAGTTATCAGAGAAAAGCGAAAATCCAGCGTTGTTTAAAGCTGATATTGAGGTAAATAAACTTGTGAATAGACCATCTGACCAACCTAATTTAGGTACAAAAACAAAAGAAAGTACAAATGTACCTAATGATTCAAACAAAACATTAAAAAATAGGATGAATTTAGCAAAATCAGTGACACTATTGATATCATCAGTATTCATTTCAAGTTGTAACAATTGATGACCTTGAATAGAGACATGCTTTTGTGAAATCATTAATGCAAACATTGATACTGCAACAATACCTATCCCACCAATTTGAATTAAAAGCATGATAACAGTTTGTCCGAATATATTAAATTGTGTTGATATATCGACAGTAGATAAGCCGGTCACTGTAAATGCGCTAGTAGCAACATAAAGCGCGTCAATGAAAGAAGTGTGTTTTTGACCGGTCCAAGGAAGATATAAAAGAAGACTACCAATTAGAGTTGTAGATAAAAAAAGTGCAATATAAAAGACAATAGGTTGCTTTTTACTATACATTTTTTAAGCCTCGGTTCTTTTTTTGATAGTATCATACCACGTTAAAATAGAAAGGCAAGCTTTTTTATAAAAAAAGAGATTGTAATTTCTACTCTATTTTTTAATAGAAATTACAATCTCAATGTTCATAGTTATATCTACTATTTATTGATTATTTTGCGAATGTATCAACTAAACCTTTGATTAATTTAATGATACCCATTACTAAGTCTGCCCAAAACATGTTTAACGCCTCCTCTGTAATTGATTTAACTGCATTATACAATACAAAGTTGATTTAGAGTTGATGAATCCCTATTTCATTCTTTCTTATGCTTAACTGTTAGTCTCTACTCATGTTTTTAACAGTTAGGCATCACTATATGTTAAGTAGTTAAAAGAAATTTTAAATTTACATATGATTAAAAAGTATATAAACATCTCTTGAAATATTGCTATTAAGCACTTTATCTCAGGAATTCCATATGCATGATAAGTTAATAAGCGTTGTATGACTCACTTGTGTATAACACTTAGGCATCATAAGTGTTTAAATTTTAGTACAAAACTAACAGTTATGTATGAAATATGTTGAGTTTAGAATTATACAACACAAAAACATCAATATTCGGTATATTAGAGTCAACAAAACAAAGCAAACAACAAACGCAATGTTTTGTTTCAATCTTAATTTAATTGAAATTAAAGTTAAGGAGTGTCGTAAAATGTCAGATTTAATTAGTGCAATCAAATCAACAGTAGAAGCAGGACTTAACGGAGAATGGACAGATATGGGATTCGGTATTGCAGATATCGTAGGTAAAGGTATCGAAGCAATCTCAGGTCTTTTCGGATAATTTGATAATCATTATAAATAAAATATAAAAAAGAGGTGTAGAAAATGTCAGACTTAATCAGTGCAATCAAATCAACAGTAGAAGCAGGACTTAACGGAGAATGGACAGATATGGGATTCGGTATTGCAGATATCGTAGCAAAAGGTATCGAAGCAATCTCAGGTCTTTTCGGATAATATAATTAATTGGACCGTGGCAATAGCTGCGGTCTTTTTTTATTGAATTGTTGTTGAGGGAATGACATCGTCTTCAGGATTTGATACACTAAATCGATACATATAATACTTTGGAGATGAGTACATGCGTTATAAAGTTATTTTACTAGATTTTGATGACACAATTGTAGATTTTCATGATGCTGAAGTAAAAGCATATGAATATTTAATGGATTATTACAATGTGCCATTAAATTTGAGAGATTATGATCAGTTTAAAGTAATTAATCAAGCTCATTGGGAAGCATTTCAACGTGGAGAACTATCTCGTCGGGAAGTTTTAAGTTTCAGATTTATTGAAACGTTTAAACATTACGGTATGACTGTAGATGGCGAAGAAGCAGATGTTATTTTCAGAGATGGCTTAGCCAAAGCACCTATAAAATTGTTAGAAGGTATGGATCGCTTACTTGATGATATGAAACATAAAGTTACAATAGCAATTGTGACGAATGGTGTTAAAGATACTCAAGAAAGACGAATAAGTCAAATGGCAATACAAGATATGATAAGCCATATATTTATTTCAGATGAGCTTGGTGTCCAAAAGCCTAAAGTGGAGTTTTTCGAAAAAGTATTTGAGGCGATGCCTGAATACGAGCGAAGTGATTTTTTAATTGTTGGGGACTCGTTAACATCAGATATTCAAGGGGGTATCAATGCTGGAATTGATACATGTTGGTATAACCATCGTCTGCAAGATAATCAAACTTTTATACAACCTACATACACCATTACACACATCAAAGAGTTACATCATATAATTTATTAGAGATTGTAATAAGGCAAAGTTTGTACCTGCTTTAGAAGGGCAGTTTATAAGGCGTCTAACTATGTAATGAAATCAAAATTAATGTTTAAAACTGCCCTAAACTAAAGTTAAATTGCAAGTTTTAATATATTATTAAGAGTTCAAATGTTGAGGATCCCAAATTAAAATGTCATGCCCATCATCATTTTTAGCTTCAAGGTCTTTGAATCCATTTCGAATGAAAAAGTCTTTAGATTCGAAGCGCGCAATCGCTTTAATAGGTAGATTAAAAGATTTGGCGAAGTCTAATAACTGGGAGCCATACCCTTTATTTTGATACTTACTTAAAACCTCTAACTTCCAAACTACTAAATAATCATCATAATCTGGGAAGAATGTTTCTTCTACTTCTCCTTTACGGTATAGTGCCATGCGTGCGCCAATTGTTTCTCCTACGTAAATACCGTAAAAAGGAGATTCAGAACTTGCATCAATCATTTCTCCATGTAATTCATCAACCATATACAGATCTTTATTACCAAAGTTTTTACGAAAAGCTTCAAAAAGTTCCTCAGTTTTGTAATTAATGTCAAGATGTTTCACTTTAGTCATTTCAATCCCCCCTTATTTGTATTACTATAATTATAACTTATTTATCTAATTATATGAAGTAAGCCGTTAGATTGTCAGATTTAGGAGGAACAATTATACTTATAACGAATATGTTTTAAGGAGAATTTATACATGGAGTGTTTAAATATAAAAATAGACGAAAAAGATCAATTTATTTTGAAATTAATGAACCAAGAACCGTCTGTTTTACAATTTTTTGATTATGATCCTAATGTGATGACTAGTTTTGAAAAACGTATGGATCAACCGAGTAACAGTAGAGAAGAAGCTATTGCAAATGTGATTCGACAATATATGTCGGATCTTGAATTAACACCTGAGCAAGAGCAATCGCTACAGGCATTAGAAACAGGTGCAAAGGTTGTTATAGGTGGACAACAAGCCGGCTTATTTACAGGGCCTTTATATACATTTCATAAAATTGTGTCTATTATTATTAAATCTAATGAACTTGAAGAAAAGTTCCAAAAACCAGTTGTTCCGGTGTTCTGGATAGCGGGAGAAGATCACGATTTTGATGAAGTCAATCATACTTATGTAATGAGAGAACGCGATGGGCTTTTAGAGAAGGTTAAATATCACACGATGACACCGCCGACGACATCAGTTTCTCATTATAAACCAGATCAAGAAGCACTACATGAAGCATTAACACACTACTTTAAAATGCTTCCAGAAACGAAATATTCAAAAACATTATATACTCAATTAAAGCAAATGATTGAAACTGTAACAAATTGGACAGAACTGTTTAAGAAAATGGTACATGAATGTTTTAAAAGTAAAGGGCTTTTGTTGATAGATTCTCAGTATGGACCATTACGTACGATTGAAAAACCGTTGCTAAATCAAATTGTCGAGCAACATCAAAAAATTGATGATGCATTTCGTGATATGCAAGTTCAAACCCAAGGACAGGGTTTAGACGCGATGATTATGACAGATACAAATGTGCATTTATTTTTAGAAGTTGATGGGCAAAGACAACTCCTTAAATATGAAAATGGAGTGTATCGAGTAAATAAAACAGATGACACATATTCCAAAGCGGAATTAGAGCATCTTATCGAAACGAATCCTGAACGATTTTCTAATAATGTCGTTACTAGACCACTTATGCAAGAATGGTTATTTAATACAGTAGCATTTGTGGGAGGTCCTAGTGAAATAAAATATTGGGCAGAACTTAAAGGTGTATTTCGTTTATTTGATATTGAGATGCCTATCGTATTACCAAGGATGCGTATGACTTATATTACTTCAAAAGCACAAAAACTATTACATCAGTATCAAATTGAAGCAAGTCAAGTTATACAAAGTGGAATTGACGATGCAAAAGACGCTTTCATAAGAGCACAAGCTTCAGATCAAGTTTTAGATGACATTGATAATATGATTGAGCAACAAAATCTTTTTTATCAACAGCTTGAAACAGAAATGTCTAAAACAGAAGACAATCGTCGTTTACTTAAGAAAAATCATGAAATCCAATTACATCAGTATCAATTTCTAAAACGTCGTTATTTACGTAATATTGAGAGAGAGAATGAGGTTAGTATGCGTCATTTCGCACAGCTAACACATACGCTTCATCCTATGGGAGGGTTACAAGAAAGAGTGTGGAACCCACTACAATTACTTAATATTTACGGAATGGATATATTTACCTCCACCACATATCCTCCACTTCGTTATACTTTCGATCAAATCGTTATACAAATATAGATATAAACACAGTTTAGAGCAATTCGTTAAATGACGGATTGCTCTTTTTTTAACTTGAAAGAAAAATTTTATATCAATTTTACATAATTAGTGGAGGATAGTGGGGAGATGTGGTAAATTATAAATATGGTGAGGTGACATAGGATGTTCATGGGAGAGTACGAAAATAAACTCGACGCAAAAGGTCGAATGATTGTACCAGCTAAGTTCAGACAACAATTGAATGAACGTTTTATTATCACCAGAGGCCTAGATAAATGTTTGTTTGGCTATACAATTGAAGAGTGGCAAACTATTGAAGAAAAACTCAAAACCTTACCAATGACAAAACGTGATGCACGGAAGTTCACACGTATGTTTTTCTCAGGTGCGACTGAAGTTGAGTTAGACAAACAAGGACGAATAAATATTCCAAGTACATTAAGGCAATATGCCAATCTAGATAAGGATTGTACCGTAATCGGTGTTTCGAATCGTATCGAAATATGGGATAGAGCAGCTTGGAATGATTTTTATGATGAATCTGAAGATAATTTTGAAGAGATCGCTGAAGATTTAATTGATTTCGATTTTTAAAATGGAGGGATAGCAGTGTTTCATCACATTAGCGTGTTGTTAAAGGAAACCGTCGACCAACTTAATATTAAGCCAGACGGTATTTATATCGATTGCACGTTAGGTGGTGCAGGGCACTCATCTTATTTATTAAGTAAATTGTCAGATGAAGGACGCTTAATTGCTTTTGATCAAGATATAACTGCAATTGAACATGCACAAGAAAAGTTGAAAGCACATCATCACCAAGTGACATTTATACACCAAAATTTTAGAAATTTAAGTCAAGTTTTAGACGAGTTAAATATTGATAAGGTTGATGGCATTTTATACGACTTAGGTGTTTCAAGTCCTCAATTAGACGTGCCTGAAAGAGGTTTTAGTTACCATTATGACGCAAAACTTGATATGCGAATGGATCAAACGCAATCATTATCTGCGTATGAAGTGGTCAATGAGTGGTCCTATGAAGCACTAGTCAAGATTTTTTTCCGCTATGGCGAAGAGAAATTCTCTAAACAAATTGCACGTCGTATTGAAGCGAAACGCCGTGAACACCCAATTGAGACAACCTTTGAATTAGTAGAGTGTATTAAAGAAGGAATACCAGCTAAAGCACGTAGAACAGGTGGTCATCCTGCTAAACGTGTCTTTCAAGCTATACGTATTGCTGTAAATGATGAGCTTAAAGCGTTTGAAGATTCACTAGAACAAGCAATCCAACGTGTTAATATTCATGGAAGAATTTCAGTGATTACTTTCCATTCACTTGAAGATCGCTTATGTAAGCAAATGTTTCAAGAATATGAGAAAGGTCCTGAGGTTCCTAGAGGTTTGCCAGTGATCCCTGAAGCGTATACACCTAAGCTTAAACGTGTAAATCGTAAGCCGATCATAGCGAGTCAAGATGACTTGGATCAAAATAATAGAGCGAGAAGTGCAAAGTTAAGAGTAGCAGAAATATTGAAGTAAAGGGGAGAAAATAAAATGGCTGTTGAAAAGATATACGAACCTTATCATTTACACGAAACAGAGCCTCAAGTAGCACCTAAGCAACAACCAAAAGTAGATCAAAAGCCGATAAAAAAGCAAATTGTAGTTAAGTTAACTAAATTTGAAAAAATGTTATACATAACGCTTGTTACGTTGATTGCGGTGGTTAGCATTTATCTCCTGTCATTAAAGATGGATGCATATGATACACGAGGTAAAATTGCAGATTTGGATTATAAAATTGAACAACAATCTAGTCAAAATAGCGCATTAAAATCTGAAACTATGAAAAACGCTTCATATGAACGCATCTATAAAAAAGCTGAAGAACAAGGCATGAGTCTCAAGAACGACAATGTAAAGGTAGTGCGTAATAATGGCGAGACGAAAAATTAAAATCAAAAAAAATAAACTAGGAGCAGTCCTCCTGATCAGCTTTTTCGGACTGCTCTTTTTTCTATTGGTTTTACGATACAGTTTTGTAATGATTACAGGTCAATCTTCTGGCCAAAACCTCATTACAAAAGCAAATGAAAAGTATTTATCGAATTTAGAAGAACAGGCGCAACGGGGAACAATTTATGACCGAAATGGCAAGGTGTTAGCTGAAGATGTAGACCGTTTCCGTTTAGCAGCTGTAATTGACAAAAGAGCAAGTCAAGATACTGATAAGCCTAGACATGTCGTTGATAAAGATAAAACAGCTAAAAAACTTGCAACTGTTATCGATATGTCTGAAGCAGATATTAAAAAAAGGTTAAATATGAAAAAGGCATTTCAGGTCGAATTTGGTAAAGCAGGCCAAAACTTAACTTATCAAGATAAAGAAAAAATAGAAGAAATGAAATTACCAGGTATTACGATGTATCCAGAAGTGCAACGTTTTTATCCAAATGGTAACTTTGCCTCCCATCTCATAGGTATGGCACAAAAAGATCCAGATACGAGAGAACTTAAAGGAGCTCTAGGTGTTGAAAAGATATTTGATAGTTACTTATCAGGTGAAAATGGTCAAGCTTCTTTCGTTAAAGATATATGGGGCTATATCGTTCCAAATTCAAAAAACGAGAAAGCACCACAAAGAGGTGACGATGTTCATT
Organism: Staphylococcus canis; assembly: GCF_016238445.1. Classification (GTDB taxonomy): domain Bacteria; phylum Bacillota; class Bacilli; order Staphylococcales; family Staphylococcaceae; genus Staphylococcus; species Staphylococcus canis. The sequence goes on from NZ_JABANU010000005.1 coordinate 42,369, forward strand.
TAACAATCGACTCAAATATCCAAGTTTTTGTCGAAGAAGCGTTAGACAAAATGGTTGAGCGATATAAACCAAAAGATTTGTTTACGGTGGTTATGGATGCTAAGACAGGCGAAATTCTAGCTTACAGTCAACGTCCAACGTTTAACCCAGATACCGGAGAAAACTTTGGTGAGAAGTGGGCGAATGACTTATATCAAAACACATATGAGCCAGGATCTACATTTAAAACATATGGTTTAGCTGCTGCAATTCAAGAAGGTGTATTTGATCCTAAGAAAAAATATCAATCAGGTTATCGTGACATTCAAGGGTCTCGTATTTATGACTGGAATAAAAAAGGCTGGGGCAAAATCACTATGGGATTAGGTTTTACCTATTCTTCAAATACATTAATGATGAAACTTCAAGACCTTGTTGGTGCCGATAAAATGCAATCATGGTATGAAAAGTTTGGTTTTGGTAAAACGACAGGGAGCTTGTTTGATGGAGAACAACCTGGCCATATTGCATGGGATAATGAGTTAATGCAAAAAACTTCCGCATTTGGACAATCGACAACTGTCACACCAGCTCAAATGATTCAAGCGCAATCAGCGTTCTTCAATAAAGGTAACATGTTAAAACCTTATTTTGTACAATCTATCACGGATCCAGTGCATAAAAAAACGTTTTATAAAGGTGAACGTCAAGTAGTAGGTAAACCTGTTACAGAAAAAACGGCTAACAAAGTTTTAGAGCAACTTGATCAAGTTGTAAATAGTAAAGACAGTCATGCGCAGAACTTCCGTATTGATGGTTATCGTATTGGTGGTAAAACAGGTACAGCACAAGTTGCTGACCCTGAAAATGGCGGATATGTTCAAGGTGCGAATCCTTATTTTGTAAGCTTTATTGGACATGCACCAAGTAAAAACCCTAAAGTTCTCGTTTATTCAGGTATGAGCTTGGCTCAAAAAAATGACCAAGAAGCTTATGAGTTAGGGCCAGGATTAGCTTTTACATCGATTATGCAAAATACACTACAGTACCTTAACATTGGTAGTGATAAAGTAGATACAGGCGCAACGATTCATAAAGTTCCAGACGTTACAAATAAAAGTGTTGATAGTGGAGAAGACACGCTAAAAGGCAAACAATTTAATCCAGTTGTTATTGGTAGTGGAAACAAAATCGTTCAACAATCACCAGTTTCAGGTGAAAGATTACCAAATAGTAACGTCTTACTTATGACTGATGGTGACTTGACAATGCCTGATATGACAGGTTGGACACGCGATGATGTTATTGCTTTTGAAGGTTTAACAGGGGTTAAAGTACAAGTTGAAGGTAATGGATTCGTGACCTCTCAAAGTGTTTCAGCTCAAACACCTATTGATTCAAAAACAAATATTCAAATTAAAATGAGTTCAGACCAAACGAATAGTTCTTAAATGAATGATTCTTAGTTAAAATGATAAACCTGGAGGAGTGAAAGGCGATTTAAGTACTTCATGCCTCTAGGGTCTTATCATAACTATCGTTTGATACCTTAAATGAGGGATAGATTTTAGGTCTAAAAATAAAACAGAGTTTAAAGGAGTAAATTATGGGTATCTTTAGTGCAATTATCGCATTTTTAATCACAGTTATTTTAGTTCCGATTTTAATACCGACTTTGAAGAAAATGAAATTTGGACAGAGTATTCGTGAAGAAGGTCCGAAAAGTCATATGAAAAAGACAGGCACACCAACTATGGGAGGATTAACATTCTTAATTGGTGCAATTGTTACAACGATTATAGCAAGTTTATTTGTTGAACCAGCAAGTCCATTGTTATTGCTACTCTTTGTAACAATTGGTTTTGGCTTAATAGGATTTATCGACGACTATATTATTGTTGTTAAAAAGAATAATCAGGGTTTAACGAGTAAACAAAAGTTACTTGCGCAAATTTTAATAGCTGTTATTTTCTTCTTTGTAGCTAAAGGGTTAAATGCTTTTGATTTCTCAACGAATATCAACATTCCATTCACTGATGCTGGCATTCCATTGTCATTTGCTTACGTAATTTTTATTATTTTCTGGCAAGTTGGATTTTCAAATGCAGTGAATTTAACGGATGGTCTTGATGGATTAGCGACAGGTTTATCCATTATCGGATTTACAATGTACGCGATTATGAGTTTTGTGCTTGATCAACCTGCTATTGGTATTTTCTGTATTATCATGATTGCTGCTTTAGCTGGCTTTTTACCATACAATTTAAATCCTGCAAAAGTATTTATGGGAGATACGGGAAGTTTAGCATTAGGTGGTATTTTTGCAACAATCTCAATCATGCTAAATCAAGAGCTATCATTACTGTTTGTTGGACTTGTTTTTGTATTAGAAACATTATCAGTCATGATTCAAGTAACTTCATTTAAATTAACAGGTAAACGTATTTTCAAAATGAGTCCGCTCCATCATCATTTTGAGTTAGTCGGATGGAGTGAATGGAAAGTGGTTACAGTATTTTGGACAGTGGGACTGATTACTGGACTTATTGGATTATGGATTGGAGTGAATTAATTGATTAATTATACTGGTTTGAAAGACCGAAAAGTACTTGTTATTGGTTTAGCTAAAAGTGGTTATGAATCAGCAAAGTTATTGCATCGTCTAGGTGCAGAGGTCACAGTTAATGATGGCAAAGACCTCTCAAATGATCCGCATGCTAAAGATTTAGAAGCTATGGGCATTACAGTTGTTGGTGGATCACATCCACTCGCTTTATTAGATGAAAGTCCCGTGATTTTTAAAAATCCAGGTATCCCATATACAGTGCCGATTATTCAGGAAGCACAAAACAGAGATCTAACTATTTTGACAGAAGTTGAATTAAGCTATCTCGTATCAGAAGCGCCAATTATTGGTATTACTGGAACAAATGGGAAGACAACAGTGACATCTTTAATAGGAGATATGTTCGATAAAAGCCGAGAAAATGGTCGCCTAGCAGGAAATATCGGTTATGTTGCTTCAAAAGTAGCATCAGAGGTCAAAGCGAATGAATATTTAGTTACAGAGCTATCTTCTTTTCAATTATTAGGAATACAACAATTTAGACCACATATTGCGATTATCACTAATATTTATTCTGCACACCTCGACTACCATGAAACTTTAGAAAACTATCAAAATGCGAAAAAAAGAATTTATCAAAACCAAACTGAAAGTGATTATCTTATTTTCAACTATCATCAACGTCACTTAATTGATACGTCTGAGATTAAGTCTAAAGTATTATATTTCTCGACAGAACATCCTGTTGAGGGTATTTATGTTGAAAATAATTATATAGTATATAATGACGTTCGGATTATACATTTAGACGACATTGTACTTCCAGGTCAACATAATCTTGAAAATATTTTAGCATCAGTACTTGCAGCAATTTTAGCTGGCGTGTCTATTAGTGCAATTATTCAATCACTTACAACATTTTCAGGCATTGAACATCGATTACAATACATTGGTAATAATAAAACAAATAAATATTACAACGATTCAAAGGCTACAAACGTTCTAGCCACACAATTTGCTTTAAACGCATTCCAACAACCTATTATTTGGTTATGTGGTGGTCTAGATCGTGGAAATGGTTTTGATGAACTTATTCCTTATATGGAACATGTGCGAGTGGTCGTGGCGTTTGGACAAACTCAAGAAAAGTTTGTGAAACTAGGTGAGAGCCAAGGTAAATACGTAATACGCGCAAAAGACGTTGTAGATGCAGTCGATCAAGTTCAAGAAGTCATTGAACCCAATGACGTTGTACTTTTATCGCCAGCCTGCGCAAGTTGGGACCAATATGATACCTTTGAACAACGCGGTGAAATGTTTATAAATGCTTTCCGTAAACATTTACCATCTCATTAAAGGATGTGTCGTTCATGAGTGAAGAGATTCCACAAATACAAAATGAATATCTTAAAGAAAAACGTAAAAAACAATTGCGTAAACGACGTCGTATTCAAAGAAATGTGATTGCCCTACTCATCCTATTAGTTATATTTATTTTGTTATATATGTTTACACCTGTAAGTAAAATTACTTCGGTTACAGTAAAAGGGAATCACAATGTATCAGAAAGTGAGATAAAAAAAGCGTTAAACATTGAAAAACAGCCGCGAACTTATGCCTACTCATCCAGAAAGGCAGAAAAAAGATTGGAGTCTCATGATCTAATTCAATCGGCTCAAGTTAAGAAAGGTTTATTTAACCATATAACAGTCGAAATTGATGAATACAAAATTGTAGGAATAAGCGCTCAGAAAAATAAAGACGTACCCATTTTAGAAACTGGTAAAGCATTAACGCAATTTAGAGGGACACTTCCAAATGATGCACCATTTTTATCAGGTTTTAAAGGTTCAACTAAAAGGGAAATGGTCAAAGCATTGAGTAAAATGGATAATCAAACACGTGCTCAAATTTCAGAAATTGTATATGCGCCGCAAAAAAATGAAAGTCATTTAATACAATTGTTTATGAAAGATGGTATTGAAGTTCTAGGCAATATAAACTCTATCAATCAAAAGTTAAAATACTATCCTAGTATGTCTAAAGCACTTGAAAGAGATGAAACAGGTGAACTCAAAAAATCAGGATATATCGATTTATCTGTGGGAGCGACGTTTATTCCATATGAAAACGTTAAAAATGATGAAATGAACTCAGCTAGTGCTAAAGATGTACAAAAAAGTTCTGTTTCAACAAATGAAGCAAAAGAAGCGTTACAAAAAGCATTAAATAAGATTAAAGAAGAAGAAAAATGATACATGAATAAAATCATTACACATAACAATGCTAAATAGTAACCGTTTTAAATTTATAATAAATATTTTATAAGTGTTGTGGTCAATATTCGGAATATCGTTCCTATCGAAATAGTAAGAATTAATCTAATTTCACGAAAAAAGTTAAAATATCAATGTGTTTATAGTTCACATTGATAGTGTGTTATTGTAAACTTATAATAGTGTAGATATGTAAATAATGTCGGAGGTGCCTATCTATGGAAGAGCATTACTATGTTAGTATAGATATCGGCTCATCAAGCGTAAAGGCTATCGTTGGAGAAAAATTTCATAATGGTATTAATGTGATAGGTACAGGGCAAACCTATACAACTGGTATTAAAAATGGCTTAATTGATGATTTCGATGTCGCTAAACAAGCTATTAAGGATACAATCAAGAAAGCATCTATCGCTTCTGGTGTGGATATTAAAGAGGTTTTCTTAAAACTACCAATTGTTGGTACAGAAGTTTTTGATGAGTCTAATACAATAGAGTTTCATCAAGATACAGAAATTAATGGTTCACATATAGAAGATGTTTTAGAAGGTATCCGTGAAAAGAATACAGTTTCAGATACTGAAGTTGTGAATACGTTTCCACTTCGTTTTGTAGTAGATGATGAGAATGAAGTTACTGATCCTAAAGAATTAGTTGCGCGTCATTCTCTACATGTTGATGCGGGTGTTATCGCGATTCACAAATCTATTTTAATTAATATGATTAAATGTGTAGAATCAGCAGGAGTCGATGTGCTTGATGTCTATTCTGATTCTTACAATTATCGTTCAATATTAACACCTACTGAAAGAGAACTTGGTGCATGTGTGATAGATATTGGTGAAGACTTAACACAGATTGCATTCTATGAACGTGGAGAACTCGTTGATGCCGATGTAGTATTAATGGCTGGACGTCATATTACTGAGGATATTGCACAATTTTTAAACACTACATATGAATCTGCTGAAAAAATCAAACAACAATATGGTCATGCTTTTTACGACTCAGCATCTGATCAAGATGTCTTTACAGTTGAGCAATTAGACCAAGAAGAACCAGCACAATTCACTCAAAAAGAATTAAGTGACGCGATTGAAGCACGTGTTGAAGATATCTTTTTTGAAGTTTTTGATGTATTACAAGAATTAGATTTGACAAAAGTAAATGGTGGTTTTGTCGTAACAGGTGGATCAGCTAATTTATTAGGTGTTAAAGAACTTTTACAAGACTTAGTTAATGAAAAAGTGAGAATTCATACTCCTTCACAAATGGGTGTGAGAAAACCAGAATTCTCATCTGCAATTTCGACTATTTCTAGCAGTATTATTTTTGATGAGTTATTAGATTATGTTACAATTAGTAATCATGATTACGATGATGTAGAGGAAGAAGTTATTGAAGATGATGCAAAACGTCATGATCAGAAAGTAGGAGGTTTTGAATCATTCTTCAAGAAAAAACCTAAAAAGCAAATCGAAGAAGAAGATGCATATACTTCAGAAGAAGATTATGATCATCATGAATTTGAAGATTATGAACATGAACAAGTACAAGAACCAAAACAAGAAGAAAGCAAATTCAAAAAGATAATGAAGTCTCTGTTTGATTGATTGGCTACAAAGATTAGGAGGAAAATTAAATGTTAGAATTTGAACAAGGATTTAATCATTTAGCGACACTCAAAGTTATCGGTGTCGGTGGCGGCGGTAACAATGCTGTTAACCGCATGATCGACCATGGCATGAATAATGTTGAGTTCATTGCGATAAATACAGATGGACAAGCTTTAAACCTTTCAAAAGCTGAGTCTAAAATTCAAATTGGGGAAAAATTAACACGTGGATTAGGTGCAGGTGCGAACCCAGAAATTGGTAAAAAAGCGGCTGAAGAATCTCGTGAGCAAATTGAAGACGCTATTCAAGGTGCAGATATGGTATTTGTAACTGCAGGTATGGGTGGCGGTACTGGTACTGGAGCAGCACCAGTTGTAGCCAAAATCGCGAAAGAAATGGGTGCTTTAACAGTAGGTGTTGTAACGCGTCCATTCGGTTTTGAAGGTCGTAAGCGTCAAACTCAAGCAGCAGCGGGTGTAGAATCGATGAAAGCTGCAGTAGATACTTTAATCGTAATTCCGAATGACCGCTTATTAGATATTGTTGATAAGTCTACACCGATGATGGAAGCATTTAAAGAAGCAGATAACGTGTTACGTCAAGGTGTACAAGGTATCTCAGACTTAATTGCAGTGTCTGGTGAAGTGAACTTAGACTTTGCAGACGTAAAAACAATTATGTCTAACCAAGGTTCTGCATTAATGGGTATTGGCGTATCATCTGGTGAAAATAGAGCAGTTGAAGCAGCTAAAAAAGCAATTTCATCTCCTCTTCTTGAAACATCTATTGTTGGGGCGCAAGGTGTTTTAATGAACATTACTGGTGGCGAATCATTATCATTATTTGAAGCACAAGAAGCTGCAGACATTGTTCAAGATGCAGCTGATGAAGATGTTAACATGATTTTTGGTACAGTTATCAATCCAGAGTTACAAGATGAGATTGTTGTAACCGTTATTGCAACTGGTTTTGAAGATAAACCTTCACCTCAAGCTCGTAAACAAAGTAGCACTGGGTTTGGTTCAAGTGCATCACAACCAGCATCAAAAGATTCTGGAATGAACACTGGATCTACTTCATTCCCAACACACGATAGAGATGTAGAAGGTGGTAGAAGTCACAGTACAGCTGATGATGATATCCCAAGCTTTATTCGTAATAGAGAAGAGCGTCGTTCAAGAAGAACACGTCGTTAATTCATAAATATTTGGATTGTTGATTTTACGTAGTCTACTTGGACCTACGTATGATACGCTAGGACAAAAGTCATCGCTTCATTGTCCTAGCTTTTTTTATTTTATAGCGACTAATATTGGAGGTCTTTGTTATGGAAACATTTAGAAAAGCAGCACATCATATGTATTATGAACCTAGTCGTAAAGAAGATATTACAATTGGAATTACAACTCGAAATGATGGTGTTAGTCCATTTCCGAAAAATGCATTTAATATGGCACGTTATATTAAAGATGAACCCAATCATATTACAGCACATCAAGATACACTTGCTCATGAAATAGGAATCCCTAAATCACACTGGGTGTTTCCAATTCAAACACATGGTCATAATGTCATCGAAGTTTCCACTCAAGATCAAGGCACAAATATAGATACACTTTCAGATAACGAACTTTATGGGATCGATGGGATGTATACATTTGATAAAGATACATTGTTAACAATGTGTTACGCAGACTGTGTACCCATTTATGTCTATAGTGTTAAACATCATTTTATTGCACTCTTGCATGCAGGATGGCGTGGGACAGTGCAACAAATCGTACATCAATTATTATTAAAGTATCCATATGATTATAAAGATTTAAAAGTTGTTATTGGGCCTGCAACCTCAAATTCATACGAAATTAATAATGATATTTATCGACAATTTCAAGAATTACCAATTGATACTAATCAATATATTGAACAAAGAGAAGAGAATCGTCATGGCATAGATTTAAAGGTTGCCAATCAATTACTCTTTGAACATTACGGTGTTCCTGCTCAAAATATTACCATGACAAATTATACGACTTCAGAACATTTAGATTTATTCTTTTCTTACCGTATTGAAAAAGGACAAACAGGTCGTATGTTAGCGTTTATCGGGCAAAAATAAATTAGGAGGCGTATTTAAATGTCTGTAAAAGAAAATCTAAAAGACATCAACGAACAAATTGAGGCACACATCGATAAAACACATGCATCAACCTTACCTCACGTGATTGCTGTCACAAAATATGTTACAATAGAGCGAGCTAAAGAAGCATATGATGCAGGTATTCGTCACTTTGGTGAAAATCGACTAGAAGGCTTTTTAGAAAAGAAAAAAGCTTTACCTAATGACGTTACAATGCACTTCATAGGTTCTTTACAATCACGAAAAGTCAAAGAAGTTATTAATGACATTGATTATTTACATGCATTAGACAGAAAAAGTCTAGCAAAAGAAATCAGCAAACGTGCAACACATACAATTAAGTGTTTTGTTCAAGTAAATGTATCTGGTGAATCTTCAAAACATGGGATATCAGTCGAAGAACTCATTCCATTTGTAAAAGAACTTGAAAACTATCAAAACATCGAAGTAGTAGGACTGATGACTATGGCACCACTTACAGAAGATGAAACACAACTTAAATCCATATTTAAACAATTACGAACTAAGCGTGATGAAGTTCAAGCATTAAATTTACCTTATGCACCTTGCACGGAACTATCAATGGGAATGAGTAATGATTATCCAATTGCGGTAGAAGAAGGTGCGACATATATTAGAATTGGTACACGTTTAGTTGGAAAAGAGGAGTGAGTTAATGGCTATTAAAGATTTATTTAATGGTTTTTTTACAATTGAAGAAGATGATGAAGATTTAATTGAAGAAGAACGTCTTGAAGAAGAGCGTAAAGAAAAAGAAGCTGAAGTACGTAATACATCAGCTTCACAACAACCTAAATCACAACCACGTGCAATCCAATCAGTGCCAAAAAAACAATCGACACGTACTAAGCAATCCCAACAAGAACGTCGATTTCAAGTGGCATCACAACCATCAGAGCATCATAATCAAGGGAATGTGATTAGTATGACACAAGATCAAAATACGTATCAGAACGGCAGTTCAAAAATGTGTTTATTTGAACCACGTGTCTTCTCAGATACACAAGACATTGCAGACGAACTTAAAAATAGACGTGCAACTTTGGTCAATTTGCAACGTATTGACCCAATTTCAGCTAAACGTATTATCGATTTCTTAAGCGGAACGGTGTATGCGATTGGTGGCGATATTCAACGTGTGGGTGCAGACATATTTTTATGTACGCCTGATAATGTTGAAGTAGCCGGTAGTATTACAGAACATATCGAAACAATGGAAAACCAATATGAATAAGGTGACATAAGTGAGCATACAATTAATTTCTACAATCTTTAATATCATTCTATTTTTAGTGCAAGCATATACATTTGGAATGATTATTTATATTTTTATGTCTTGGCTTCCCGGAGCAAGAGGAAGTGCAATTGGACAATTTATGGCTAAAATATACGAACCTTTCTTAGAACCATTTCGTAAAATAATCCCGCCATTAGGGATGGTTGATTTATCTCCAATTGTTGCATTTATCGTATTAAACTTATTTCAACGTGGACTTATCGCGATTTATCAACTCATTGTGCCGCATTTGGTCTAGGAATCGTATTTGAAAGTATTACCTTTTATCTGTGAATGTTTAAAAGATCCTTAATTTTATAAGTAAGTTCTAGGTGAGACGAGTTTTAGAATGAATGTGATTTGAAATTAGCAATAATTTCTAGAATCAACAATTTTAAGCTGTCTCATCTTTTATACGATAAAAATTTGATGATTTAAAAGAGGTGATATATTGGAGTTATATCAACATTTTCGAAAAGAAGAGCAAGAATTGATTGATCAACTTTTAGATAAATTGAGAATGGCAGAACAGCAATATGCCCCAATATTGACCTACTTCTTAGATCCACGAGCACAATATATTTTGAAAACACTTGTTGGACGATACCCGGACTTAACTGTACATTTTTACGGGGGACCCAATGCTGAAAGACAACGCGCGATTATCGCACCAGAATATTTCGTGCCTACAACTGAAGACTATGAATTATCATTAATTGAACTTAAATATCCTAAAAAGTTTGTGACAATCCAACATCAACATGTTTTAGGTACGCTCATGTCATTAGGAATTCATCGTGAACAAGTTGGCGATATTATTGCTGGTGAGCGTATTCAATTTGTTTTGACAAAGCAGTTAGAATCATATATTATAATGGAATTAACTAAAATAAAAGGTGCTACTGTACAACACCATGTTTTATCTATTGAAGATATGATACAATCAGAAGAACAGTGGCAAAGTTTTAATGCAACAGTGAGTGCATTAAGACTCGATGTCGTTCTTAAAGAAATGATTCGTAAATCGAGAGAGATTGCTAAAACATATATTAATCGAAAGCGGGTTAAAGTGAATCATACTGTTATCGAAGCGTATGATTTTCAACTGGAAGAAGGAGATTTGCTATCGATTCAAGGTTATGGCAGAGCGAAAATTACACATATTGGTGAGCGAACAAAAAAAGATAAATTAAAGATAAGCTATCAAACTTTATTCAAATAGTGTATGATGGAGGAGTGTATTTATGGCATTTACACCCAGTGAAATAAAAAATAAGTCGTTTACGTATATCAAAAATGGTTTTGAACCTAAAGAAGTAGAGCAATACTTAGAGCAGTTAAGTCAAGAAGTGCAACGATTAAGAGAAGATAAAAGACAACTTGAAAAAGTGCTTGAAGAAAGAGACGGACACATTCAAAACTTTAAAGAAGTTGAAAAATCAGTAGGCGAAGCAATTGTAAGTGCTCAACGTGCAGCTGATGAAACTAAAGTAGCAGCTCAAAAAGAGCATGATGCGATTATTGCTAAAGCCAGAGCTGAAGCTGATCAAATTCTTAACGATGGGATTGAAAAAGCGAGACGTTTATCTTTCCAAACTGAAGATATGAAGCGTCAATCTAAAATTTTCCGTTCACGTTTTCGTATGCTTGTGGAAGCGCAACTGGATTTATTGAAAAATGACGATTGGGATTACCTATTAAATTACGATCTCGATGCACAACAAGTTACAGAGGAAAATTTCAAGCATCTTAATGAAAAAGATATTACAGCTACTGAAAAGCAGGAAGCTAATGAATCTAAACAAATTAATGAGACAGACACGCAAGAAAAATAAAAGTCAGGACACAGCGATTTAGGGATAGTGAGAGCCTAATGAATGCATTTTCTTGTATCACTGCCTCATCATTAATATATTAATTTATGAGAGAACTCTAAGCTGAGTTAAGTAGGGTGGTACCGCGGTTGTTCGCCGTCCCTATTATCTGAGCTTAGAGTTCTTTTCAGTTAAAGGAGTGTTAAAAAATGGATTACAAAGAAACGTTACTCATGCCAAAAACAAAATTTCCAATGCGTGGTGGATTGCCAAATAAAGAGCCACAAATTCAACAAGAATGGCGTGATAAAGATTTATATCGAAAAATGTTAGCTAAAAATGAAGGGAATACCCCATTTATTTTACATGATGGTCCCCCTTATGCTAATGGTAACTTACATATGGGGCACGCACTTAATAAAATATTAAAAGACTTTATTGTGCGTTATAAAACAATGTCTGGTTTTTATACCCCTTACGTACCTGGATGGGATACACATGGATTACCTATCGAACAAGCATTAACAAAAAAAGGTGTTAAACGTAAAGAAATGTCTGTTGCAGCGTTTCGTGATAAATGTAAAGCTTTTGCGATGGAACAAATTGAAAATCAAAAGCGAGATTTCCAACGTTTAGGTGTTAATGGTGATTTTGAAAATCCATATATTACATTAAAACCTGAGTATGAAGCAGCTCAAATTAGAGTCTTTGGTGAAATGGCTGAAAAAGGTTTAATATATAAAGGTAAAAAACCAGTATATTGGTCACCATCAAGTGAATCTTCACTAGCAGAAGCAGAAATCGAATATCATGATAAACGTTCGGCATCAATATATGTTGCGTTTGATGTAAAAGATGGTAAAGGTGTTGTAGATGAAGATGCCAAATTTATTATTTGGACAACAACACCATGGACATTACCTTCTAATGTCGCAATTACTGTGCACCCTGATTTAACTTATGTACAAATGAATGTGGAAGGTAAAAAATATATCATTGCTGAGGCTCTAGTGGATGCAGTAGCTGACCAATTAGAATGGGATAAAGAAGCTGTAGTTCGCGAAAAAGACTTTAAAGGTCACGAACTTGAATATGTAGAAGCACAACATCCATTTATCGATCGTATTTCTTTAGTTATTAACGGAACACATGTTACAACAGATGCAGGTACAGGATGTGTTCATACAGCACCAGGTCACGGGGAAGATGACTATATTGTCGGTCAAAAATACGATCTTGATGTCATCAGTCCTGTCAATGCGAAAGGGGTATTTACTGAAGAAGCGGGTCAATTTGAAGGTATGTTTTATGATAAAGCGAATAAACCGATTACAGATTTATTAAAAGAGAAGGGTGCGCTTTTAAAACTAGACTTTATTACTCATAGTTATCCGCATGATTGGCGTACGAAAAAACCCGTTATTTTTAGAGCTACACCTCAATGGTTTGCATCAATTTCTAAAGTAAGACAAGATATTTTAGATGCGATTACAAAAACACATTTCAAAGTAGACTGGGGAAAAACACGTATTTATAACATGATTCGTGACCGTGGCGAATGGGTTATTTCACGTCAACGTGTTTGGGGCGTACCGCTTCCAGTATTTTACGCTGAAAATGGCGATATCGTTATGACTAGAGAAACAATCATGCATATTGCAGATTTATTTGAAGAGCATGGTTCTAATGTATGGTTTGAACGTGAAGCGAAAGATTTATTACCAGAAGGTTTCACACATCCTGGTAGTCCAAATGGAGAATTTACTAAAGAAGAAGACATTATGGATGTATGGTTTGACTCTGGTTCATCTCACCGTGGTGTGCTTGAAACACGTCCAGAATTGAGTTTCCCATCTGACCTTTACTTAGAGGGAAGTGACCAATATCGTGGTTGGTTTAACTCGTCAATTACGACAGCAGTGGCAACGAGAGGTGTATCTCCATACAAAATGTTGCTATCCCATGGTTTCGTAATGGATGGTGAAGGTAAGAAAATGAGTAAATCTCTAGGCAACGTGATTGTGCCAGATACGATTGTTAAACAAAAAGGTGCAGATATTGCACGCTTATGGGTAAGTTCTGTAGATTATCTTGCTGACGTGCGTATTTCAGATGATATCTTAAAACAAGTTGCTGATGTTTATCGTAAAATACGTAATACGTTGCGCTTTATGCTAGGAAATGTCAATGATTACAATCCAGCTACAGATCAAATTGATGAAGCTGACTTGTTAGAAGTAGATCGTTATGTACTTAATCGTTTACGTGAGTTTACAAATAGTACATTAGAACACTATGACAATTATGACTACTTAGATATTTATCAAGAAGTTCAAAACTTTATCAATGTAGAATTAAGTAACTTCTACCTAGACTATGGTAAAGATATTCTATACATTGAAAAACAAGATGCACATAAACGTCGTAGTATGCAAACAGTGTTATATCGTATTTTAGTTAATATGACAAAATTATTAGCACCAATCATTCCGCATACTGCTGATGAAGTATGGTCATATATTAATCACGTTGAAGAAGAAAGTGTTCATCTTTCTGATATACCTGAAAAAGAAGAGGTTGATACGGAATTACTTGAAAAATGGTCGACATTTATGGCATTACGCGATGATGTCAATCGTGCATTAGAAGTCGCACGTAATGAAAAAGTGATTGGTAAATCATTAGAAGCAAAAGTGAAAATCGGAAATAGTGCATCATTTGATACATTATCTTTCTTAAAATCATTTAATGATTTACATCAATTATTTATCGTTTCTCAAGTTGAGCTTGTTGATCAGCCTAATGGTACGGATTATCAACATGCAAATATCGAAATTACTTTTGCAGATGGTGAAAAATGTGCTCGTTGCTGGAATTATAGTGAATCGTTAGGTTCAGTAGGAGAACTCACAGATTTATGTCCGCGCTGTCAAGAAGTTGTGAAGTCATTAAGTTAAGTTTATAGAATATAACTAATAGGTGACGCAATATTCATAGAGATATGAATATTGGTGTCGCCTTTTTTATGATGTGAAAAGACATCATTAGAGGATAAAGAATATGTTCGATCATATGTAATATACAGTAAACTAATTATATTTCCATCATATTCATGATATAAATACATTGAGTCAATGTACCTAACAAAGCATTTGAATTACTTGTTGATAATCTTAAAAAATATTATTTGTTGTGTTAGGATTACGTTACAAGTTTAAAAATGTTGTGTTTATAAAATAAAAAATTAGCGTGCATTTTAGTTTAAATGGGTGTGCTAGCTGTGCGATTTAAGTAGTTAAAGTGAAGCACAAACTATATAGATATGACGCACTGACTATATCGCTTCACAATTAATGAGATGAGTTATGACGAAGTAACTAGTACATTAGAACATAGTTTTAAATGAGAACGAGGTGGTTTAATGGAAAATTCATTGTTTTGGAAAAAGAAATTTATTCCCGTATATTTTATAGTTGCTTTCCTAGCTTTTCTTCTTTTTAAGTTTTATTTAAAATCTAACGATATGTCCATATACTTATTGATTTTATTAATCGTAAGTATGGGTATTGCGTCTTTAGTGTATAATTATAAAGATAAGATGAAATGACAAATTGGATTAAAAGCATTTGAGAGTCAAATCTCAAAGACTACAACAAATCGGACTGGTGACATTTTTTATTATGTTACGAGTTCGTTTTTACTTTTTAAATATAAAAGATAAAATGCTTCTATATTATATTACATAGTGAGATTATTGATATTAATAGTCAATAATTCAATCAAATAGCGTATATGTATCGTTTCTGAAATACAGCAAGTTGAGCTATAATAGTGCTGTTGATCATTTTAAAAAGAAATTAAGAGAGGAACTAGTTTATGAAACGTCAATATTATATCGGCCCCTCCATTCTAAGTGTTGCTTTGATTATTATGTTTGACCAGCTTACTAAATGGATGATCGCGACGAAAATGACGATTGGAGATTCTTATATCATTATTCCAAATTTCTTATCTATCACATCACATCGTAATAATGGTGCGGCTTGGGGCATATTAAGTGGTAAAATGACTTTCTTTTATATTGTAACCATTGTGATATTAATTGCTCTGATTTATTTCTATATTAAAGAAGCGCAATATCAATTTATGATGCAATTGTCGTTAAGTTTACTCTTTGCAGGAGCGATAGGGAATTTTATTGATCGTCTGCTACGAGGAGAAGTTATTGATTTTATTGATACTTTTATCTTTGGATATGATTTTCCTATTTTTAATATTGCAGATAGTAGTTTAACAGTGGGTGTGATATTATTGATAATTGTATTACTAAGAGATACTCAATCAAAAGACGAGGTGAGAAAATGAGTCAATATGATTTTAAAATTACACAAGATAGCTATCATTTACAACGTATTGATAAGGTATTACCTGAATTCAATCATGAATGGTCTCGTAGTCAAATTCAAGATTGGATTAAAGATGGACTTGTAGAAGTTAATGGCAAACCTGTCAAATCTAATTATAAAGTTAAGTTACGTGATGAAATTATCGTGACGGAAAAAGAAACAGTTGAAGCGGATATCAAACCTGAAAATTTAAATTTAGATATTTATTATGAAGATGAGGATGTTGCAATTGTATATAAACCAAAAGGTATGGTTGTTCATCCTTCTCCTGGACATTATAGTGGTACGTTAGTAAACGGATTAATGTACCAGATTAAAGATTTATCAGGTATTAATGGTGAAATTCGTCCAGGTATCGTTCATCGTATCGATAAAGATACTTCCGGTTTATTAATGGTTGCTAAAAATGACGTAGCACATCGTAATTTAGTAGAACAATTAACAGCTAAAACGGTTACGCGTAAATACACAGCACTTGTACATGGTCATATTCCTCATGAGTTTGGAACGATTGATGCACCAATCGGACGTCATAAAAATGACCGCCAATCAATGGCTGTTGTAGATGAAGGTAAAGAAGCTATTACACATTTTAATGTCATTGAAAGTTTTGATCACTACACATTAGTAGAATGTCAATTAGAAACAGGACGTACACATCAAATTCGTGTTCATATGAAATATATTGGTTATCCGTTAGTTGGCGATCCTAAGTATGGTCCGAAGAAAACGATTGATATGGATGGACAAGCGTTGCATGCTGGTGTGATAGGTTTTAATCATCCTAAAACTGGTGAATATATTGAGCGTTCAGCACCGCTACCAAAAGCATTTCAAGATGTCATTCAACGTATAAAAGCATCATACTATAGTTAAATAAAATCAAGAACCTGAAAATATAAATTTTACTTTGACATCAAGTGAAAAAAACGTTAATATTAAAAATAACAAAACAAATCAGTGATACAAACAAATAAATCTTTAGTCTTTAATTATAGGTCCCGTGAGGCTTAAAAGACATGATTATCGATATATAAATATAGTATCTCTATATCTAATACTATGTTAATGCTAAACTTTAACTCATGTCTTTCAAAGGCATGAGTTATTTTTTGTATATTAAAGATTGATGTGAGGAGTGGCGATATTGGCTGAACGTGTCGTTTTAGATGAATCTGCAATTAATCGAACTGTAACGAGAATTGCTCACGAAATACTAGAGTACAATAAAGGATCACAAAATCTTGCTTTATTAGGTATTAAGACGCGCGGTGAATTTTTAGCGAAACGCATTCAACAAAAAATTCAGCAAATCGAAGAAGCTGAAGTTCCGACTGGAACGCTAGATATTACCAATTTTAGAGATGATAATGAATCACGTACTCAAGATCAGTCTAAAACATTTCAGATTAATACTGACATCAATAATCGAGTTGTTATTTTAGTTGATGATGTATTATACACTGGACGCACTGTTAGAGCATCACTGGATGCGATATTATTACATAGTCGTCCGCAAAAAATTGGCCTTGCTACTTTAGTGGATCGTGGCCATCGTGAGCTACCGATTCGTGCTGATTTTGTTGGTAAGAATATACCAACATCTCACAAAGAATCCGTTGAAGTGTATCTCGAAGAAGTAGATTCTAAAAATGCAGTAGTTATAAAATAATATGACCTTTTAAATCAGTACGAGAGACTGACAAAGGTGACACTTTATACGTGTATGAGTAAAGGTAGATTTATATCCTTTTACAAAATATACGTATGTGTCTGTGCAGTCTCTTAACGTAATGTTAGGAGACTTTTTTGTAGAGAAAGGACGAATAACCATGGAAAATGAGAAGATGTTTCAACGTACAGTACAACCCGTATTAGATGTTAATGAAAAACCAAATGCAGGACAGTGGGCATTTTTAAGCCTACAGCACTTATTCGCAATGTTTGGAGCGACGGTATTAGTACCGTTTTTAACGGGATTACCAGTGTCATCAGCATTGCTTGCATCTGGTGTAGGAACCTTATTATATATTCTAATAACTAAAGGGAAAATACCAGCCTATTTAGGATCGAGCTTTGCGTTTATCACACCGATTATCACTGGATTGAGTACTAATAGTTTAGGTGACATGCTTGTTGCATTATTCATGAGTGGTGTGATGTATGTACTCATTGGTATTGCGATTAAGTTAAGTGGGACAAATTGGCTTATGCATTTATTACCACCTGTTGTTGTCGGACCAGTCATCATGGTAATTGGATTAAGTTTAGCACCAACTGCTGTTAATATGGCTATGTTTGAAGATTCGGGCGCAATGAAAGGTTATAACTTGACTTACGTTGCGGTTGCAGCGATTACCTTGTTTGTTACGTTATTAGTACAAGGGTTTGGAAAGGGGTTCTTTTCACTAATCCCAGTTTTAATAGGAATCATCGTAGGATATATTGCAGCTGTTCTTTTTGGAATTGTTAACTTTAAACCTGTACAAGAGGCGCGTTGGTTACAATTTCCAGATATTTATATTCCTTTCGTAAATTATCACCCATCCATACATATCGGGTTGATAGCTGTCATGCTTCCTATTGTATTTGTAACAGTAAGTGAACATATTGGACACCAAATGGTCATTAACAAAATTGTCGGCCGTAACTTTTTCGAAAATCCAGGCCTTCATCGTTCAATTATTGGTGATGGTGTTTCAACAATGTTTTCAAGTATTATCGGTGGGCCACCTAGTACAACTTATGGTGAAAACATTGGTGTACTAGCGATTACGAAAATATACAGTATTTATGTCATAGGCGGTGCGGCGTTAATCGCTATCATTCTAGGATTTGTTGGGAAGTTTACAGCTTTAATTGCATCTATTCCAACTCCAGTAATGGGTGGTGTTTCAATCTTATTATTTGGAACAATTGCAGCGAGTGGTTTACGAATGATTGTTGAAAGTCAAGTGAATTTCGCAAATAATCGTAACCTTGTCATCGCCTCTGTGATCCTCGTCATTGGTATCGGAAATATGATGCTTAATTTAAGTAATCTAGGTATTCAACTTACAATTGAAGGTATGGCACTTTCGGCAACAGCTGGTATCATTTTAAATCTAGTTTTACCAAAACGTTAAATCAATAGGAGGAATATCTGTCATGCAAAACCTAGTCTCAATGGAAGACTTATCAGTCAATGAAATTGAACATCTAATTGAAACAGCTTCAAAATATAAAAATAATGAAGAGACTCCAAGTTTAAAAGGAAAATATATTTCTAATCTGTTTTTTGAGAATTCTACACGGACAAAATGTAGTTTTGAAATGGCACAGCACCGTTTAGACATGAAGCAAATCTCATTTGAAACATCAACATCATCCGTTCAAAAAGGTGAATCACTGTATGACACATGTCGAACACTTCAAACGATAGGGTGTGATGCATTAGTCATTCGACACAATGAAACGAATTATTACGAAGATCTGTTAGATATTGGCATTCCAATTATTAATGCTGGGGATGGGAGTGGACAGCATCCTACACAAAGTCTATTGGACTTAATGACAATTTACGAAGAATTTGGTCGTTTTAAAGATTTAAATATCGTGATTTGTGGTGATATTAAAAATTCGCGTGTAGCACGTAGTAATTACCATAGCTTAACAGCATTAGGTGCACATGTTTCATTTGTAGCACCTGAAATTTGGCAAGACGAAACTATGGATGGTACATATCAAAATTTAGATGATGTGATTGATAAAGTAGACATTGTAATGTTATTAAGAGTACAACATGAACGCCACAGTGCAGGACATCAAGGTTTTGAAAAAGAGGAGTATCATCAACGTTATGGTTTAACAGAAGCACGATACAATCGTCTACAAGATCATGCTATTGTGATGCATCCGGCACCAGTTAATAGAGGTGTAGAAATCGCAGACAGCCTTGTTGAAGCACCAAAATCACGTATTTTTAAACAAATGGAAAATGGTGTGTATTTAAGAATGGCAGTATTGACTGAAACAATCGGAAAAGGAGCGGAATAAAATGAAGTTAATTCAAAATACGAAAATGTTAGAAGCTGGACAATTGAAAAAGGTTGACGTACTTATCGAGGGTAAAACGATTAAAGAAATTGCTGAAAATATTGAAGTGACTAATGATATGAAAGTTATTGATGCAAAAGGGCATTTCTTGGCACCTGGATTTATCGATGTCCATGTGCACCTAAGAGAACCAGGCGGCGAACATAAAGAAACGATTGAAACAGGCACAAAAGCAGCAGCCCGCGGTGGTTTTACAACTGTATGTCCAATGCCAAATACTAAACCTGTGCCGGATACAGTAGAACATATGGAAGCGCTCAATGAACGTATTAAGGAGACTGCACATGTTCGTGTACTACCTTATGCATCAATTACAATTCGTCAAGCTGGACAAGAACATGTAGATTTTGAAGCTTTAAGTAAAGAAGGTGCGTTTGCTTTTACAGATGACGGTGTAGGTGTTCAACAAGCTTCAATGATGTATGAAGCTATGCAAGCTGCTCAAAAATTAGATAAAGCGATTGTTGCACATTGTGAAGATAATAGTTTAATTTATGGCGGTGCAATGCACGAGGGGAAACGTAGTCAAGAGTTAGGTATCCCTGGTATTCCAAGTATTTGTGAGTCTGTTCAAATAGCACGTGATGTGCTTTTAAGTGAAGCAACAGGATGTCATTATCACGTTTGTCACGTTTCAACAAAAGAAAGTGTTCGTGTCATTCGAGATGCTAAAAAAGCAGGGATTCCAGTGACAGCAGAAGTGACACCGCATCATTTATTACTTACAGAAGATGATGTACCCGGAGATAATGCGATTTATAAAATGAATCCACCATTAAGAAGCAAAGCAGATCGTGAAGCACTAATTGAAGGATTATTAGACGGCACGATTGATTGTATTGCAACTGATCACGCACCACATGCTAAAGATGAAAAAGAACAACCAATGACGAGAGCACCATTTGGTATTGTAGGTAGTGAAACAGCATTTCCACTCTTGTACACACATTTTGTAAAAAACGGTGAATGGTCATTACAACAATTAGTAGACTATTTGACAACGAAACCCGCACAAACGTTTGATTTACCATATGGTAAGTTAGAACAAGGTGCGTTGGCGGATTTAACATTAATTAACTTAGATGATGAATTTGAAATTAAAGCAGAAGATTTCTTATCAAAAGGTACAAACACACCGTTTATTGGTGAAAAAGTATATGGACAACCTGTATTAACAATGGTTGAAGGCGATATTCGTTTTGAGGAGGAAAAATAATGTTTGAGAAACGTTATCTTGTGTTTGAAGACGGGAGTCAATATGTAGGATTCAAATTAGGTTCAGATGAACTCACTCAAGGAGAAATTGTATTTACAACTGGAATGACAGGATATCAAGAAACAATTTCAGATCCATCATTTACAGGACAAATCGTGACATTTACGTATCCTTTAATAGGAAATTACGGGATTAATCGAGATGATTTTGAATCATTAGTACCTACTTTAAGCGGTGTGGTTGTCAAAGAAGCTTGTCAGTTTCCAAGTAATTTCCGTTCAGAAATGTCATTTGATGAAATGTTAAAAGAATATAATATTCCTGGCATCAGTGGTGTGGATACAAGAAGTATTACTAAAAAAATCCGTCAACATGGTGTATTAAAAGCAGCATTTGTTGATGATGCATCTGAGGTAGATTCAACGATTGAAACGCTTAAAAACACGACATTTCCTAGAACTGAAGTACCTACTGTTTCAACAAAATCACCATATGTTTCAACAGGATTTGATTTAAAAGTAGTACTAGTTGACTTTGGTAAGAAGCAAAACATTGTAAGAGAGCTTAATGCACGTGGATGTGAGGTTACAGTTGTACCTTACGATACATCAGCTGAGGAAATTCTTAAACGAAATCCTGATGGTGTGATGCTATCAAATGGTCCTGGTAATCCTGATGATGTTCAAGTAGCGGTTGAAATGATTAAAGGCATTCTTGGACGTGTCCCATTCTTTGGTATTTGTTTAGGTCATCAACTGTTTGCTTTATCACAAGGCGCAAAATCATTCAAAATGAAATTTGGTCACCGCGGGGCAAATCATCCTGTAAAAGATTTAGCTACAGGTAAAATTGCTTTAACGAGTCAAAATCACGGTTATTCAATTGATGCAGACTCAATTCAACATACGGATTTAGAAATTACACATGTCGCACTGAATGACGGTACTGTGGAAGGATTAAAACATAAGCATCTCCCAGCTTTCTCAGTACAATATCATCCAGAAGCATGTCCAGGCCCAACTGATTCTAACTATCTATTCGATCAATTTATTGAAATGATGAACGAAAATAAACAAAAGGAGCGCGTTACTCATGCCTAAAAGAAATGATATCGAGACAATACTTGTAATTGGTTCTGGTCCGATTATTATCGGTCAAGCAGCTGAATTTGACTATGCGGGTACGCAAGCATGTCTTGCTTTAAAAGAAGAAGGGTACCGCGTCATTCTAGTCAATTCAAACCCAGCTACAATCATGACTGATAAAGAAATTGCAGATAAAGTTTATATCGAACCATTAACTCATGATTTTATTGCACGTATTATCCGTAAAGAACAGCCCGATGCATTACTTCCAACATTAGGTGGTCAAACAGGTTTAAACATGGCAATAGAATTACATGAAAGTGGTGTACTAGAATCTAACCATGTGAAATTATTAGGTACAGAACTCGCATCTATCAACCAAGCTGAAGACCGTGAATTGTTCCGCACACTAATGAACGATTTAAACGTACCAGTGCCTGAAAGTGATATTGTCAACACTTTAGAACAAGCATTTGAATTTAAAGAGCAAGTGGGTTATCCATTAATTGTGCGTCCAGCATTCACAATGGGTGGAACTGGTGGCGGAATTTGTCATAATGATGAAGAGCTTAAAGAAGTCGTATCAAATGGTTTAAAATACAGCCCAGCAACACAATGTTTAATTGAAAAATCTATCGCAGGATACAAAGAAATTGAATATGAAGTGATGCGAGACAAAAATGATAACGCGATTGTCGTTTGTAACATGGAAAATATTGATCCTGTTGGTATCCATACAGGTGACTCAGTGGTAGTTGCACCAAGTCAAACATTATCAGACGTTGAATATCAAATGTTACGTGATGTTTCGTTAAAAGTTATTCGTGCTTTAAAAATTGAAGGCGGATGTAACGTTCAACTTGCATTAGATCCACACTCAATGCAGTACTATATTATTGAGGTTAACCCACGTGTATCGCGTTCATCAGCATTAGCATCAAAAGCAACAGGCTATCCTATTGCGAAACTTGCCGCTAAAATTGCTGTAGGATTAACATTGGATGAAATGAAGAACCCTGTAACAGGCACATCTTACGCAGCATTTGAACCGACACTTGATTATATCGTTTCAAAAATTCCACGTTTCCCATTTGATAAATTTGAAAAAGGCGAAAGAGAACTTGGTACGCAAATGAAAGCAACTGGAGAAGTAATGTCTATCGGTCGTACTTATGAAGAATCATTATTAAAAGCAATTCGTTCGTTAGAATATGGTGTTCATCATTTAGGATTGCCAAATGGTGAATCATTTGATTTGGATTATATTAAAGAACGTATTAATGCTCAAGATGACGAGAGACTATTCTTTATTGGTGAAGCGATTCGCCGTGGAGTAACACTAGAAGAAATTCATGATATGACAAAAATTGATTACTTCTTCCTGAATAAATTTAAAAACATCATTGATATGGAGCATGTCTTAAAAGAACACAAAGGGGATATCGACTATTTAAGGTTTGCGAAACGATATGGCTTTAGTGACCGTACAATTGCACATCGCTTTGAAATGAAGGAAGCTGATGTATATGAATTGCGTCAAAAACATCAAATCAATCCAGTTTATAAAATGGTCGATACATGTGCGGCAGAGTTTGAATCAGCAACACCATATTATTATGGTACGTATGAAGAAGAGAATGAATCTCTTGTATCAGAAAAAGAGAAAATTATTGTATTAGGATCAGGTCCAGTTCGAATTGGACAAGGTGTAGAATTTGACTATGCCACAGTGCATGCAGTTTGGGCCATTCAAAAAGCAGGTTATGAGGCAATTATTGTCAATAATAACCCTGAAACAGTGTCTACGGACTTTTCAATTTCGGATAAACTTTACTTCGAACCTTTAACAGAAGAAGATGTTATGAATATCATCAATCTAGAAAAACCTAAAGGCGTAGTCGTTCAATTCGGAGGACAAACTGCGATTAATTTAGCTGATAAATTAACGAAATATGGTGTTAAAATACTTGGAACTTCTTTAGAAGACTTAAATCGTGCAGAAGATAGAAAAGAGTTTGAAGCATTATTAACGCAAATTAATGTGCCACAACCAAAAGGTAAAACTGCAACTTCTGCTAAAGAAGCTTTAGAAAATGCAAGAGATATTGGATATCCGGTTGTTGTGAGACCATCATATGTACTTGGTGGTCGCGCTATGGAAATTGTATATAATGATCAAGAACTTGAAAATTATATGAATGAAGCAGTGAAAGCGAGCCCAGAACATCCAGTCCTTGTAGACCGTTATTTAACAGGTAAAGAAATTGAAGTGGATGCTATTAGTGATGGTGAAACAGTCATTATTCCTGGTATTATGGAACATATCGAACGAGCGGGCGTACACTCTGGAGACTCTATTGCAGTTTATCCACCTCAAACATTAACAGAGGAAGAAATTCAAACATTAGAATCCTTTACGATAAAACTTGCTAAAGGTTTAAATATCGTCGGATTAATCAACATCCAATTTGTTATCGCACATGATGGAGTATATGTATTAGAGGTTAACCCAAGATCTAGTCGTACAGTTCCATTTTTAAGTAAAATTACAGAAATTCAAATGGCACAATTAGCGATGCGTGCTATTATGGGTGAAAAACTCGCTGATTTAGGTTATCAACAAGGTATCCAGCCTTATCAAGAAGGGGTATTTGTAAAGGCGCCAGTATTCAGCTTTAATAAATTAAAAAATGTTGATATTACACTTGGACCTGAAATGAAATCAACTGGTGAGGTAATGGGTCGAGATCTTACACTTGAAAAAGCGCTATTCAAAGGATTAACAGCTGCGGGTATGACAGTTAAAGATTACGGAACAGCATTGATTACAGTGAGTGATAAAGATAAAGATGAAATGGTCAAAATTGCAAAACGATTAAATGGCTTTGGTTATAAAATTATTGCAACATCAGGGACAGCACAAAAATTATCAGATAATGGTATTAAAGTTGAAACAGTAGGCAAAATAGGTGGACAAGATGATTTAATCACAAAAATTCAAAATGGCGATGTTCAAATTGTTATCAATACGATGACAAAAGGAAAAACAATTGAAAGAGACGGGTTCCAAATCAGAAGAACATCTGTAGAAAATGGTGTTCCATGTTTGACATCCTTAGATACGGCTAATGCATTAACAAATGTGATTGAAAGTATGACATTCTCAATGCGAAATATGTAGGAGGTATAAAGCGGTGGAAAAATTAACGGTCATTTCAAATGAAAATATTGCAGATCGTATTTACGAATTGAAAGTGGCTGGACCGGTTGTTAATCAATTAAAGCAACCGGGTCAGTTCGTGCATATTAGAGTAGGAGAAGATTCTTTACACATGTTGAGACGTCCTATTTCAATATGTGAAATCAACCCATCTGAACAAAGCTTTACGATGCTTTTCCGTGCTGAAGGAGCAGGAACTGAAAAGATTGCTAAGCTTTCTAAAGGGGATGACATAGATATTATTGCGCCACTTGGTAATGGATTTCCCGTTGAAAAAGCTCAGAAAAAAGCATTATTGGTAGGTGGTGGTATCGGTGTTCCACCGCTTTATGAACTATCAAAACAATTAAAAGCACGTGGAATTGAAGTCGTACATGTACTTGGATTCCGTTCGAAAAAAGACGTATTTTATCAATCTCAATTTGAAGCATTAGGAGAAACATATATTGTAACCGAAGATGGCACATTAGGTGAAAAAGGTTTTGTCACGGATGTCATTGATCGATTACCTGTTGATTATGACATTTATTACACTTGTGGACCAAAACCAATGTTAAAAGCGCTAACACAATCTTATACACTTAAAGATGTTCCAGGATATATTTCTTTGGAAGAACGTATGGGTTGTGGTGTAGGTGCATGTTTTGCATGTGTATGTCACGTACCTGATAGCGATACAGATTACGTTAAAGTGTGTACAGATGGACCAGTCTTTGAAAAAGGAGCAGTTGTCTTATGAGTCGATTAAATATTGAATTACCGGGGTTATCTCTAAAGAATCCTGTGATGCCTGCAAGTGGTTGTTTTGCATTTGGTGCTGAGTATAGTCAATTTTATGATTTATCAGAGCTTGGTGCGATTATGGTCAAAGCTGCAACAAAAGAACCGCGTTTTGGTAATGAGACGCCACGTGTAGCCGAAACTGATAGTGGTATGTTAAATGCAATAGGTTTACAAAATCCGGGTGTGCATCACATTATTGAACATGAATTAAAAGCATTAGAAAACTATGACGTACCGATTATCGCAAATGTAGCTGGTTCAACTGAAGATGATTATGTTTATGTGGCTGAGCACATTTCTAAATCACCAAATGTGAAAGCACTTGAGCTCAATGTGTCATGTCCGAATGTTAGAGTAGGTGGGATGCAGTTTGGCGTAGATCCTAAGGTCGCTTCAGAATTGACACGAAAAGTTAAAGCAGTTTCATCTGTACCGGTTTATGTTAAGTTATCACCAAATGTAACAAATATCGTTGAAATGGCAAACGCAATCAGTGAGCATGCAGATGGTATTACAATGATTAATACACTTGTCGGTATGCGCATTGATTCAAAAACAGGAAAGCCCATCATTCATAACGGCGCAGGTGGCTTAAGTGGACCTGCAATAAAACCAGTTGCATTACGTATGGTTTATGAAGTGCGTAAAGCATTACCAGATTTTCCGATTATTGCAATGGGTGGAATCCAAAATGTTCAAGATGTTATTGATTTTGTGTCAGTAGGTGCAGATGCTATTGCAATCGGTACTGCAAACTTCCAGAATCCACTTGTTTGTAAAGAGATTATCGACCAATTACCTGAACGATTAGATCAACTTGGCGTATCGCATATTACAGAGTTAAAGGGACGTACTCAAGAAGGAGTGTAATCATGAAAAAAACACCTATTATCGCACTAGATTTTGCTAGTAAAGATGAAGTGATGAGATTTTTACATCAATTTGATGAGCCTTTATTTGTAAAAGTTGGGATGGAGCTCTTCTATCAAACAGGACCTGAGTTAATTCAAGCTATTAAAGCTTTAGGTCATGATATCTTTTTAGATTTAAAATTGCATGACATTCCAAATACGGTTTCTAAAGCGATGGAAGGTCTTGCTCAACTTAATGTAGACCTTGTTAATGTACATGCAGCAGGGGGTCGAATCATGATGGAACGTGCGATTGAAGGACTAAGAAAGCATAATCCTGATATCAAAATCATAGCTGTTACGCAATTAACATCTACAACAGAAGCACAACTTCATGAGGAACAAAATATTCAAACATCAATGGAAGAAGCGGTTTTAAATTATGCTAAACTTGCACAATCTTCTGGATTAGACGGAGTAGTATGTTCACCACTTGAAGCAACAATGATTCGGGAACAATGTGGTGAAGCCTTTTTGAAAGTAACACCAGGTATTCGCCCCCAAAATAGTGATGCTAATGATCAAAAACGTGTTACAACACCTGAAGAAGCAAAAGTATTAGGTGCGACACACATTGTAGTCGGTCGTCCAATTACACAAAGTGAAAATCCCGTAGAAAGTTATCATCAAATTAAGGAAAGTTGGTTAAATTAATGGTTAAATCAATTGCAAAGGCATTATTAGATATCGAAGCAGTGTCATTATCACCTCATGATATGTACACTTGGAGCTCTGGTATTAAATCACCAATATACTGTGATAATCGTGTCACTTTAGGCTACCCAGCTGTGCGTAGCGCGATTCGTGACGGATTAATTGAATTAATTCAAACTCAATTTCCAGATGCTGAGGTGATTTCAGGTACTGCAACAGCAGGAATCCCACATGCAGCATATATTTCAGAACAAATGAATTTACCAATGAATTACGTTCGTTCGAAAAGTAAGAGTCATGGTAAGCAAAACCAAATTGAAGGCGCACAAAGTAAAGATAAAAAAGTTGTTGTTGTTGAGGATTTAATTTCAACAGGCGGCTCTTCTATAACAGCTGTTGAAGCTTTACGTGAAGCTGGGGCAGACGTGTTAGGCGTCGTTGCTATCTTTACGTATGGCTTGAAGAAAGCAGATGAGACGTTTGAAGCTGCGAAGACACCGTTTGTGACTTTAACAAATTATGATGAATTAATCGAAGTAGCAGAACAAGAAGGCAAAATTGCAAAAGCAGATATCGAAAGTTTAATGCAATGGCGTAATCAATTATAAGAGCGTAAAAAGAGGTTGAATGCACCTAAAATTTTGTGCAATTTAACCTCTTTTTAGTATTTATTTTTAGTATTTAGTATCTGTGAAAACGATTAGAGTTAGCGTAAATACCATTTTAAGAAAAGCCAGCCTCCACCAATGATTGCTAATAAAACGAGTATAGGTATAAGTAAATGCATGCTTAACATGAAAATTCCTCCAAACATGATTTAATCCCATTGTAACCGGTTATAATAAGAAGTGAAAGTATAAAGAGATAATGTTAACTTCAAAAGTTATGTACACTCAAGGAGGATACAAAATGAAAATACCAAAAATCACCACTTTTTTAATGTTTAATGGAGATGCAGAAGAAGCAATTTTATATTATACATCTTTATTCGAAGATAGTGAGATTATCACAATGGTTAAATACGATGATTCTGTACCAGATCAAGCGGGGAAAGTGCAACATTCTATTTTTACATTAAATGGTCAAGTGTTTATGGCAATTGATAATATGAATGGTACGGATATCGAGATGAATCCGGCTATGTCATTATTTGTGACGGTTAAAGATCAATATGAAATGGATACGCTTTATAATGGTTTGAAAGATGGCGGGGCTATTTTAATGCCGAAAACAGAAATGCCACCACAATATCGTGAATTTGCATGGATTCAAGATAAATTTGGTGTCAATTTCCAACTCGCTTTTCCTGAGAATAAAAAGAAATCGTAAATTAGATTTATATTTAATTTCATAACGTATAGAAGAACGAGGTTAGAATGTCTTGTGACAATATTGATAATAATCACAATTCAAGTTCTAACCTCGTAAAATATTGGATTCAATTACTTCGCAGCTAAAGCTTGTATCTCATCATAGTGAGGCGTCACATAAAGTGTTTTTTGTTGTTCATATGTGACGAATCCAGGTTTTGCACCACTTGGTTTATGCACATGTTTAATTAATGTGTAGTCAACAGGAATTTGACTAGATTCCCCCGCTTTTGAAAAATAAGCTGCAATCATTGCGGCTTCCTCAATTGTACGTTCAGAAGGCTGATCGCTTAATATCACAACATGGCTACCAGGAATATCTTTCGTGTGTAACCAAGTATGAGATTTTTGAGCACGTTTATGCGTAAGATAATCATTTTGCTTATTATTTTTCCCAACCAAAATTGTATCATTGTCAGTAGAAACATAAGTTTGAAGTTGGATTTTATGTTGTTTCTTTTTCTTATGTTGCTTGCGTTGTTTGATAAACCCTTGATCAGCTAATTCTTCTCTAATGTCGTCAATTTCGTCGACAGTAATATGTGCTAATTGTTGATCGATACTTTCAAAGTATTGAATATTCTCTTTTGTGAGTTTGATTTGTCGCTTTAGCTCATGTTCACGTGTTTTCATACGATTATATTGCTTGAAATAATACTGAGCATTTTCAGATGGTGAACGTGTTGGATCTAAAGGAATTGTCACGTTTTCTCCAGTATAATAGTTAACTGTTGTCAGTGAACGATCACCTGTTTTAAGTTGATAAATATTAGCAGTAATCAATTCACCGAATAGTTGTTGTTCTTCTTTATGTGCAGTTTCATCAAGTTCTGTAATCAGTTTTGATAATTTATTCTGATATTTTTGCAGATGTTGATGCACTAGTTTCATTAAATCATTCGCGCGTTGTTTGACACGTTCTCTCTCGCCTCGTGCTTCATAGAAACGATCTAACAATTGATGAAGTGAGTCATACTGAACCATATCATCATTGAATTGTTGTAATTTCATAAAATAGAAATCTTCTTTACCTGTTTCATGATTTTTATGAAATACTGGCGATACAGGAGCTTGTGTTTCAGCCATCACTTCATTAAACGCATCTGGTAACGTCTGGCTCGTCATAAAGTGTCGCCGTGAAACTATTTCTTTTGTGATAAGTGGAGAAAATCCTTCAAATGTATTTAGTAACTGACGATCAATTCTTCCAGCATTAAAATCGATATATTTTAAAATATCTTCACCATCAAAAGCGTACGGATTTAATTTATTTTGAGTTGGTGGCGCTTCATATTGAAATCCTGGCATCACTGTTCGATACTGATTTGTATTCGGCGTTAAATGTTTAAAACCTTCAATGATTTTATACTGATCATTAACTAAAATAAGATTACTGTGTTTCCCCATAATTTCTAATATTACTGTTCGATAAATCGTATCACCAATCTCATCCTTACTTTCCACATCAATTTCAATACGTCTATCGTTGTCAATTTGTCGAATCGCTTGAATAATACCTCCTTCTAAATGTTTACGAAACACGCGTGCAAACATAGGAGGTTCAAAAGGGTTATCATACTTTTTTTCTGTTAGATGCATTCTTGCAAAGTTAGGGTGAATGGATAAAAGTAATTGGTGATTTTTACGGTTTTGTCGCACGACCATAATAATTGTGTCATTTTCAGGCTGATTAATTTTATGAATACGCCCTGACACTAGCGATTGTAAATCTTCAACCATTTTTCTTGTAAATACACCATCAAATGCCATAAATATCTGCCACCTTTAAAAATTTCATCTCTTTATTATAACATGTGCATAAACTAACGTCAGACCTTAAGATTATCTAGATAGCTACTATACAATTCCTTCAAAATTATGGTAAGATATGTAAATAAAAGAATAGCGAAGAAAGGTCGTAAGGCATGGATACTGAAAAAGGCTTACTTATTGTACTATCAGGCCCCTCAGGTGTAGGGAAAGGTACTGTTAGAAAACGTATTTTTGATGATCCTAATACCTCTTATAAATATTCGATTTCAATGACAACACGTCCTATGCGTGAAGGCGAACAAGATGGTGTGGATTATTTCTTCAAAACACGAGAAGAATTTGAGGCACTCATTGAACAAGATGAATTTATAGAGTATGCAGAATACGTTGGCAACTATTACGGTACACCTGTTCAATATGTGAAAGACACTATGAATGCTGGATATGATGTCTTTTTAGAAATTGAAGTAGAAGGTGCGAAACAAGTTCGAAAAAAATTCCCAGATGCGTTGTTTATCTTTTTAGCACCGCCAAGCTTAGATCATTTAGAAGAACGTTTGATTGGACGTGGCACAGAGTCAACTGAAAAAATACAAAGTCGTGTAAATGAAGCACGCAAAGAAGTTGAAATGATGAATCTATATGATTATGTTGTAGTTAATGATGAAGTTGACCTTGCTAAAGCACGTATTCAATCCATTGTTGAAGCTGAACATTTAAAAAGAGAACGTATTGAAGCAAAATATCGAAAAATGTTATTGGAGGCTAAAAAATAATGTTATATCCACCGTTACATGAATTACAAAGTAAAGTAAATTCTAAATATTTAATCGCAACAACTGCGGCTAAACGTGCCCGTGAAATTCAAGCTGAGCCAGACGATTTGTTACTTGATAAATATACAAGTAAAAAAACAGTAGGACGTGCACTTGAAGAAATTGCAGCAAAAAAAGTTAAACCTCATGTTGAATCTGAAATAATGTAAAGATATGGATTAAATTTTGTTATAAATGAATGAGTAGGATGGCGAATGTCATCCTGCTTTTTTTATCGAGTTTGATATTTTCAAAAGACTTCTTATGCAATTTGTTTTAAATATACTATAATGCAATTAAGCGTTTAGAATCAGGAGTGAAATTATGAAAAATATATTAGTTGCTGTGACAGGTGGTATCGCTGCGTATAAAGCGATTGATTTAACAAGTAAATTAACTCAAAGTGGATATGATGTTCGTGTGATGCTCACTGAACATGCACAAGAATTTGTGACACCACTTGCGTTTCAAGCGATTAGTCGAAATGCAGTATATACAAGTACATTTAAGGAACAAAATCCAGCTGAAATACAACATGTGGCTCTAGGTGACTGGGCAGATGCAATTATCGTTGCACCTGCTACTGCAAATGTAATTTCGAAATTAAGTCATGGTATAGCAGATGATATGGTTACTACAACTTTACTTGCAACAGAAACACCCAAATTTATTGCGCCAGCTATGAATGTTCATATGTATGAAAATCCACGCATTCAACATAATATGAAAACATTAACTTCGGATGGTTATTATTTTATTGAGCCAGGTGAAGGCTTTTTAGCATGTGGTTATGTAGCAAAAGGGCGAATGGCTGAGCCTATGGAAATCAAGGCTGTTGTGGAACGTGAGATGAATGAGTCACACGTCCAAAATACTTCTGAATCATCATTTTTTAGAGATAAAAACATTTTAATTACAGCAGGGCCTACTGTTGAAGAAATTGATCCAGTGCGATATGTATCAAATCGAGCGTCTGGGAAAATGGGATATGCATTAGCAGAGGCATTACAAAAAAAAGGAGCACATGTCACTTTAGTTTCTGGACCCACACACTTGGAAGTGCCTCAGAATGTCACAGTGATACAAGTTCAAAGTGCAGAAGAGATGTTTGAAGCGGTAGTCGCGCATTTTGAAAGCCAAGATGTGATATTCAAAACTGCTGCTGTATCTGATTATACTCCGGTTGAACATTTAGAACATAAAATGAAAAAACAAGATGGTGATCTTGTTGTGACATTTAAACGTACGAAAGATATTTTAAAATATCTTGGGGAGCATAAGACGACACAAAAATTAGTAGGTTTCGCCGCTGAAACACGTGACGTTGAGAAGTATGCACGTGAAAAGTTAGAGCGTAAAAATGCAGATGTTATTATTGCAAACAATGTAGGTGATACATCAATCGGATTTCAGTCTGACGAAAATGAAGTAACGCTATACTTTAAAGATGGGCAGACAAAGCCAATTGAAAAAGTTAATAAAAAACAACTTGCCTATCATATTTTGTCAGAACTTGAAAGAAGTTGGCAGTAATGATAGCACAAGTTATTGTAGATATAGATTCTAAAAGCGTAGATAAAACGTTTGATTACATTGTACCTGATAATATGATAGCGATTGTTCAGCCTGGTATACGTGTTGTTGTGCCTTTTGGTCCACGTAAAATACAAGGGTTTGTAATGGCATGTAAAGACAATAAGGAAGCTGAAGTAGATGTATCACGATTAAAGCCCATCTTAGAAGTTAAAGATATTCAACCTGAACTTACTGAAGAACTTGTGAGATTAAGTGAATGGTATAGTCAAAACTTTATTTCTAAACGGATCTCCATATTAGAAGCAATGCTACCTAGTGCTGTTAAAGCTAAATACCAAAAAGCATTTAAGTTAGTTGATGACGAAGCCTTACCGAGTGAGATAGTACGCTATTTTAATAAAGATGGGTATTATTTTTATAAAAAAGCACAAGAAGATCATCAAGTTGATGTGATGATGCACTATTTAAAACAAGGTACCATTAAAGAGGTAACGTTAATATCTCAAAATACAAAAAAGAAAACACAAAAAGCGGTAAGAATTCAACCTGATTTAGATATTGATGAATTACTAGCGCGATTAGAAAAAAAACCAAAACAGTATGAGTTAGTAGCGTTTCTATATGATGAACAACATCGAGATGTCTTTTTGAAAGAACTAATGGAGATGTCATTTTCACAGTCCTCAATAAAGACGCTTGAAAAATATCAAATTGTTGAAAAATACGATGCTATTATAGAAAGAGATCCATATGAAGGTCGTGTGTTTGAACAAGAGGAGAAGCAAACATTAACAAAAGATCAACAAAATGCTTATGAAAAGATACTTGCATCGATTCAGCACAAACAGAGTGAAACATTCCTGTTACACGGTGTGACAGGGTCAGGGAAAACTGAAGTATATCTTCAAGTTATCGAGGAAGTTTTAAATCGTGGTGAAAATGCCATGATGTTAGTTCCTGAGATTGCATTAACACCTCAAATGGTATTAAGGTTCAAAGCAAGGTTTGGAGACGAGGTTGCGGTTTTACACTCTGCATTATCAAAAGGAGAACGCTATGATGAATGGCAAAAAATTCGCGATGGTCGAGCTCGAGTAAGTGTTGGTGCACGTTCGAGTATCTTCGCCCCGTTTCAAAATATAGGGATAATTATTATAGATGAAGAACATGAGGCAACATACAAACAGGAAGATTATCCAAGATACCATGTTAAAGATATTGCGGAATGGCGTTGTCAACAACATCAATGTCCACTCGTGCTCGGAAGCGCAACACCGAGCCTTGAAAGTTATGCTAGAGCTGATAAAGGCGTATACACGTTGTTATCGATGCCTAAGCGAGTCAATGAAAGACCGCTTCCCAAAATCGAAGTCTGTGATATGAGGGCAGAACTTGCAGAAGGTAATCGTTCTATGTTTTCAGAAAGGTTATCTGAAGCAATTGAGACACGTCTTCAAAAGAAAGAGCAAATTGTTCTATTTTTAAATCGACGCGGTTATGCATCATTTATGTTATGTAGAGATTGTGGGCACGTCCCTCAGTGTCCAAATTGCGATATTTCATTAACATATCATAAATCAACGGATCAATTGAAATGTCATTATTGTGGGTACCAAGAGCAAGCGCCATTCCGTTGTCCGAATTGTGGAAGTGAACATATTCGTCAAATGGGAACAGGTACACAACGTGTTGAAGAGTTATTACAACAACGTTTTCCAAAAGCACGTATTATTCGTATGGATGTGGATACAACAACACAAAAAGGCAGTCATGAGAAATTATTGAATCAGTTTGGTAACGGTGAAGGTGATATTCTTTTAGGTACTCAAATGATTGCAAAAGGTCTAGATTTTCCGAACATTACGTTAGTCGGTGTACTTAACGCAGATACAATGCTCAACTTACCTGATTTTAGATCTAGTGAACGAACATTTCAGATATTAACACAGGTTGCAGGTCGTGCAGGACGTCACGATAAATCAGGAGAAGTGATTATTCAAACCTATAATCCTTCACATTACGCAATAGAATATGTAAAAGAGGCTAATTATTTAGATTTTTATCATCAAGAAATGAGATATCGTCAAATGGCCAATTATCCACCATACTATTATTTGATTAACTTTACGATTTCACACGAAAATATGAAAGAAGTATTACAAGCAGCGACACATGTCCATCAAATATTAATTCAGCACTTAAGTGATAAATCATTAATTTTAGGGCCTTCACCAGCACCGCTATCGAGAATTAATAATGAATATCGCTTTCAAGTTCTAGTAAAATATAAAAGAGAACCAGCACTGCTTCATGTTTTAAGACATCTTGATGATTATTACCATGAAATGTACACCAAAAAGAAACTATCTTTAAAAATAGATATCAACCCCTATATGATGATGTAACTAGGTTGATTTAAGGTTGCCACGTAGGTAAAAGGCGTACTGATAATCAAGTTTAAAAGTATTGATTTTCAACACAATCCTAATGTATTACGATTATGGCAACCTTTGTTTATGTTAAAAGCTTGATGACTCATTTGTTAAGATATAAGAAAGCACGTCGCAATTTATATCATTTTGGGTTATAATATAACGATGAATTTTGATGAGGAGCGTGTCAAAGTGGCAGTTCAAAAAATTTTAACACATTATCATCCGATTCTACGCCAGCAAGCAGAAGCGGTACAACAATTTGATGAACACATTGAAAACGTGATACAAGATTTAGAGGATACGCTATTTGACACTGAAGGTCAGGCGCTTGCGGCTAATCAAATTGGTATTTCTGAACAGATTGCGATTGTAGATATGGAGCAAGATGGTATTTTACAATTAATTAATCCTACAATTGTAAATGAATCTGAAACAAAAATTACTGATTTAGAAGGATGTTTAAGTGTCCCTGGTCGATTTGGTGAGGTTACCCGTAGTCAAATGATTAAAGTGGAAAGTTATGATTTAAAAGGAAACAAAGTAGAACTTACAGCTTATGATGACGTTGCACGCATGATATTGCACGTTATTGATAATTTGAATGGTGTGTTATTTATAGATATTATGGAACGTGAAATTTCAGATGCGGAATTGGAGGCATATTTAGAAGATGAGTAAAATAATTTTTATGGGAACACCTGATTTCTCAACGAATATATTAGAAATGTTAATTCAAACAGAAGAGGTTATTGCTGTTGTCACACAACCGGATAGACCTGTTGGTAGAAAACGTAAAATGACACCACCGCCAGTTAAAGTAGTTGCTGAAAAATATGATATTCCTGTATTTCAACCTGAAAAATTAGCGGGATCTGAGGAATTAAAAACGTTACTAGAGATGAATAGTGATCTTATCGTCACTGCAGCGTTTGGGCAACTGTTGCCGGAATCTTTACTTAATGCACCTGTGCATGGTGCTATTAATGTGCATGCCTCTCTTTTACCAAAATATCGTGGTGGTGCTCCAATACATCAAGCGATTATTGATGGTGAAAGTGAAACGGGTGTCACAATTATGTATATGGTTAAAAAATTAGATGCCGGTGATATTATTACGCAACGTGCCATTCCAATTGAAGACAATGATAATGTAGGAACGTTGCACGATAAATTAAGTGAATTAGGTACAGAGTTACTAAAAGAAACATTACCGGCTATTTTAAATCATACACACACGCGTACACCTCAAGATGATACGAAAGCTACGTTTGCGTCTAATATTCAGAGAGAAGATGAACGTATCGATTGGTCACAGGATGCACGGACAATTTTCAACCATATTAGAGGATTATCACCGTGGCCAGTTGCATATACGACAATGGATGACAAAACGATGAAAATCTATGCTGCTGTCATTGTCCCGAACCAAAAAGGACGTGCGGGCGAAATTATTCAAACGACAAAAAAACAAATTATTGTTGGTACAGGTTCTGATGACGCAATTGGACTTACAGAAATTCAATTATCTGGAAAAAAACGTATGCCGGTTGCTAATTTTTTAAGCGGTGTACAAGAATCATTAGTAGGAAAGGAACTACTGTAAATGGTTCAGGTTAGAGCGTTAAGCTTCCAAACTTTAGAAGATGTATTGAAAGATGGCGCATATAGCAATTTGAAAATCAATGAGGTACTATCGAAAAACAACTTATCTCAAGCAGA
The DNA here is from genome assembly GCF_016238445.1 of Staphylococcus canis. Taxonomy (GTDB): domain Bacteria; phylum Bacillota; class Bacilli; order Staphylococcales; family Staphylococcaceae; genus Staphylococcus; species Staphylococcus canis. Next base: position 80,075 of record NZ_JABANU010000005.1, read on the forward strand.
TAAAGGACTATATACTGAGATTGTATACGGTACGATCAAACGAAAATTAACTCTAAATTATTATTTAAAACCATTTGTTAAAACCAAAATTAAAGGATGGGTAAGACGTTTATTATGGATGAGTATTTATCAATACGTGTACTTAGATAAAGTGCCTACACATGCGATCATAAATGAAGCGGTGGATATCGCTAAAAAAAGAGGTGGTGCACAAACAGGGAATACGGTTAATGCGATTTTACGCCAACTGACTTCACAAGCATTACCTAAGATTGATGATATTCGTGATAAATATGAAAGAGCATCAATACGTTATAGTATCCCTGTTTGGATAATAAAACACTGGGAAACACATTATGGATTTGAAGTAGCTGAAACCATTGCTGAACAAATGTTGCACCCAGTTTCGCAAACAGTACGTGTTAATACAACACGAATCACCGTAGAAGATGCGATGACTCAACTAGAAGCAGAGGGATTGAAAGTACAACAGGATCCACATATTAAAGTTTGTTTACATGTACTTCAAGGTGTAGTGGTTCAATCTACATTATTTAAAGAAGGATTGGTAAGTATTCAAGATAAAAGTTCAATGTTTGTCTCTTTATTGATGGATTTAAAATCTGGAGATGATGTTTTGGACAGTTGCAGTGCACCTGGCGGTAAAACGTGTCACATGGCAGAAATTTTAGATGGAAAAGGACATATTATCGCTCACGATATTCATGAACATAAAATTCAGTTGATTCAACATAATATTGATAAATTACAATTGAAAAAAGTAGTAGCGTCACAACATGATGCAACAAAACCTATAGAAGGTCAATTTGATAAGATATTAGTAGATGCTCCTTGTAGTGGATTAGGCGTATTGAGACATAAACCAGAAATTAAATACACGATGACACCTGAAAAAGTTGAACAACTAGTACAATTGCAGTTGAAGATACTCAAAAATGTAACTCAAAATTTAAAACCTGGTGGACAACTTGTCTATTCAACGTGTACGATTGAACAAATGGAAAATGAGAACGTGATATATACATTTTTAAAAGCACACCCTGACTTTGAATTCGTGCCTTTTACACATCCTAAAACTAATGAATCTATCAAAACGTTACAGATTTTACCTCAAGACTTTAACTCAGATGGATTTTTCATGACTAGAATAAAAAAGAAAGGATAATCAAATATGATTACTGCTGAAAAGAAAAAAAAGAATAAATTTCTACCTGATTTTGAAAAGCAATCGATATATTCTTTAAGATTTGATGAAATGCAAGCGTGGCTAAAAGAGCACGGTCAACAAAGTTTCCGTGCGAAACAAATTTTTGAGTGGTTATATGATAAACGTGTTGATCGTTTTGATGAAATGACTAATCTTTCTAAGTCACTACGTCAATTATTAGAAGCACATTTTACAATTACTACATTGGAAACCGTTGTCCGTCAAGAGAGTCGTGACGGAACAATTAAATTTTTATTTGAACTTCAAGATGGTTATACTATAGAGACTGTACTAATGCGACACGACTATGGGAATTCAGTTTGTGTTACTACACAAGTAGGGTGTCGTATCGGTTGTACGTTTTGTGCTTCAACTTTAGGAGGGTTAAAGCGTAATTTAGAATCAGGCGAGATAGTATCGCAAGTATTAACTGTTCAAAAAGCGCTTGATGAAACAGATGAGAGAGTATCTTCAATTGTTATTATGGGAATCGGTGAACCCTTTGAAAATTATAGCGAGATGATGGATTTCTTAAAAATCGTAAATCATGATCATAGTTTAAATATCGGTGCACGCCATATTACTGTTTCTACGTCAGGTATTATTCCACGTATTTATGACTTTGCAGATGAATCGTTACAAATTAATTTTGCAGTAAGTTTACACGCAGCGAATAATGAAATTCGTTCTAAATTAATGCCAATTAACCGTGCATACGATGTTGAAAAATTGATTGAGGCGATTGAATACTATCAAAAACAAACGAATAGACGTGTAACTTTTGAGTATGGATTGTTTGGTGGTGTGAATGACCAACTTTCACATGCACGTGAGTTAGCTGGATTAATTAAACATCTAAATTGTCATGTGAATTTGATTCCTGTCAATCACGTACCTGAACGTAATTATGTGAAAACACCTAAAGATGATATATTTAAATTTGAAAAAGAATTAAAACGTCTAGGAATCAATGCTACAATAAGAAGGGAGCAAGGTTCAGATATTGACGCAGCATGTGGTCAATTAAGAGCTAAGGAAAGACAGTCAGAAACGAGGTAGATCACAATGTTAAAGGCAGAGCTTTATTCAGATGTTGGTGATTATCGGGCACAAAATGAAGATGCTGGCGGTATTTTTTATAATCAAACAAACCAACAATTGTTAGTGATTTGCGATGGCATGGGTGGCCATCAAGCGGGTGAAGTTGCAGCAAATTATGTAGTTGATGCGTTAAAAGAAAGATTTGAATCTGAAAATTTAATAGAAGCTCATCAAGCGGAAGCATGGTTAAAACGTGTACTACAATCTATTAATCATGAGCTGTTCTATTTAGCTGAAGAAAATCCATCCTATCGAGGTATGGGAACGACATGTGTGTGCGCATTGATTTATGATCATCATATTGTTGTGGCGAACATAGGAGATTCACGTGCCTATTTGATTAATGAACGCAATTGCGATCAAATCACAATTGATCATACATTTGTAAATCAACTTGTTATGTTAGGGGAAATTACGGAAGAAGAGGCTTATCATCATCCAAGACGTCATATCATCACTAAAGTAATGGGGACAGATAAGCTCGTAACTCCAGATATTTTTGTAAATAAAACCAAATTTTATCAATATTTATTGTTGAATTCAGATGGGCTCACTGACTATGTGAGAACTGAAGAAATGCATGAAATATTGAGAGAAGCTCGTGATATAAAAGAAGCTGGGACACTTTTACTTAATTTAGCACGCGAAGTTGAGGCTAAAGACAATATTTCATTTATCATTGCGGAAATTGCGGGTGAACCAGTATGATTGGCCGCCGTATTGACGAGCGTTATGAGCTAAAGCAATTATTAGGTGGAGGCGGGATGTCCAATGTATATATTGCATGGGATATCATCTTAGAGCGCACAGTCGCACTCAAAGTAATCAACATTCCACCTAATGAAAAAGATGAAACTGTGAAACGCTTTGAAAGAGAAGTTCAAAGTACGACGCTTTTATCACATGAAAATATTGTAAGTGTGCTAGACGTTGGTGAAGAAGAAGATTGCTTCTTTCTAGTAATGGAGTATATTGAAGGCCCTACTTTAGCAGAATATATTAAAGCACATGGTCCCCTTGAACCGAAAATAGCGATTCAGTTATTTAATCAAATTCTAAAAGGTATTCAACATGCGCATGCAAAAGGCATTATTCATAGAGATATCAAACCACAAAATATGATGATTAATCAGGATCATATTATAAAAATAGTAGATTTCGGTATTGCTAAGGCATTAAGTGAAACTGCAATGACACAAACTAATCATGTTGTAGGTACAGTGCAATATCTATCTCCAGAACAAGCAAAGGGTGAAAAGACTGGTGAACGTTCAGATATTTATGCACTTGGTATCGTACTTTATGAAATGTTAATCGGTGATCCACCGTTTAAAGGTGAAACACCTGTGAGTATTGCGATTAAACAAATTCAAGAAGCCATTCCAAATGCAAGTGAACAACGCAGTGAAATTCCACAAGCATTAAGTAATGTTATTTTAAAAGCAACAGAAAAAGATCCTTCAGAGCGTTATCATTCCATTTCTGAAATGTCTAATGATGTATTAACATCATTGGATGAAAGTCGCATTAATGAAAAACCATATTTTACAAATAGAAGTGCAACGAAAACAATTAAAATCGATAAACAAGCTATAGAAAATGAAAATAGTCAAAAGCATATTGAGGAAACTTCCCAAATCCCAATTGTACCAACAGAACGCTCGTCATATAAGCAGTCAAAACAACAATCGTCTAAGCCTAAGCGTTCGTTAGGTAAAAAAATATGGTTTAGCCTCATCTTTTTCTTATTAATAGCTGGATTATTGTTTTTTATGGTTGCAGCAATGACAGGGAATAAATATAGTCAAATTCCAAATGTGACAGGACAGACATTAGAAGAGGCACAAAAAACATTAGAACAGAATCATCTCAAAACAGGTAAGATTACAGAAGTTTATAGTGATAAATACGATAAAAATCACGTTATGTATTCTTCGCCTAAACAAGACGAAAAAGTAAGACAACAGAGCCAAGTTGATTTGACTGTATCAAAAGGACCACATATTGAAAAAATGCCTCATTTAATTGGTTTACCGAGAGCAGAAGCTGAAAATAAGCTTAAAGCTTTAGGATTTGAAAAGATTTCCTATGATACTGCATACACAGAATCAGATATCGCAAAAGGCAATATTGAGGCACAAAGCATTGCGGCAAGTACTGACGTTCATGTTACTCAAGATGAAGTAGTGCTGACAGAATCGCTTGGAAAAAAACAAGTGCATGTTGGAGATTATACAAATCAAAATTATGCGGATGTTAAAGCACAATTAGAAGAAAAAGGGCTGATTGTTACTGTAGAAAAAACAAGAAATGATAAAAATGTAGAAGCTGATCATATTATTAGTCATTCACCTAAGAACCAAGAGGTTGATGAAGGTACAGAAATTAAGATGATTATCTCTACTGGACCTAAGGAAAGCGATTCGCCAAAAACAGATGAAGCGCCTAAAAGTGAGGAAGACAATTCCGACGATGAGAAAAATGATATCGCTTTATATAAGCAATATTATGAGACATTTGTCATTCCATACTCAGGGAAAGATGAAAAACCACAAAAAGTTGAAATTGTTATAAATGATCAAAATCATCAATCTCAACAACCAGCAGAAACATTTACGATTACTAAAGATACTAGTCATACGGTAAATTTACAAGTTGAACCTAAAAAGACAGCATCCTATACGGTTAAGGTTGATGGAAAAACAGTGACACAACAATCAATCAACTATAGTGATATTTAAATGTATCAATAATTCAAAAGCGAGTGAGTTAAAAATTTTAATTCACTCGCTTTTTTAGTAGTTTGTGGAATATTGTTTACTAGTTACGGTGTGGTTAAAAAGTGGTATGATAGGGTATATATGAATAAATATACGAGGTATGGAGGCATTAAAGTTATGAATAAAATACCAAAAGATAACGGACTTGATAATACACTAAAAATTATTAAAGAGGCATATACATATGTTCCTTGTCGATTAGAAGAAATGCAAACTAAAATTTTTGAAACACGAGCACTAGGTATGAAAAAAATGGTTGTTATCAGTGGTAAAGAAGCAGCAGAACTTTTTTATGATAATAGCAAAATTTCTAGAAAAGGCACATTACCAAAACGTATCGTTAATACACTGTTTGGTAAAGGTGCGATTCATACAACAGAAGGAAAGGTACATGTTGATAGAAAAGCTTTGTTTATGTCTTTAATGACAACTGAAAACTTAAAATATTTAAGAGAGTTAACGCGTCAATACTGGTTTAATCATACACAGTATATGGAAAACAAGAAAAATGTCAATGTGTATGAAGAGGCGACATTATTATTGACGAAAATCGGTTTTCGTTGGGCAGGATTAAAATTTACGCATGAAGAAGCAGTTCAAAATGCAAAAGATATGGATCTTCTCATTGACTCTTTTAGTACGCTTGGTCAATCACCATCTGGGTATAAAAAAGCCAAACAAGCACGAGCGCGAGTAGAAGCATTTTTAGAAAAACAAATTAAAGCTGTTAGAGAAGGTGAACAGTACGTTGCACCGAATACAGCCCTATATGAATTTGCGCATTGGAAAGATTTAAATGATAAACCAATGGATTTACATTTATGTGCAGTAGATTTAATGAATATTGTGAGACCATTAGTTGCGGTGAATCGTTTTATCACGTACGCAGTAAAAGCATTAATTGAATATGATCAAGAACGTCTTAAATTACAAGTGACTCATGATTCAAATTATGCTTATAAATTTGCTCAAGAAGTGCGTCGTATCTTCCCATTTGTACCATTTTTACCTGGTCGTTTGAAAAAGAACGTTAAATTTGATGGATATAAACTTAAGAAAGGGACATTTGTGTTATTAGATATTTTTGGAACAACACATGATCCTGAGCTTTTTGAAAATCCTTATCAATTTAAACCAGATAGATTTGAACATTGGGATGGTAGTCCGTTCGATCTTATTCCTCAAGGTGGCGGTGATTTCTATACAAATCATCGTTGTGCAGGTGAATGGATGACAGTCATTGTTATGGAAGAAGTGATTCAATACTTCGCTAATAAAATTGATTTTGATGCGCCAGCACAAGATTTATCAGTAAAACTGGATCAATTCCCAGGAAAAGTAACAAGTGGCGTTAATATTACTAACGTTAGAGTAAGACGTTAATATCCGTGGTTTCAAATGTAACAACACCTCTAAAATAGGGGTGTTGTTTAGTTATATATACCTTTTTATTGTTGTTTAAATGTTTCAGTGAGTGCGTATTTATAAATGTTTTATGACATACATTTTGATATAATAGTGACGTAATCATGACAATGTAAAAAGAGGTGTCAGTTTGAAAACAGGTCGTATTATCAGATCTTTAAGTGGTGTGTATCGTGTAGATGTTGAAGGTACATTATATGATGCGAAAGCTAGAGGTCTATTTAGAAAAAAGCAAATCACACCAATTGTTGGTGATATTGTGGATATCGATGTAGAGACACATGCATCAGGTTATATTCATAAGATACATGACAGAAGAAATGAGCTAAAAAGACCGCCAGTAAGTAACATTGACTTATTGGTTGTCGTAATGAGTGCGGTAGAGCCTGAGTTTTCTACACAGTTATTAGATCGTTTTTTGGTAATCGCACATTCTTATGGATTAATGCCAAGAATTGTAGTAACTAAAAAAGATTTAGCAACAGATAAACAACGTAAAATGATTGAAGATACTTTATCGATATACGAAGAGATAGGATATCGTACTCAATTTGTAGGAATGGAAGAAGATATTTCTCAAGTTGTGAGCGTATGGGAGTCCGGTTTAGCTGTATTAAGTGGTCAATCAGGTGTGGGGAAATCTACATTAATCAATCACTACCGTCCTGACTTAAACTTAGCAACAAGTGAAATATCACAATCATTAAACCGTGGACGACATACAACAAGGCACGTCGAATTATATCAACGACATAACGGTTTTATAGCAGATACTCCTGGCTTCAGTGCATTAGATTTCTCTCATATTGAGAAAGAAGACTTACGTGATTACTTTATTGAAATTAGCCAAGCCGGTACACAATGTAAGTTTAGAGATTGTTATCATATCAACGAGCCTAAGTGCGCGGTTAAACAACAAGAGGAACAAAACCAAATTGCTAAGTTTCGATATGACCATTATCTTCAACTTTTTAATGAAATTTCAAATCGAAAGGTACGATATTAATGACAAAATTATTCCCTTCTCTTTTATCAGCAGACTTTTTAAATTTAAAAGGAGAAATTAAAAATCTAGAACAATCGGGAGTCGATGGTCTTCATTTTGATGTAATGGACGGACAATTTGTACCAAACATTTCTATTGGTTTTCCAGTTCTTGAGGCAATACGCCCCCAGACAAAACTTCCTATTGATGTGCATTTAATGATTACATCCCCAGAAGATTATATTGATGAATTTTGTCAAAAAGGTGCAGATAAAGTTTCGATTCATATCGAAGCTACACCACATATTCATAGAGCGATACAAAAAATTAAGTCTCATAATGTCGAAGCGGGGGTTGTGATTAACCCAGGCACATCCATTCATACCATTGATGCAATACTTCAATATGTTGATTTTGTATTAGTGATGTCTGTAAATCCAGGCTTTGGTGGACAACAGTTTATTGAGGATGCCATTGATAAAATAGCTGCACTTGATAAGATTAGACAAACGCGCAAACTTTCTTTTAAAATTGAAGTTGATGGTGGTATCAATGCGCATACTGCCTCAAAAGTGATTAATGCTGGTGCAGATTGGCTGGTCGCTGGATCATATTTCTTCAATCAAGCAGATTATACAAATACTGTAAAATTATTAAAAGGTGAGGCGTAAAATATGAAAAAAAGCATTCATTTGTTATGTAGTCGTCGTCATTTACCAAAAAACATTCTATCACGAAAAGTAAACGAATCGTGGGCAGGTGTTGATAGTGGCACAGTTGCTTTATTAAAAGAGGGAATTCAACCTGTTTTTGCAGTAGGTGATTTTGATTCTATTTCATATCAGGAAAGACAATGGGTTAGTGAAAAAATAGACATACAACCTGAACCGGCAGAAAAAGCGGACACAGATCTTGCTATTGCAGTAACAAAAGCAGTGAAAATGGGATATCAAAAAATAAAAATTTATGGAGCAACGGGTGCACGATTGGATCACTTTATGGGAGCAATGCAATTATTAAAATATCCTGACTTCCAAAAGATAAAAATTCAAATCATTGATGACAAAAACACAATTGAATTGCTTACACCAAATGTATATGAGAAAAGAAATAAGAAAATCTATGATTATATTTCATTTGTCCCAGCTTCAGACGAAGTAACTTTATCGTTAAAAGGATTCAAATATAATTTAGATCATGAAGTGTTACGTGAAGGATCGACGTTAACGATTTCAAATGAATTTGAAGGTAAATATGGAACAATAGAAGTGCATCAAGGCCTAGTTTATCAGATACGTAGTAGAGACTAGCCTAACGTTAACAATAGAACTAATGATACAATTAGAATATTAGATAGAACGGCGTCATGCGGTGTCCTTATTAGATTTAGCATAATAAAAAACCGAACCTTCCACATAAAGGTTCGGTTATATTTATAAATGATTATACACGAGTAACTTTACCTGATTTTAAAGCACGAGCTGAAACCCAAACTTTTTTAGGTTTACCATCAACAAGAATTCTAACTTTTTGTAAATTAGCATTCCAACGACGCTTAGTTGAGTTTAAAGCATGAGAGCGTCTATTACCTGTTGAAGCTTTACGGCCTGTTACGAAACATTCTTTACCCATCATCGTACCTCCTTTTAAGAAATACAAATACATTTCCTACTACATACTAAAGTAATATATCATAAAAGTGGGGACGGCGCAATGAAAAAAAACTGTCTATAACATTATGACTTTGTGAAGATGGTTTTTTCTGATATAATTTACAAAGTGTTTAGGTATTTATTGTCGTACTAAGACTATACTCAATCATATTAGTGTGATAAATTATACATTATCATTTTCATTACGACATTAATTATTATAAAATATTGTAATAGACAAAAAATAAGACCTAAATTTGTAAAAATAATATAAAATTTATCGGACTTATGCATTTAAAGGACTTAAACTCATATTGTGAGGAGGCTATTGTAATGGCACTAGAAATCAAAAATGAATACGGTAGTATCGATATTTCCAATGAAGTTATCGCTTCTGTAGTGGGCGGTAAAGCTGTTGAGTGTTATGGTATTGTAGGTATGGCGTCTCGACAACAAGTAAGAGATGGTATTGCTGAAATATTAGGCCATGAAAATTATGCTAGAGGTATAGTAGTACGCGAAAATGATGATGTATTAGATATAGATATGTACATTATTGTCAGTTATGGTGTGAAAATATCTGAAGTCGCTCAAAATGTACAAGCAACAGTGAAGTACACTTTAGAGCATACTTTAAAACTTACTGTGAATTCAGTTAATATTTTCGTACAAGGTGTACGTTTTGATCATGACACGAAGGATAAATAGGAGGACATTTTCATGATTACTAAGATCAACGGTAATTTGTTTGCCGAAATGATTATACAAGGGGCTCAAAATTTATCAAATAATGCAGAGATGGTAGATGCATTAAATGTATATCCAGTACCTGATGGAGATACGGGTACAAATATGAACCTTTCAATGACATCAGGAAGAGATGAAGTTCAAAATAATCCTTCTAGTCATATTGGACAACTAGGTAAAGCTTTTTCAAAAGGTTTATTAATGGGAGCTCGTGGTAATTCGGGCGTTATATTATCTCAAATTTTTAGAGGTTTTTCTAAAGCGCTAGAAGAACAAAGTGAAATTGATGCAAAACAATTTGCACAAAGTTTTGACGCTGGGGTTCAAACGGCGTATAAAGCAGTTATGAAGCCAGTTGAGGGTACTATTTTAACTGTAGCTAAAGATGCTGGCCGTGTTGCAGTAGAAAAAGCAGAAAAAACTGATGACTGTATGGAAATTATGGAAGCAGTTTATGAAGCGGCACAACAGTCATTAGATAATACTCCAAATTTATTACCCGTATTGAAAGAAGTAGGTGTCGTAGATAGTGGTGGTAAAGGTTTAACTTTGGTATACGAAGGATTCCTAAAAGCGATGAAAGGTGAAAAAATCGTTGCTCAAACGCCAAAATTAGACACTGAAGAATTATTCAATGATGAACACGATTTCCATGGTGTTATCAATACAGAAGATATTGTTTATGGCTATTGTACTGAGATGATGGTACGTTTTCAACCCGGGAAAAAATCTTTCAATGAATCAGATTTTAGAGAATCAATGAGTCAATATGGTGATTCTCTTTTAGTGATAAGTGATGATGAGATTGTAAAGGTACACGTTCATACTGAAACACCAGGTGAAGTTTTCTCATTTGGACAAGAATTTGGTGAACTCATTAAGGTTAAAGCAGAAAATATGCGTGAACAACATCGTGAAGTTTTACGTAAAGAACGTGCGAATCAGCAAAATGAGAAAACAAAAAATGTTGAAACGGCTATCATTACGATTTCAATGGGTGAAGGCATTTCAAAATTATTTAAATCTATGGGTGCAACACATGTTATTAATGGCGGTCAAACGATGAATCCGTCTACTGAAGATATAGTAAATGTCATTAAAGAAAGTGGTTGCAAGCGTGCAATTATCTTACCAAATAATAAAAATATTCAAATGGCAAGTCAACAAGCTGCAGAGATAGCTGATATTGAGGCTGTTGTTATTCCAACAAAGACGGTTCCTCAAGGTATTACAGCAATGTTCCATTATGATGATCAAGCGGATTTAGATACTAATTATGAGACGATGACTTCTGCATTAGTCGATGTCCAATCTGGCTCAATTACTTATGCAGTGCGAGATACTAAAATAGATGGCATTAATATTGAAAAAGGCGCATTTATGGGGCTTGTTGAATATAAAATTGTCGTTAGCGATCGCGATGAAAATATAGTTTTACAAAAGACATTAGATACTATGTTAAATGATGACAGTGAAATTCTTACAGTTATTGTTGGTGAAGAAGCACAACAAACTCAAATTGATTGGATTGAATCATATATAGAAGAAAACTATGATGAAGTCGAAGTTGAAATTCAAAATGGCCAACAACCAATATATCCATTTTTATTTGCAGTTGAATAATCTAAGGAAGTAGTTAGTATACATCCTCGTATCATTTCTATAGTCTAGTTAATGACTAGAGATGACACGAGGATTTATTTTTAGCATGACCTTGTATCAAAGTAAAGCTTTATGTGACATTGTTTAGTATATTATTTCTTTCATATAATTGGATTGCTATAATAAAGGGTAAGTAAGTGTTAAACAAAGGGGGAGTTATATGAAATACAAAAGTGTTTTTGATATTATCGGTCCCACGATGGTTGGACCTTCATCATCACATACTGCAGGTGCGGTCAGAATAGGCTTAGTAGCACGTGATTTATTTGGCGAACGACCTGATCAAGTGGATATTTATTTATATGGTTCGTTTATGGAAACGTATAAAGGGCACGGTACAGATGTTGCACTAGTCGGTGGATTGCTTGGGTATGATACAGATGATGATCGTATCAAAACGAGTTTAGAAACTGCTAAAAATGAAGGAATGCGCGTAAACTTTATCGAGATGGCTGAAGAACGTGCACATCCAAATACAGTAATATTAGACATGATGAAGAATGATAAAAATATATCTGTTGAAGGTGTGTCTATTGGTGGAGGAAAAATTGAGATTGTAGCAATTAATGGTTTTTCACTTGCTATAAGCGGTAACTACCCAACACTTTTAGTTTTCCATCAAGATACATTCGGTACAATAGGAAAAGTAGCAAACATCATTGGAGACAATGGTATCAATGTGGGAAGTATGCAAGTAGCACGTAAAGAAAAAGGAGATCAAGCTTTGATGACTTGTGAACTAGATGATGCGATTTCGAGCCAAGTTCTTGAACATATTAAACACGTACCAGGTGTAATAACTGTTTCTTTAATGGGGGATGTAGAATGAAGGAAAATGTTTTCAAAAGTGTTGCTGAATTAATTTCAATCTGTCAAACAGAAGATAAATCAATTCATGAAGTAATGTTAGACCAAGAAATGAATATGACAGGATTATCTAAAGATGAAATATATGAAAGAATGGCACATCATTTTAATACGATGGAAAAAGCGATTCAAGACGGAGTTAATGGTGTAACTTCTAAGACAGGATTAACGGGAGGCGATGCTGTATTGCTTCAAAATTATTTAGCAAGTGGTAAAGCGCTTTCGGGAGAACTGTTACTTGATGCTGTGAGTAAGGCAGTAGCTACAAACGAAGTTAACGCAGCAATGGGTAAGATTTGTGCAACTCCAACTGCAGGATCAGCTGGAGTCGTACCGGGCGTTTTATTTTCGCTTAAAAACAGATTACAATTATCACGAACAGATATGCTCAATTTTTTATTAACAGCAGGTGCTTTCGGCTTTGTCGTTGCGAATAATGCATCGATATCAGGTGCTGCAGGTGGATGTCAGGCAGAAGTTGGCTCTGCTGCGGCAATGGCAGCTGGAGCGATCGTTGAAGCTCAAGGAGGCACGCCACAACAATCTGCAGAAGCATTTGCGATTTGCATGAAAAATATGCTTGGATTAGTTTGCGATCCGGTTGCTGGCTTAGTAGAAGTACCTTGTGTTAAACGAAATGCAGCTGGGGCTTCTAATGCAATTGTATCTGCAGATATGGCCTTGGCTGGTGTAACATCTAGAATACCAACAGATGAAGTTATAGATGCCATGTATAAAATTGGTCAAACTATGCCATCTGCATTACGGGAGACTGGACGAGGTGGCCTTGCAGGTACACCTACGGGTCAGCGTATAAAACAACAAATTTTTGGTGATTAATTATGTCAAAAATCAATTTAATAGAGAGTCCTTATCAATTGAGTGAGCTTAAAGGGCTTGGACCGAAGCGATTAGCTGTGCTTAATGAGATGAATATTGAAACCATTCAAGATTTAATTTTGTATTTACCAACAAGATATGAGGATAATACATTAATCGATTTATCCCAAGCTGAAGATGATGCTTACGTAACAGTAGAAGGCGTTGTGTATACGACGCCAACTGTTGCCTTTTTTGGACGGAATCGATCTAAACTCACGGTGCACCTTATTATCAATGATATTGCGGTCAAGGCAGTATTTTTTAATCAGCCCTTTTTAAAAAAGAAAATACAATTAGAACAACGTGTAACGATTAAAGGGAAATGGTCACGACGTAAACAAGAAATCAATGGGTCTAAGATGATATTTCAAAATGAACAACATGATCAAGCATTATTCACACCTATTTATCGTGTTAAAGAGGGAATAAAGCAAAAAACGTTAAGAGATTTAATACGCCGTGTGATTTCAGAAGTGAAAATAGAAGAGTGGCTCCCTATAGACTTACGGCAAAAATATAAATTAGAAACACTATACGATACTTTACATACTTTACATCAACCGCAGGATAAACAAGCATTGTTACGAGCACGTCGTACATTTGCGTTTACTGAATTTTTTATGTTTGAATTACGTATGCAGTGGTTGAATCGACTTGAAAAATCTTCTGATGAGGCTGTTGAAGTTCATTATAATTTAGAGAAGGTCAAAGCGTTTATTGACGCTTTGCCATTTGAATTGACAGAGGACCAAAAGCAAAGTGTAAATCAAATATTTAGAGACCTCAAAGCGCCTATCCGAATGCATCGCTTATTACAAGGTGATGTAGGTTCAGGTAAAACAGTTGTTGCAGCTATATGTATGTATGCATTGAAAACAGCAGGATACCAGTCAGCACTGATGGTTCCTACAGAAATTCTTGCTGAACAACATGCAGATAGTTTAGTTGAGTTATTTGGCGATAGAATGAACGTTGGATTACTAACAGGATCGGTTAAAGGGAAGAAAAGGGCTCTTTTACTTGAACAATTGGCACAAGGGCATATTGATTGTTTGATTGGTACACACGCGCTCATTCAAGATGATGTAACCTTTCATAATGTTGGCTTGGTCATTACTGATGAGCAACATCGTTTTGGTGTACAACAGCGTCAAAAATTAAGAGAAAAAGGTGCATTATCTAATGTCTTATTTATGACAGCCACACCTATACCAAGAACGCTTGCTATTTCAGTTTTTGGCGAAATGGACGTTTCATCTATTAAAAGTATGCCAAGCGGTAGAAAACCGATTGAAACATATTGGATGAAACATGAAGGCTATCAAAAAGCTTTGAGTCATATGGAACATGAATTACAAAAGGGACGACAAGCTTATGTGATTTCACCATTAATAGAAAGCTCAGAGCACTTAGAGGACGTTCAAAATGTGATTGAGTTGTATGAGCATCTTAAAGTACAACTTCCGAAGTATCGTATCGGTATTTTACATGGAAGAATGACGTCTGAAGAGAAAGATAGTATCATGCATCAATTTAGTGCACATGAGCTAGATGTTTTAGTATCAACTACAGTAGTTGAAGTAGGAGTTAACGTTCCCAATGCTACATTTATGATGATTTATGATGCTGACCGCTTCGGATTATCGACACTTCATCAATTACGCGGACGTGTAGGTAGAAGTCACCATCAGAGTTATTGTGTGCTTATTGCATCACCAAAATCAGAAACTGGAATAGAACGTATGACGATTATGACTCAAACAAATGATGGTTTTGAATTGAGTGAGCGTGACCTTGAAATGCGTGGACCTGGGGATTTCTTTGGCGTAAAACAAAGTGGTCTTCCTGATTTTCTGGTTGCTAACCTTGTCGAAGATTATCGAATGTTAGAGGTTGCTCGAGATGAAGCGTCAGAAATGATTCAATCTGGAATATTTTTTACTGATAAATTTAAACGCTTACGTGAATTTATCGAAATGAATATGCTATATCAAAGTTTTGATTAATAATGATATATGTTAAAAATTTGTAATATAATAAGGTTAGAGTGGTATGTTCCCAAATTACTATATTATTTTGAACTTAAAGTGGAACATGTTAAAATAACTACGAGTCGATTAAGACTTGGTACTAAAATTGGGTGGAGATAATGTGAAAAGAACTAAAAGTGAACGACGCGCATTAATTGAACAAACCATCCGTGATAATCCATTTATGACCGATCAAGCATTGAGTGAGATGTTCAATGTAAGTATCCAAACAATACGCTTAGATCGAAGTCAACTAAAAATACCAGAATTGCGAAAACGAATTAAAAATGTAGCTGAAAAGCAATATGAAAATATCAGTGCGCTAGAGAATCAGGATATTATTGGAGATATTATTGAATTAGAACCAAATCAATCAGCGCGCTCAATTTTAACAATTACTCAAAAAGACGTTTTCACACGTAAACATATTGCAAGAGGTCATGTCATTTTTGCACAAGCAAATTCATTATGTGTTGCAATTGTGAATCATGCTAATGTGCTTACAAAAGAAAGTCACATTCATTTTGTACATCCTGTTCAATTAGGTGAGCTCGTAAAGGCACATGCTACTGTTGAATATCAAGGAGAGAAATACTATGAAATGAGTGTCATTTCTTATGTAGAAGATACTAAAGTTTTCGAAGGGCTATTTAAAATGTATTACATAAGTGAGGATGAATAAGATGGTAAAAATAGCAGTAGATATGATGGGTGGGGACGACGCACCTGAGATTGTGCTTGAAGCCGTAGAAAAAGCTGTTCAAGATTTCGAAGATCTTGAGATCATGTTGTTTGGTGATGAAAGTCAATGTCATATAAAGCATCCCCGTGTCAGCATACATCATACAACAGAAAAAATTACGATGGAAGACGAACCAGTTCGTGCTATTAAGCGGAAAAAAGACAGTTCAATGGTACGTATGGCTGAAGCAGTTAAAAATGGAGAAGCGGGCGGTTGTGTGTCTGCAGGCAATACAGGTGCTTTAATGTCAGCAGGTTTATTTATAGTAGGTCGTTTAAAGGGCGTATCAAGACCTGCGTTAGTTGTTACGTTACCCACTGTTAGTGGCAAAGGTGTTGTATTTTTAGATGTAGGTGCAAACGCAGATGCTAAGGCTGAGCATTTATATCAAAACGCACTATTAGGACATATTTATGCAGTTAATTTAAGAGGTATCCAAAATCCTAAAGTAGCATTACTTAATATCGGTACTGAGGATCAAAAAGGAAATAGCCTTACTAAAAAAGCATTTGAACTTATGAATCAATCTCAAACGTTTAATTTCGTCGGTAATATTGAAGCGAAATCTATTATGGAAGATGAAGCAGATGTAATTGTGACAGATGGATTTACTGGCAATATGATTTTAAAAAACCTTGAAGGTATTGCGAAGTCTGTTGGTAAAATCGTGAAAAAAGATCTTCTCTCAAGTTTCAAAAACAAGCTTGCTGCATTGATTTTGAAAAAAGATCTTCAATCAATCGCGAAGCAACTTGATTACTCAGAATATGGTGGCTCAGTTTTATTAGGGTTAGATGGTATAGTTGTTAAAGCACACGGTAGTTCAAACGCTAAAGCATTCTACTCTGCTATTAAACAAGCTAAAATCGCAGTAGAGACACAAATAGTTGAAAATATGCGAGAGAAAGTAGGGACGCTTAATGAGTAAAACGGTTGTGATGTTCCCTGGACAAGGCGCTCAAAAAGTAGGTATGGGTCAAGATCTTTATCAGGTCAATGAAGCGGCAACAGAAATTTTTGAAAAAGCACAGTCACATGTGGATTTTGATATTTTAGAAACAATGTTTACAGACCAAGATGAAAAATTAGGTTTAACAGAAAATACTCAACCAGCATTATTGACACATAGCATTGCTTTATATGAAGCAATGGGGAGACCGAATTTTGATTTTACAATTGGACATAGTCTAGGGGAGTATTCGAGTTTAGTAATGAGTGGTGTATTACACTTTGAAGATGCTATTCAAATCGTACGTCGTCGTGGTGAATTAATGTCTAAAGCCTTTCCTCAAGGGACAGGTAGTATGGCAGCAGTGCTCGGTCTTAGCTTGGAAGAAGTACAGGATATTTGTAAACAGCTTTCAACTGATGAAGCAGTGATTGAGCCTGCTAATATCAATGCCCCTGGTCAAATCGTAGTATCGGGGCACCAAACGGCTATTGATAGATTAGTTGGTGAAGGTAAGCGTTTAGGTGCGAAACGTGTTTTACCATTAAATGTGTCAGGTCCCTTTCATTCTTCAATGATGAAAGTTATTTCAAAAGACTTTGATGCATTTATTAACCAATTTGAATGGCATGATGCCAAAACCCCTGTTATACAAAATGTGAATGCAAAAGGTGAAACTGATCGAGATATCATTAAACAACATATGGTTCAACAATTGTATTCACCAGTTGAATTTATTGACTCTGTAAAATGGTTAATTGAACAAGGTGCAGACCATTTTGTCGAAATTGGACCGAATAAGGTTTTATCAGGTTTGGTGAAAAAGATAGATAGAAATGTGAAAATAACTTCGATTCAAACGCTCGAAGATGTAAAGGAATGGTTAGCAAATGAGTAAAGTTGCATTAGTTACAGGTGGATCTCGAGGTATAGGAAGAAGTATCGCCTTACAACTAGCAGAGGAAGGTTATACAGTAGTTGTCAATTATGCAGGCAATCAAGAAAAAGCAGAAGCTGTTGTGGCTGAGATTAAAGAAAAAGGTCAAGAAGCCCTTGCAATTCAAGCTAATGTTGCAAATGGTGATGAAGTCAAAACAATGGTTAAAGAAGTTGTAAAGACATATGGCTCACTAGATGTACTTGTTAATAATGCAGGTATTACAAGAGATAATTTATTAATGCGTATGAAAGAACAAGAATGGGACGATGTCATTGATACAAACTTAAAAGGTGTATTCAATTGTATTCAAAAAGTGACACCACAAATGTTGAGACAACGTTCAGGACGAATTATCAATCTTTCAAGTGTTGTAGGCGCTGTAGGAAATCCAGGACAAATTAACTACGTCGCAACAAAATCTGGTGTAATCGGAATTACGAAAACTGCAGCACGTGAACTTGCTTCTCGCAATATTACGGTGAATGCAGTGGCACCAGGATTTATTGTATCTGATATGACAAATGCTTTAAATGATGATTTAAAAGCAAAAATGAAAGAACAAATTCCACTTGGCCGTTTTGGTGAAGATAAAGATATTGCTCAAACTGTAGCATTTTTAGCATCAGACAAAGCTTCGTATATTACTGGTCAAACGATTCATGTTAATGGTGGTATGCACATGGAATAATATCTGTACATTCAATGGCGGATATATAATTCAGAGTGAAATCCTTGGATATATGTGGATATGGGTTGTATTTGTTAAAATAAAATGGCAAAATATAACAGTCAAGGACTACAAAACATCACTTAGATGTGTGTGAAAATAGTAACCTTTAAAGGAGGTGAAAGATTGTGGAAAATTTCGATAAAGTGAAAGATATTATTGTTGATCGTTTAGGTGTTGATGCTGACAAAGTAACTGAAGATGCATCTTTCAAAGATGATTTAGGAGCAGATTCACTTGACATTGCTGAATTAGTAATGGAATTAGAAGATGAATTTGGTACTGAAATTCCAGATGAAGAAGCAGAAAAAATCAATACAGTTGGAGACGCTGTTAATTACATTAATACACTTGAAAAATAATTGTTTTCATCTGAGTCGATGTTTCGGCTCAGATTTTTTACTAACAAACAGGTCATAGCATAACAATTATGATAAAACTCATACAAATAAAACCAGAATTCTAGTGTAGGTTATACTATGAAGATTGAATCATTGAAGATAAGGAGGAGCCCAATGGCCAACCATCGTAAACAATCACTCATCGATCAATTTCAAAATCAATTTAAGATGAAGATGAAAGAATTAAATTTACAATATAGTGATATTTCAATATTTCAACAAGCTTTTTCACATTCTAGTTTCATAAATGATTTTAATATGAAGCGATTAGATCATAATGAGCGTCTCGAATTTTTAGGCGATGCAGTATTAGAATTGACGGTATCACGCTTTCTTTATGATCAATATCCTCACTTACCAGAAGGGGATTTGACTAAAATGCGAGCAAACATCGTATGTGAGCCCTCACTTGTAATATTTGCAAATAAAATTCAACTGAATACGCTTATTTTGCTAGGTAAAGGTGAAGAGAAAACAGGTGGTAGAACAAGACCTTCTCTCGTAGCTGATGTATTCGAAGCGTTTATCGGAGCATTATATTTAGATCAAGGTCTAGAAGCTGTTAAAACTTTTGCAGAATATGCTATTTTTCCATTTGTTGAAGGCGATCAACTTATGGGAGCAGTAGATTTTAAAACGAAATTTCAAGAATACGTGCACCAAAAATATTTAGGCCATTTGCAATATCAAATTATTCAAGAAGACGGACCTGCACATAATAAGCAATTTACGTCAGAAGTACAACTCAATCATAAACCAATTGCACAAGGTGTGGGTCGAACAAAAAAAGAATCTGAACAAAAAGCTGCCGAAAAAGCTTATTTAGCATTGTCACAAAAGGAGTAGAAGAATGGTACATTTAAAATCGATACATGCACACGGATTTAAATCATTTGCTGAACCTACTCAAATTGATTTTGACAAAGGGGTCACTGCTATAGTAGGACCTAATGGAAGCGGTAAAAGTAATATTACGGATGCTATAAAATGGGTGTTAGGTGAACAATCTGCGCGTTCATTAAGAGGAAGTAAGATGGAGGATGTTATATTCTCTGGTGCTAAACATCGAAATGCTCAAAATTTTGCTGAAGTCCAATTGAAGCTTGATAATCAAAAAGGATTATTAAATGTAGAGTCGGAAGAAGTTACAATCACAAGAAGGCTATATCGAAATGGTGATAGTGTTTTCTTTCTTAATAATGAACGACAACGTCTAAAGGATATCACAGAACTATTTTTAGACTCTGGACTAGGAAAAGAAGCTTTTAGCATTATTTCACAAGGACGTGTGGACGAAGTTTTAAATGCTAAGCCAACTGAGCGACGTCACATTATTGAAGAAACTGCAGGTGTGTTGAAATATAAAAAAAGAAAAGAAGCTTCCGTTAATAAATTATCTCAGACAGAAGCTAATTTAACACGCGTGGAAGATATTTTATATGACCTTGAGGGACGCGTTGAACCATTGAAAGAGGAAGCGGCTATCGCTAAAGAATATATGCATTTATCTGAAGCATTAAAAGAAAGCGATATTCAAGTTACGGTTTATGATATAACAGCATACCAACAAGAAATTTCGACATTAGATCAAAAGTTAAATGATTTAAAGGGCAGACAAGCCAAAGTACAAAGTCAAAAATCTAGTATTTCAAAGTTACTGCAGAAAACGAAAGGACAACGTTTTGATCTGGATCAACAACTGGAAGACTTAAATATCAACTTAATTCAAGTAACAGAAAAAGTTGAACAACTTAACGGAAAATATCAATTACTAGAAGAACGCCAAAAAAATCAATCACAAATGAATGCACGTATTGAAGAAGAACAAGAAAGCTTGAATCATGAAAGGACTTCAACACAAGAAGAAATACAAAGTGTTCAATCACAAATAGAAAAGCTAAAGCATCAAAGAGAGAAATTGATTACAAATATTCAACAGCTCGAATCTCAAATATATCGAGATGATGCTAATAGTGATGCGGAAATTGAGCAATTAAAAGATACGTATTATCAGTATATGACGGAGCAATCCAATCTCAATAATGATATTCGTTTTTTATCACGTACCATTGAAGAGCATCAAAAAAAGCAGAATAGACTAGATACACGTTTACAAGAGGCGTATAACGAATTGAAAACGGCACAGCACCAAATGGCTGAAATCAAAAAACAAAAAGATAGCAAATTGAAAGAACGTGACCGTATTCAAATTGAAATCGAACGAACAGAACAGCAACTTAGTGAAGCGCAACGACAACAAACTGAAACAGAAGAAAAACTATATCAAGCGTATAGATATTATGACAAATTGAAATCACGGTTAGAAGTAGCACAGTCTAAACAACAAGATATGACTTATTATTATCAAGGTGTTAAATCAATTTTAAAATCCTCTGAATCATTTGATGGGGTGCATGGAGCAGTAGCGCAAAAATTAAATGTACCTTCACAATATACGACAGCAATTGAAGTCGCGTTAGGTGCAACACTTCAACATGTCATTGTGGAAGATGAACATGTAGCAAGACAAGCTATACAATATTTAAAGACCAAGCAATCAGGAAGAGCTACTTTTTTACCTTTATCCGTGATTAAGCCTAAACATTTAGATCCACAAATCATAGCACAAGCCAAACAACATGAAGGATATATTGCAATAGCTAGTGATTTGGTTACATATGATGCTAAGTATCAATCAATAGCTGAAAACTTGTTAGGGCGAACGATTATTGTTGATCATCTGAAAACGGCGAATGAGGTCGCTAATGCAATACGTTATAAAACACGCATTGTAACACTTGAAGGTGATATAGTTAATCCGGGTGGAGCGATGACGGGTGGACGTAAAGCGCACCAACAATCTGTTTTAGGGCATAAGCATGAATATGAACGTTTAACTCAACAACTTGACACATATACACGTCAAATTAAACAATTGGAAGCGTTTTGTAGTCAAAAGAAAGAGGAAAAAGAGTCATATAGTGATACGTATCTTGAACAACAACACCAATTTAATCAACTTAAACAAGCGCTTCATGATTTAGATTTAGAATATGATCGATATTCTAAAATAGAACAACAGTTAAAGCGTGACCATGAAGAATTTCAATTCGAAAAAAATGACGGTTATAATGCAAATGAGAGTCAAAACACATTATTAACTAAGCAACAACGAAAAGCTGAAATCGATGACACTTTACAGTCATTAGATCGACAAATTAAACAACTCACTGAGCAAAATAAACATGATAAGACAGAATTACAAAAACATCAAAACCGTTTACATCAATATAAGTCCGACTTAGCTGTAACAAAAGAAAAACTCTCAACGCAACAAGCGAACTTGAAGCGTTATACACAACAAATGAAACAAATAGACAAGCAACAATCTCAATTAAATGACCAACTTGATCTTATTAATTCTGATGAGGTTAACGATGACACGGCACTAACGAAAATAAGTGAGGAGATAGAAGCGTTTCGTGAGAAAAAGAAGCACTTACTCGAACAACAAGAAACGTTTCGACACGAGCGCCAGTCAATTGAAGATTTAATTGAGTCAAATGAAAAAGCGTTGGAAAAAAGTCATCAATCGCTTTTAGAACTTGAAAATCAGTATCAAAATGTTAAAACTTCACAATCACGATTAGATGTTTTAATAGATCAAAATCTAAAACATCTTGATGAAAAGTATCATATGACATTTGAATACGCGCATTCACATTTTTCAAACCTTAATTTAGAAATTGATCAATTAAGACAAAAAGTTAAACTGACACAACTTTCAATAGATGAACTAGGACCAGTCAATTTAAAAGCAATTGAACAATATGAAGAAATTCAAGAACGCTATGACTTTCTATTAGAACAACGAAATGATTTAAGAGAAGCTAAAGAAACTTTAGAGCAAATCATTCATGAAATGGATAAAGAAGTGGTAGAGCGTTTTAGTGCTACATTTAACGCTATTAAAACACAGTTTGAAAATGTCTTTAAAACGTTATTTGAAGGAGGACAGGCAGAACTTGAATTGACGGATAATGACTATCTAACAGCAGGCATCGAGATTAAAGTTCAACCTCCAGGTAAAAAATTACAACATTTATCATTGTTAAGTGGAGGCGAACGAGCACTCAGTGCAATTGCTTTACTATTTGCCATTTTAAAAGTGAGGTCTGCTCCCTTTGTTATTTTAGATGAGGTAGAAGCGGCATTAGATGAAACAAATGTGACGCGTTATGCTAATTATTTAAAAACGTTATCTGAAGCAACTCAATTTATAGTAATTACGCATCGTAAAGGAACAATGGAAATGTGCGACAGGTTATATGGTGTGACGATGCAGGAATTAGGTGTTTCGAGACTTGTCAGTGTGAATTTAAATACAATTGATAAAATGTTAGAGGAGGACTAAGTAATGAGTTTTTTTAAACGATTAAAAGATAAGTTTTCTAAAAATGAAAGAGAGCAAGAAGAACATCTAGATACACCGGTTGAATCAGAACCAGAACAACAAGACGAGCCGTTTAAAGATCAAAGTCATCAGTCAACATCTGACGAGCCCGATTGGTCACAACAATGGGATGATGATTTGGATGATGGTTTAATATCTATCGAAGAATTTGAAGAAATTGAGTCTCAAAAATTAGGTGCTAAATTTAGAGAAGGTCTTGAAAAATCAAGAGAAAACTTTCAAACACAACTTAATAATTTATTAGCACATTACAGAAAAGTAGATGAAGACTTTTTTGAAGCATTAGAAGAAATGTTAATACAAGCAGACGTTGGCTTTAATACAGTAATGGAATTAGTAGATGAATTAAGAATGGAAGCTAAACGTCGTAATATCACTGAGACTGAAGATTTAAGAGAAGTTATTGTTGAAAAAATAGTAGAAATTTACCATCAAGATGATGATCAAATAGAGTTTATGAACTTAGAAGAAGGCCGTCTTAATGTCATTTTAATGGTAGGGGTCAACGGTGTAGGTAAAACTACAACAATTGGTAAGTTAGCGCACCGTTATAAAGCACAAGGCAAACAAGTAATGTTAGCTGCAGGGGATACTTTCCGTGCAGGTGCAATTGAACAGCTTGAAGTATGGGGAGAACGTGTAGGTGCGGAAGTTATCCGACAAAATGAAGGTTCAGATCCAGCGGCTGTTATGTATGATGCTATCAATGCTGCTAAAAATAAAGGTGTAGATGTTTTGATTTGTGATACAGCAGGTCGTTTGCAAAATAAACAAAATCTAATGAATGAACTTGAAAAAGTTAAACGCGTGATTTCACGTGCGATTCCTGAAGCACCGCATGAAGTATTATTATGTCTCGATGCTACAACAGGTCAAAATGCATTATCACAAGCAAAATCGTTTAAGGAAGTTACAGACGTATCGGGTATTGTATTAACGAAATTAGACGGTACAGCAAAAGGTGGTATTGTACTTGCAATACGTAATGAATTGCATATTCCAGTAAAATACGTAGGTCTTGGTGAAAAATTAGATGATTTACAACCATTCGATGCTGAAAGTTATGTATACGGGTTATTTGCCGATATGATTGAGCAAAATGTACCAGAAGAACAAGAATCAGAGGAAGTAGACTATGAGCGAGAATGATTTAGTTAAAACCGTTCGAATGAATTATTTATTCGATTTTTATCAATCCTTACTCACAAAAAAACAACGTAACTATCTACAACTTTTTTATTTAGAAGATTATGCTTTAAGTGAAATCGCAGAGACATTTGAAGTGAGTAGGCAAGCCGTGTATGATAACATTAGAAGAACTGGCGACTTAGTAGAGGACTACGAGAAAAAATTAGGTCTTTATCGCCGTTTTACCAAAAGACAAGAAATCTATAGAAAAATGAAAGAAAATATTAATAATCCTAAAGCGTTACAAAATTATATTCAAGAACTTGAGGATTTAGAATAAGGAGGGTCACTTTATGGCATTTGAAGGATTGTCAGATCGATTGCAGGCAACGATGCAAAAAATTAAAGGTAAAGGTAAAGTGACTGAAGCTGATATTAAAACAATGATGCGCGAAGTTCGTTTAGCGTTACTTGAAGCGGACGTTAACTTTAAAGTCGTTAAGAATTTTGTTAAAACAGTTTCAGAGCGTGCTTTAGGTTCTGATGTAATGAAATCATTAACACCAGGACAACAAGTTATTAAAATTGTACAAGAAGAACTTACGACATTAATGGGTGGCGATAATACATCTATTACAATGTCAAAAAAACCCCCAACAGTTGTAATGATGGTTGGTCTACAAGGGGCAGGTAAAACAACAACAGCTGGAAAACTTGCATTATTAATGCGAAAAAAATATAACAAAAAGCCACTTTTAGTAGCAGCTGATATTTATCGTCCAGCTGCAATTAATCAGTTACAAACGGTAGGAAAACAAATTAATATCCCCGTTTACTCTGAAGGAGATCAAGTCCCACCCCAACAAATTGTTGAAAATGCATTACAACATGCGAAATCAGAGCATCTTGATTTCGTTATCATTGATACAGCAGGACGCTTGCATATTGATGAAGCACTCATGAATGAATTACAAGAAGTTAAGGATATTTCAAAACCAAATGAAATCATGCTTGTCGTAGATGCTATGACTGGTCAAGATGCAGTTAATGTTGCAGAATCATTCGACCAACAACTTGATGTTACAGGTGTCACACTTACAAAATTAGACGGTGACACACGTGGTGGTGCGGCTTTATCAATTCGTGCAGTTACTGAGAAACCGATTAAATTTGTAGGTATGAGCGAAAAGTTAGATGGTTTAGAACTTTTCCATCCTGAACGTATGGCTTCACGTATTTTAGGTATGGGTGATGTTCTTAGCTTAATCGAAAAAGCACAACAAGATGTAGATGAAGAAAAAGCAAAAGACTTAGAACAAAAGATGCGTACTTCTTCATTCACACTTGAAGACTTTTTGGATCAACTAGATCAAGTTAAAAACCTAGGTCCACTGGATGATATTATGAAAATGATTCCAGGCATGAACAAAATTAAGGGCTTAGATAAGCTTAATATGAGCGAAAAACAAATCGATCATATTAAAGCAATCATACAATCTATGACACCAGATGAACGTGAAGACCCAGCTAAGTTAAATGTATCTCGTAAACGCCGTATCGCTGCAGGATCTGGTCGTTCATTACAAGAAGTTAATCGCTTGTTAAAACAGTTTAATGATATGAAAAAGATGATGAAACAATTCACAGGTGGCGGTAAAGGTAAAAAAGGAAAACAACAGCAACTACAAAATATGTTAAAAGGCATGAATCTTCCTTTTTAGTAAGAAATAGGTTTGAAGAAATTTTAATTGGTAAAGTATTTTCTCTTTACAAAGGTTTAAAACCCTGTTATTATAATTTCTTGTAGATAACAAATTATTGAAATTAAAGGAGAGAATTATAAATGGCAGTTAAAATTCGTTTAACACGTTTAGGTTCAAAAAGAAACCCATTCTACCGTATTGTAGTAGCTGATGCACGTGCACCACGTGATGGCCGTATCATCGAACAAATCGGAACTTATAACCCAGCAGCAGTAAATGCTCCTGAAGTTAAAATTGATGAAGAATTAGCTTTAAAATGGTTAAAAGATGGTGCGAAACCAACGAATACAGTACACAACATCTTATCACGTCAAGGTATTTTAAAAACATTTGACGAGCAAAAAAAAGCAAAATAATTTAATCTTATACAAGAGAGGGCTTGAGCTAAAATCAATCGATTGTGACTCAAAGCCCTTTTGTCTTATTGATACGATTTTTTAGTTAGGAGGCTTTCAAATAATGAAAGTAGAAGTCGGCAAAATCGTGAATACCCATGGTATAAAAGGTGAAGTAAAGGTAAAGTCACACTCAGATTTTACGGATATTCGTTTTCAACCAGGAGAAGTGTTAGAGGTTGAAGTGAATCGTGAAATGTTAGAATTAGTCGTAACATCACATCGATTACACAAAGGATTACATATGTTGAAATTTGAAGGCTATACGAATATTAATGATATCGAGCACTTGAAAGGACATCTGTTATATCAAGAACGTGATCATGAGGAAATAGAACTCGATGAACATGAGTTTTATTATTCAGATATTATAGGTTGTACTGTTTTTGTAGCGGACGAACCAATCGGTCGTGTAGTGGAAATTTTTGAAACAGGTGCTAATGATGTCTGGGTCGTTAAAGGAGAGAAAGAACATCTTATTCCATATATTGAAGATGTCGTGAAAACAGTAGATATTGAACATAGACGTATTGATATTACACCGATGGAAGGGTTGTTAACAGAATGAAAATCGATTATTTAACCCTGTTTCCTGAAATGTTTGAAGGCGTGCTTAACCAATCTATCTTGAAAAGAGCCCGTGAAAAAGGAATTTTAGATACTAAAATTATTAATTTTAGAGCTTATGCTAATAATAAACATAATCAGGTGGATGACTATCCATACGGCGGAGGACAAGGCATGGTCCTTAAACCAGAACCTATTTTCAATGCTATGGATACAATACAAACGACTGAAGAAACACGTGTAATTTTAATGACACCGCAAGGGAAATCTTTTAATCAAAAACAAGCTGAGTCTTTAGCACAAGCAGATCATCTCGTATTTATATGTGGACATTATGAAGGATATGACGAACGTATTCGCTCCGAGCTTGTAACTGATGAAATTTCTGTGGGTGATTATGTGTTAACAGGTGGAGAACTACCAGCGATGATGATTACAGACGCTGTTGTGAGACTTATACCTGAAGTTTTAGGCAACCAAGTATCACATGAGGATGATTCCTTTTCAAGCGGATTGTTAGAATATCCACAATACACTAGACCACGTGAATTTAGAGGATTGAAAGTCCCTGATGTATTATTATCTGGAGATCATCAACGCATTGATACATGGCGCCATGAACAATCATTACAACGTACTTTCAAAAAGCGTCCAGATTTATTAGAACATTATCCATTAACAGAGGAAGATAGAAAATATTTAAAATCACTAAAGAAGCATTGAAAAAAAAAGTAGTTTATGCTACTATAACTTGAGTGTGAAGACACAAATATCACTATGGTCCGCTGCTCTAATGATTGTCGAGGCATGAACATAGGTTGAAGGAGAGTATAAAAAATGACAAATCACAAATTAATTGAAGCAGTTACAAAATCACAATTACGTGACGACATTCCATCATTCCGCGCTGGAGATACTTTACGTGTTCATGTACGTATCATCGAAGGTACACGTGAGCGTATCCAAGTATTCGAAGGTGTTGTGATTAAACGTCGTGGTGGCGGAATTTCAGAAACTTTCACAGTGCGTAAGATTTCTTCAGGTGTAGGTGTTGAACGTACATTCCCATTACACACACCTAAAATTGAAAAAATCGAAGTGAAACGTCGTGGTAAAGTACGTCGTGCGAAATTATACTACTTACGTAGTTTACGTGGTAAAGCTGCTCGTATCCAAGAAATTCGCTAATTCTAGAGCACTTAACGCATAATGATGATTTAACAAAGATATGAAAAAAGGGGCTGGGACATTAATGTGTCTCAGAACCGAAAACAGGAAGATTTTCATGATGAAAAATGAAGGTTCTATACTTTTAACGGTTGGTGAAATATTCACTAGCCGTTATTTTTTAGTTTTTAATATAAAAACGGCACAAATACCTCTATAATTGTAAGTACCAACAAACTAATTAAGGAGAGATATTTATG
>NZ_JABANU010000050.1 GCF_016238445.1 Staphylococcus canis
TAACCAAGTTGCCCGCTTTTGTATTCTTGTAATATTTTAAGTTTGAAATCTAAACTATAACTTTTATTCATAATTAAACACCCCAAAAGTTGAATTTTGTAGGTTCAACTTTTGGGGTGCAGTACAGCTACGCTTCCCTTTTTTATACAATCGCACTTACCTCGCATTACTTCTGTATATGCTTATCAAATATTAAATTACCCTTTATCCTTATTGAACACTTATATTTAGCATGAATAACCTCACATCAAATGTATGTATCATTCAATTATTCTAAATTACATATGAATTTAACTTGTTTGATGTTAAAATCATTATTTAACAAAGTGTATTTGACATCAATCTAACAATAGAAAGAAATGCTCAATAAAAACAAATAAAGATTTGATTAAATAGTTTTAAATTATTCATATTTTATTTATGGTTGTACATATAAATGTCCCACCTTATAAATATAATGATTATTGTATCGGAGGTGGTATATTGAGTCGCTCTAATCGTTTATTAAGTGTTTATACAAGATTGATAAAAAATCAATATATTAATATTTCTCAACTTGCATATGAATTTAATGTTAGTGAAAGAACCATCAAGCGTGATATACAAGAAGTTAGAAATTACTTATACGATAATGATGAATGGCTAGATCGAAAAGAAGTTGTTTTTAACTATAAGCAAAATGTGTACTATATACCAGAAAATCAGGATCAACTTAAAAAGAAAGACTTTGAACTGTTAATTATTTTTATTAAATTATGTGGTTTTCCAGTTCAAAAAAGTATTATCAAGTTATTAAAAATATTTGTAACGCGTGATTTTGCGCCTAGTAAATCAGCTTTACTTAAACTAATTGATAGTGTAGAAGCTATTGAATATAGTTTTGAGGATTATGATTTATTTAAGATTTATAAAGGCATTTATCATTCTCAGTACTTGAGGATAACGACAGAATCTTCCAAGTCACTATTAATTATGCCACTTAAAATTGTTATGTTGAGTGGCAAAATAATGTTGATATATCTTTTTGAAGGTCGTGAACATTTTGTATCTTTGAAAAATATTAAACATATCACCGCTATAAAGAATCATCATAAAAGTTAAATGATATAAAAATTTAAGAATTTATGACAACAATTTGGACATATACCCTACTCGTTAAATATAAATTAAGTACCCTAAATGTAATCTCCTAAAGAATAGAAAAATTGAGATTATAATAATTAACATTTATTAAATTCCTTCCATTTTATTGCTTGTCAAAAACTGAAAAATCAATTAACTTTTATAAACATAAAATATTGTGTAAGTTGTATAACTCATTTCAATTAATATAATATCTTGTCCTATATCTATTATAGAGAGCAAAAATATATCATCTTCTAATACAAATTATTTAGAATAGGAGCGTTTCGATTGTCTTCAAAAAACAATTTTTTCAATAAGAAAAATAACTACGCAATCCGAAAATTTACAGTAGGTACAGCAAGTATTATTATTGGTACGACATTCTTTTTAGGTATAAACAGCAACGCGCAAGCTTCTGAAGTAAAAGAAGAAATAACTATGAATGCGCCATCAAGTATTGAAATAGATGAGTCAGAAAAACAAGATACAAGTGAACAACAAACTGTAGACCAAACGAATGAGGTTGAAACTCAATCGATTGATGACAGTGTAGAAACAACAACTGAATCACCAAAAACAGAAGGAGCTAGCAGTGAAGCGGAAGTCGTAACTCAAAAAGAAGCTATACAACAAGAACAAAGCCTTGAGCAAGCTGAGCCTTCGTTGGAAACAAATGAAGCCCCATTACAAGATAAAACTATCGAAGATGTATCATCTGAGACGGCAACTTCTAAAAATGAAACAAGTCAAAATATAGAAAGTAAAGCAATAACATCGAATCAACCAGAAATACAAAATGATGTAGAGGCTGAAATAGAGAAAGTACAACCACAATCATCAACGCAACCAGATAAAGAACAAACAATTGATAACACAAACGTAGAGACTCGAACAGAAGCATCAACAGAAGTAACATCTGAAAGGCAACAAACGACAGACCCTGTTAAAAAAAATACAACACCGAGCACATCACAAAAAGCAACAGAATTTCAGGATAGAATAGATCGCTTTGTAAAAGACAATCACTTAACGGCTCAAAATAAAAATGCCATCATTGAGCAATTACCGCAAGATGCAGCAACGATGAGTGAGCAGGATCTTAATATAGCTTTATCTAATATTTATTTTGATTTGCAAAACCAACAACAAAATCGTGCAACGTTATCACGTTCCGCTTTTAGATCGATTCAACCTGTTGCATTAAACGGAAGTACTACCGACTTAACAAACATTGCTCAAGGTGCAGGTAGCTTTACAGATTATGGTGATATTGTTCATCAACACTATGAAGGTGATTTCCCAGATAAAGGTATTTTAACAGCTTTTAACACAAGAAATGATCCTCAACAAGGTACTTCAGGCGCACTTCAATTTAATGAAGCACTTTCATTTAATAAAGACTTTGAAATCACAGTACCAATTGCGAACTTACATCAAGGTAATTCAACGAATGCGGACGGTTGGGGCTTTATATTTACTAAGAAAAATGGTAGTGACTTTTTACAAGAAGGCGGTATATTAAGAGATAAAGGTATAGCTGATTCAGCCGGATTTAAAATTGATACTTCTTATAATAATTATCGTGGTGTAACAGACCCAATTGATGCTAATAAAAACAATTTTAACGGTAATATTGGTGGTGCCTCATTCCAAGGTTACGGTGCCTTTGTCAAAAATAATGCAACTGGTGTGTCTGAACAAGTAGGAAGCAATGCATTAAATTCAACAGATAAACCAATCAATAAAATTATTTATGCGGATAATTCTCTTAACGTCGATGATGGTAAATTCCATGGTCAAAGATTTAACGATGTGGTTTTAAGCTATGATGCTAACACTGGAAAAGTAACAGCTTCATATGCAGGAAAAACTTGGGAAGCAACTACAGAACAACTTGGAATCAACAAGAATGATCAATATAATTTCTTGATTACATCTAGTCAAATGGTCGATCGTTTTACAAACGGTATTATGAGAACCGACCTAAATGGTGTAAGTATTAAAGTTCCTAATGAAGATGTTACACCTATAGAAGGTAACCCAGAGGTTACAAAAGAAGAGATTCCATTTGAAGTTGAACGTCAATTCAATCCAGATTTAGCACCAGGAGAAGAGAAAGTTGTTCAAGAAGGTGAACCAGGAGAACAAACAACAACG
>NZ_JABANU010000051.1 GCF_016238445.1 Staphylococcus canis
TATTATAAGTGAGGGCTTTATTTTTTTGAAACAATATGTGTAAATTATATAAAGAACCCCGCTAAAATCCAATTTGGAATCTTAGCGGGGTTCTTTTGGAGCTGTATTTATGTCCCAGCCCCTTTTTAATATTAATTATATATCATTCAAACAATCATTTGACTATTTGTTTATGGTGGGATATATTATAATAATCAAACAAACAGTCATTTGAATAAGGAGGATAATTATGACAAAAGATATGTGTGAAGTTACCTATATTCATGAAGATAAGGTAAACAGGGCTAAAAAAGACCTTGCTAAACAGAATCCTATGGATGTAGCGAAAGTTTTTAAGGCTCTATCAGATAATACAAGAGTTAAAATTGCTTATGTTTTGTCTTTAGAGGGAGAGTTATGTGTTTGTGATGTAGCTAATATCATTGAATCTTCAACAGCTACAGCATCCCATCATTTAAGATTATTGAAAAATTTAGGTATAGCAAAATACCGTAAAGAAGGAAAATTAGTCTATTATTCACTAGATGATGAGCATGTTAAACAGCTTGTAGAAAAAGCTTTCTTGCATCAAAAGGAGGTTGCTAGTATTGAATAGTTCAGCAAAAACATTAACAGAAGATAAACAGGTTTACCGTGTGGAGGGTTTCTCGTGTGCGAATTGTGCTGGGAAGTTTGAAAAAAATGTGAAAGAACTACCAGGGGTGTATGATGCTAAAGTCAATTTCGGAGCTTCCAAAATTGATGTCTTTGGCAGTGCAACCGTTGAAGATCTGGAAAAGGCTGGTGCTTTCGAGAATCTTAAAGTGGCACCAGAGAAGGCTAGAAGACGGGTCGAACCAGTGGTAACAGAAGATAAAAATATTTACCGTGTGGAGGGATTTTCTTGCGCAAACTGTGCTGGGAAGTTTGAAAAAAATGTAAAACAACTAGCTGGAGTTCAGGATGCAAAAGTGAACTTTGGCGCTTCCAAAATTGATGTATATGGAAATGCATCGGTTCAAGAGCTTGAAAAAGCAGGTGCTTTCGAGAATCTTAAGGTAATTCCTGAAAAACTGGCGAATCCATCGATACAAGCGGTCAAAGAAGACACTAAGGCTCCTAAAGAAGAGAAAATACCGTTTTATAAAAAACACAGCACATTGCTGTTTGCCACATTACTGATTGCTTTTGGTTACCTTTCTCAATTTGTAAATGGAGAAGATAACCTTGTAACTTCCATGTTATTTGTAAGTTCGATTGTAATTGGCGGATATTCACTATTTAAAGTTGGTTTTCAAAATTTGATACGCTTTGATTTCGACATGAAAACCCTGATGACCGTTGCAGTTATTGGAGCTGCCATCATTGGTGAATGGGCAGAGGCATCCATTGTTGTCATTCTCTTTGCAATCAGTGAAGCACTTGAACGTTTTTCTATGGATAGAGCAAGACAGTCCATTCGTTCATTGATGGATATTGCCCCAAAAGAAGCACTTGTTAGGCGGAATGGTCAGGAAATAATGATCCATGTGGACGATATCGCCGTGGGTGATATTATGATCGTCAAACCAGGGGAGAAAATTGCCATGGATGGGATCATTATAAATGGGGTGTCGGCTGTCAACCAGGCTGCTATAACAGGAGAATCTGTCCCTGTTGCCAAAACGGTAGATGATGAAGTATTTGCAGGTACGCTTAACGAAGAGGGACTACTTGAAGTAAAAATCACCAAATACGTAGAGGATACAACCATCTCCAAGATTATTCATCTGGTTGAGGAAGCACAAGGGGAGCGCGCTCCAGCGCAAGCATTCGTAGATAAATTTGCGAAATATTATACGCCGATCATTATGGTTATTGCGGCGCTCGTTGCAGTCGTTCCACCTTTATTCTTTGGTGGAAGTTGGGATACTTGGGTTTATCAAGGATTAGCGGTACTTGTAGTTGGATGTCCGTGTGCATTAGTTATTTCTACTCCAATCTCGATTGTCTCGGCAATTGGAAATGCAGCTAAAAAAGGTGTGTTGATTAAAGGCGGTGTCTATCTAGAGGAATTAGGAGCCATTAAGGCAATCGCATTTGATAAAACAGGAACACTGACAAAAGGTGTACCAGTGGTAACAGATTTTAAAGTGTTAAATGATCAAGTGGAAGAAAAAGAGCTGTTTTCCATTATTACAGCTTTAGAATATCGATCACAACATCCACTTGCTTCAGCAATAATGAAGAAAGCAGAGCAAGATAATATTACTTATTCCGATGTTAGAGTGGAGGACTTCACTTCTATTACAGGTCGGGGCATTCAAGGGAATATAGATGGAACAACCTATTACATTGGCAGTCCAAGACTTTTTAAAGAATTAAATGTTTCCAATTTTATCCTTGAGTTTGAAAATAAAGTGAAAGTTTTACAAAACCAAGGGAAAACGGCCATGATTATTGGAACGGACCAAACAATCCTCGGCGTGATTGCTGTAGCAGATGAGGTCCGCGAAACAAGTAAAAATGTGATTCAAAAACTTCATCAGTTAGGAATCAAGCAAACAATTATGCTGACAGGTGATAATCAAGGTACCGCAGAAGCAATCGGTGCTCATGTAGGCGTTTCTGATATTCAGTCCGAATTGATGCCACAGGATAAGTTGGACTATATTAAAAAAATGAAAGCCGAGCATGGTAATGTAGCTATGATTGGCGATGGCGTCAATGATGCTCCTGCACTTGCTGCATCCACTGTTGGCATTGCAATGGGCGGTGCTGGAACAGATACTGCCATCGAGACAGCTGATATTGCATTAATGGGAGATGATTTAAGTAAGCTTCCATTTGCAGTAAGACTTAGCAGGAAAACGCTAAATATCATCAAAGCGAACATCACGTTTGCCATCGGAATTAAGATAATTGCCTTACTATTGGTTATTCCAGGCTGGCTAACCCTTTGGATTGCGATTCTTTCCGATATGGGAGCCACTATTTTGGTAGCATTAAATAGTTTGCGACTGATGAGAGTGAAGGATAAATAGGTACTATATGTGTGCAATTTACGGAAGGGGCTGGGACATTAATGTGTCTCAGAACCGAAAACAGGAAGATTTTCATGATGAAAAATGAAAAATCTTCCTGTTTTAATTTTAAATAGAACTTATCAACTCGTAGAGTTGATAGTTTTTTGAT
>NZ_JABANU010000052.1 GCF_016238445.1 Staphylococcus canis
AGGGGCTGGGACATAAATACAGCTCCAAAAGAACCCCGCTAAGATTCCAAATTGGATTTTAGCGGGGTTCTTTATATAATTTACACATATTGTTTCAAAAAAATAAAGCCCTCACTTATAATAAGAGAATAACGACAAACCCAAATTATAGGAGGAGCTTTATGTATAAAAATTATAACATGTCTCAATTATCTCTGCCACTAACTACTGAAATTACTTTTCCAGAAGGTGATACTGTTCATCTCGTAAATGACTTAGTTGAACAAATACCTGATGTCGTCTTCGACGATTTTAAACATCATCGTGGTGCACCTTCTCACAATCCTCGAATGATGCTTAAAATTATTTTATATGCTTATACTAATTCTATTTTTTCTGGACGAAAAATTGAATTTGCGTTGAAAGACAGCTTGAGATTCATGTGGCTTGCTCAAGAACAACAACCCTCTTATCGTACTATCAATCGCTTTCGTTCTAATCCACTCACTAATAAATTAATTAAAGAATGTTTTGTAGTCTTTCGCTCTTTTCTCGTTTCTCAAAATTTAATTGAAGAAGATGCTATTTATATAGATGGTACAAAAATTGAAGCAAACGCTAATAAATATACTTTCGTTTGGCGTGCCAATACAGAAAGATATAGCGAATCAAACACCAAAAAATCAGTTGAAGTTTATAATCAATTAATGCAAGATGAAATCATTCCAGAATTAGAAAGAGAATCACAAGATGAATTAACTTTAGATGAGTTGAAAGATATAGAACAGAAGTTAGAAACTAAAATCGAAGATTTAAACTATGACATTGATAAACAAGATAATGTTGAAACTAGAAAATTATTACGTTCTAAAAGGAAGTCTTTGAAATATTACAAGAAAACTATTTCAGAATGTCATGATAAAAAAGAGAAGTATAATGAACAATTTGATATCTTAGGTGATCGAAGAAGTTATTCAAAAACTGACCATGACGCTACGTTCATGAGACTAAAAGATGATCACATGCAGAACGGTCAACTCAAAGCAGCATATAATATTCAAGCTGCGACATATAACCAATTTGTTTTAGCCTACGGCATATTTCAAAACCCGGGCGATACTAGAACACTTGGAGATTTTCTTAAAATCATTGAAGAAATGAATGGTGACATTCCTGAGTATATTGTAGCTGACGCTGGATATGGTAGTGAAAGTAACTATGAAATGATTATGGATGAGTTCGAAAGAACACCATTAATTCCATACAACATGGTACTTAAAGAACAGAAAAAGAAATATAAGGAAAATATTTTTAACTCTGCCAACTGGAAATACGACGAAATAAATGATCAATATATTTGTCCTAATAATAAAATTCTTTTTTTCAATGGATATCGATATAGAACTGATAAATACGGTTTCGTAAGAGATTTTAAAGAATATCTCAGTTATGATTGTGTAGATTGTCCATTAAGACAAGAATGTATGAACCCTAAGGCGAGACCAAATACACAGAAAAAAATTAGGAAGAACTTAAAGTGGGAGTACTTCAAAAATAACACTAAAAAATTGCTTTCAGATCCGGAAACTTCAAAAATCTACAGTCAAAGAAAAAATGACGTAGAAACATTTTTCGGAAAC
>NZ_JABANU010000053.1 GCF_016238445.1 Staphylococcus canis
AGTCCGACTACCATCGGCGCTAAAGAGCTTAACTTCTGTGTTCGGCATGGGAACAGGTGTGACCTCTTTGCCATAGGCACCAGATAAACATTGAATGTATTGTACATTCAAAACTAGATAGTAAGTATAGTTCACACAAAACCGTGTTTGATATTGATTAAGTCTTCGATCGATTAGTATTCGTCAGCTCCACGTATCGCTACGCTTCCACCTCGAACCTATCTACCTCATCATCTTTGAGGGATCTTATAACCGAAGTTGGGAAATCTCATCTCGAGGGGGGCTTCATGCTTAGATGCTTTCAGCACTTATCCCGTCCATACATAGCTACCCAGCTATGCCGTTGGCACGACAACTGGTACACCAGAGGTATGTCCATCCCGGTCCTCTCGTACTAAGGACAGCTCCTCTCAAATTTCCTACGCCCACGACGGATAGGGACCGAACTGTCTCACGACGTTCTGAACCCAGCTCGCGTACCGCTTTAATGGGCGAACAGCCCAACCCTTGGGACCGACTACAGCCCCAGGATGCGATGAGCCGACATCGAGGTGCCAAACCTCCCCGTCGATGTGAACTCTTGGGGGAGATAAGCCTGTTATCCCCGGGGTAGCTTTTATCCGTTGAGCGATGGCCCTTCCATGCGGAACCACCGGATCACTAAGTCCGTCTTTCGACCCTGCTCGACTTGTAGGTCTCGCAGTCAAGCTCCCTTATGCCTTTACACTCTATGAATGATTTCCAACCATTCTGAGGGAACCTTTGAGCGCCTCCGTTACATTTTAGGAGGCGACCGCCCCAGTCAAACTGCCCGCCTGACACTGTCTTCCAACACGATAAGTGCTGCGAGTTAGAAATCCAATACAATTAGGGTAGTATCCCACCAATGCCTCCACGTAAGCTAGCGCTCACGCTTCAA
Source organism: Staphylococcus canis (assembly GCF_016238445.1). Taxonomy (GTDB): domain Bacteria; phylum Bacillota; class Bacilli; order Staphylococcales; family Staphylococcaceae; genus Staphylococcus; species Staphylococcus canis. Next base: position 920 of record NZ_JABANU010000053.1, read on the forward strand.
AGGCTCCTACCTATCCTGTACAAACTGTACCGAATTTCAATATCAGGCTACAGTAAAGCTCCACGGGGTCTTTCCGTCCTGTCGCGGGTAACCGGCATCTTCACCGGTACTATGATTTCACCGAGTCTCTCGTTGAGACAGTGCCCAAATCGTTACGCCTTTCGTGCGGGTCGGAACTTACCCGACAAGGAATTTCGCTACCTTAGGACCGTTATAGTTACGGCCGCCGTTTACTGGGGCTTCGATTCGTAGCTTCGCTAATGCTAACCACTCCTCTTAACCTTCCAGCACCGGGCAGGCGTCAGCCCCTATACGTCACCTTACGGTTTAGCAGAGACCTGTGTTTTTGATAAACAGTCGCTTGGGCCTATTCACTGCGGCTCTTCAGAGCGTGAACCCCAAAGAGCACCCCTTCTCCCGAAGTTACGGGGTCATTTTGCCGAGTTCCTTAACGAGAGTTCGCTCGCTCACCTTAGAATTCTCATCTTGACTACCTGTGTCGGTTTGCGGTACGGGCACCTACTTTCTAGCTAGAGGCTTTTCTCGGCAGTGTGAAATCAACGACTCGAGGAACTGAGTTCCTCTCCCCATCACAGCCTGACCTTATGAGTGCCGG
>NZ_JABANU010000054.1 GCF_016238445.1 Staphylococcus canis
TTACAGCTGTCACTGTTTCACCGTTTTCTAATGTCTCTGTCGCTGGTACATCCACTGTCCAGTTTCCGTTTTCATCCACTTGACCAGTCACTTCTTCACCGTTAGGGAACGTTACAACTACTGTTGTATTTGGTTCTCCTGTTCCTGTTACAACATTGTCTCCTGGTTGTGGGTTGTTGATTACTGGTGCATCCGGCGCTACTGTGTCTGTTACTGTTCCTGTTGATGGTGTTGATGTGTTACCATTACCATCTTTATTTACAGCTGTCACTGTTTCACCGTTTTCTAATGTCTCTGTCGCTGGTACATCCACTGTCCAGTTTCCGTTTTCATCCACTTGACCAGTCACTTCTTCACCGTTAGGGAACGTTACAACTACTGTTGTGTTTGGTTCTCCTGTTCCTGTTACAACATTGTCTCCTGGTTGTGGGTTGTTGATTACTGGTGCATCCGGCGCTACTGTATCTGTTACTGTAGCTGTTGATGGTGTTGATGTATTACCATTACCATCTTTATTTACAGCTGTCACTGTTTCACCGTTTTCTAATGTCTCTGTCGCTGGTACATCCACTGTCCAGTTTCCGTTTTCGTCCACTTGACCTGTCACTTCTTCGCCGTTAGGGAATGTCACAACTACTGTTGAGTTTGGTTCTCCTGTTCCTGTTACGACTTTGTCTCCTGGTTGTGGGTTGTTGATTACTGGTGCATCTGGAGCAGTAACATCTGGTGTATCATTAGAATCTTTCGGATTAGTATTGTTATCTAACTCTACTGTATCTGGTACGCCATCTCCGTCATCATCTGTGTCGACTTTATCTGGTGTACCGTCTTTATCAGAATCTCTTTCGACTTTAATTACGAACGTTTCTGTTGTTGTTGCGTTGTCTCCATCTGTTGATGTTACTGTTACTGTGTAATCACGCTCTTCTTCGAATGTTTTGTTCGCTAAATCGTCTGTCCAATCTGTCACTTCTGGTGTTCCTGTGATTTCTCCTGTTGTAGGATCATATGTTAATCCTGGTGGTAATCCTTCTACTGTCACCGTCGGTGGTGTTCCACTGTCATCTGTTGATGTTACTGGAATCGCTGTGATTGGTTGACCTTCCACCACTGTTGTATCGTTAATCGGATCGATTGTTGGTGGTGTGTTTGCTTGGTCTGTTCCATCTTTTGGATTTTTATTTGTGTTTAATTCTTCTGTATCTGGTACGCCATCTCCATCATCATCTGTGTCGACTTTATCTGGTGTACCATCTTTATCTGTATCTCTTTCCACTTTAATTACGAACGTTTCTGTTGTTGTTGCGTTGTCTCCATCTGTTGATGTTACTGTTACTGTGTAATCACGCTCTTCTTCGAATGTTTTGTTCGCTAAATCGTCTGTCCAATCTGTCACTTCTG
>NZ_JABANU010000055.1 GCF_016238445.1 Staphylococcus canis
TTTGCCTAACACTCAGTCTCACTGCTTGGACGTGCACTCCAACAGCACGCTTCGCCTATCCTACTGCGTCCCCCCATCGCTTAAAACGATTATAGGTGGTACAGGAATATCAACCTGTTATCCATCGCCTACGCCTGTCGGCCTCGGCTTAGGACCCGACTAACCCAGAGCGGACGAGCCTTCCTCTGGAAACCTTAGTCAATCGGTGGACGGGATTCTCACCCGTCTTTCGCTACTCACACCGGCATTCTCACTTCTAAGCGCTCCACATGTCCTTGCGATCATGCTTCAACGCCCTTAGAACGCTCTCCTACCATTGTCCAAAGGACAATCCACAGCTTCGGTAATATGTTTAGCCCCGGTACATTTTCGGCGCAGTGTCACTCGACTAGTGAGCTATTACGCACTCTTTAAATGATGGCTGCTTCTAAGCCAACATCCTAGTTGTCTGGGCAACGCCACATCCTTTTCCACTTAACATATATTTTGGGACCTTAGCTGGTGGTCTGGGCTGTTTCCCTTTCGAACATGGACCTTATCACCCACGTTCTGACTCCCAAGTTAAATTATTTGGCATTCGGAGTTTGTCTGAATTCGGTAACCCGAGAGGGGCCCCTCGTCCAAACAGTGCTCTACCTCCAATAATCATCACTTGAGGCTAGCCCTAAAGCTATTTCGGAGAGAACCAGCTATCTCCAAGTTCGATTGGAATTTCTCCGCTACCCTCAGTTCATCCGCTCACTTTTCAACGTAAGTCGGTTCGGTCCTCCATTCAGTGTTACCTGAACTTCAACCTGACCAAGGGTAGATCACCTGGTTTCGGGTCTACGACCAAATACTCATTCGCCCTATTCAGACTCGCTTTCGCTACGGCTCCACATTTCCTGCTTAACCTTGCATCAGATCGTAACTCGCCGGTTCATTCTACAAAAGGCACGCCATCACCCATTAACGGGCTCTGACTACTTGTAAGCACACGGTTTCAAGTTCTCTTTCACTCCCCTTCCGGGGTACTTTTCACCTTTCCCTCACGGTACTGGTTCACTATCGGTCACTAGAGAGTATTTAGCCTTAGGAGATGGTCCTCCTAGATTCCGACGGAATTTCACGTGCTCCGTCGTACTCAGGATCCACTCAAGAGAGAATCAGTTTTCGACTACAGGATTATTACCTTCTTTGATTAACCTTTCCAGGTTATTCGTCTAACTCATTCTTTTGTAACTCTAAAAGAGTGTCCTACAACCCCAACAAGCAAGCTTGTTGGTTTGGGCTCTTCCCGTTTCGCTCGCCGCTACTCAGGGAATCGAATTTTCTTTCTCTTCCTCCGGGTACTAAGATGTTTCAGTTCTCCGGGTCTACCTTCTCATACGCTATGAATTCACG
>NZ_JABANU010000056.1 GCF_016238445.1 Staphylococcus canis
TTATCACCTTAGGTGATAATTCCGTATATATCCTTAGAAAGGAGGTGATCCAGCCGCACCTTCCGATACGGCTACCTTGTTACGACTTCACCCCAATCATTTGTCCCACCTTCGACGGCTAGCTCCAAATGGTTACTCCACCGGCTTCGGGTGTTACAAACTCTCGTGGTGTGACGGGCGGTGTGTACAAGACCCGGGAACGTATTCACCGTAGCATGCTGATCTACGATTACTAGCGATTCCAGCTTCATGTAGTCGAGTTGCAGACTACAATCCGAACTGAGAACAACTTTATGGGATTTGCTTGACCTCGCGGTTTCGCTGCCCTTTGTATTGTCCATTGTAGCACGTGTGTAGCCCAAATCATAAGGGGCATGATGATTTGACGTCATCCCCACCTTCCTCCGGTTTGTCACCGGCAGTCAACCTAGAGTGCCCAACTTAATGATGGCAACTAAGCTTAAGGGTTGCGCTCGTTGCGGGACTTAACCCAACATCTCACGACACGAGCTGACGACAACCATGCACCACCTGTCACTTTGTCCTCCGAAGAGGAAAACTCTATCTCTAGAGCGGTCAAAGGATGTCAAGATTTGGTAAGGTTCTTCGCGTTGCTTCGAATTAAACCACATGCTCCACCGCTTGTGCGGGTCCCCGTCAATTCCTTTGAGTTTCAGTCTTGCGACCGTACTCCCCAGGCGGAGTGCTTAATGCGTTAGCTGCAGCACTAAGGGGCGGAAACCCCCTAACACTTAGCACTCATCGTTTACGGCGTGGACTACCAGGGTATCTAATCCTGTTTGATCCCCACGCTTTCGCACATCAGCGTCAGTTGCAGACCAGAAAGCCGCCTTCGCCACTGGTGTTCCTCCATATCTCTGCGCATTTCACCGCTACACATGGAATTCCACTTTCCTCTTCTGCACTCAAGTTTTCCAGTTTCCAATGACCCTCCACGGTTGAGCCGTGGGCTTTCACATCAGACTTAAAAAACCGCCTACGCGCGCTTTACGCCCAATAATTCCGGATAACGCTTGCCACCTACGTATTACCGCGGCTGCTGGCACGTAGTTAGCCGTGGCTTTCTGGTTAGGTACCGTCAAGATGTGCACAGTTACTTACACATTTGTTCTTCCCTAACAACAGAGCTTTACGATCCGAAGACCTTCATCACTCACGCGGCGTTGCTCCGTCAGACTTTCGTCCATTGCGGAAGATTCCCTACTGCTGCCTCCCGTAGGAGTCTGGACCGTGTCTCAGTTCCAGTGTGGCCGATCACCCTCTCAGGTCGGCTACGCATCGTTGCCTTGGTAGGCC
>NZ_JABANU010000057.1 GCF_016238445.1 Staphylococcus canis
GCTTTTACCCAAGCTTTATGCTGGTAGTGCCAACCTTGATCAGAATGTACTGTAGTTCGATAATTTAATTCAGGTATATTTTTAATAGCCTGATTTAAAGATGACAAAGCACATTCTAAATTTGGGTGCCTACTAATAGAATAAGCGATGATTTCTTTTGAAAATACATCTAAAACAGGTGACAAATAAAGCTTTGTATTTGTATTCTTAATATTGAATTGAGTAATATCTGTTAATAATTTTTGATAAGGTCTATCTGATACAAATCTTCGATTTAGTATATTTTTAGCGACTTTTCCAGTGCTTCCTTTATAAGATTTATAGTTTCTGCTTCTATGGTTAAACTTTGTGCATAAAAGTTTATTTTCTCTTGTTATTCTTAAAACTTTCTTATGATTAACTATAATCCCCATTGCATGAAGCTCTAAGGTAATTCTACGATAACCAACACGTTCATGATTTTTTTCGATAATTTCTTTAATCAACTTCAGCAGAGGTGCATCCTTATACTCTTTTAAACCTAAATTGTTTTTCCAATAATGATAGATACTTTTAGCTATATTGGCTACTTTTAGAATATGATTCAGCTGATAATCTTTCTCTTTCCTTAACTCAATAATAGCTGAAACTATTTCTTTGTTTGATTTTTTCGAGCTAAGGATTGTAACTTTTTTTCGAGTTCAATTTGGATTTCCAACAATTTATTTTCATAACGTAGTCTTTCAAGTTCTTCTCTTTCAGTTTCGTTTAATGGTTGGTTAGACGATTCACTCTTCTTATTTTTCATGGCTTTGGACACACGACCTTTCGGTTTTGGTTTTAAGCCAAGAATACCATACTCATTAAATTTCTTCTGCCATTGAGCAATTAAGGAAGGGTTAGGAATATTAAATATTTTCGCAGTTTCTTTATACGATAAATGATGTTCCAATCGGTATTCTATGATTTCATATTTTTCTTCTTTTGAATATTTTCTTTTTGTCATACCAAAAGTAAGACCTTGAATACCGAAGGTATCGTACTGATAGACCCATCTTTCGATATAAGACTGATGAATATTGTACTTTTTAGCTAATAAACCATAACCAAGTTGCCCGCTTTTGTATTCTTGTAATATTTTAAGTTTGAAATCTAAACTATAACTTTTATTCATAATTAAACACCCCAAAAGTTGAATTTTGTAGGTTCAACTTTTGGGGTGCAGTACA
>NZ_JABANU010000058.1 GCF_016238445.1 Staphylococcus canis
CGTCCGACTTCCTTCAGATTCCACCTCACGATGGACACCCTTGTCTTTCACTAACAGTTCCTACTGCCAAGCCTGTAATGGACTTTCACCATCAAGTTGTTAATCATGCCGAGCGCACACATAAAAAACGTACCAAGTCACTAAAAATAGCAACTTAGTACGTTTTGTCTTCACCAACCGACGTTGACAAAGAGCCATTATATTTAGTCTATGTTCCAATTCAAAAGTATAAATCTATAAAAGGACACCCAACACTAGAAATAAGTGTTAGGTGCCCTTTTTATTTATTAGATCAAAATCATATTAATGATTATTGTTGATCTTTTCTATCTTTACGACGACCGAATAGTAGTAATCCACCAAGTGCTGCGAATAAACCACCGAATAATGTGCCACGATTATCATTATTTTGACCTGTATCTGGTAAAGCTTCTTCTTGTACTTTATCATTTGCCATATTATTATCGTTAGCCTCTTGATTCATTTCTTGTTGTGGTGCATTTGGCATATTTGGTGTATCCGTATTGTTCATAGATGGTTCATTTGATTGTGGTGCTTCTGGTGTCATCATACCACTTTCATTTGAATCAGTGTTTCCACCGTTCATTCCATCCATTGAACCAGTTGAATCGTCACTCATATCTCCAGTTCCTTCGTTAGAGCCTGTTGAACCATCGTTCATGTCTCCAGTTCCTCCGTTAGAACCAGTATTATCTTGTTCATGAGTTACAGTAACTGTTGTTGTTGCTGAAACATTACCATCTTTATCTTTTTCGATAGCTGTGATAACGTCTCCTTCATTTAAGTCGATACCGCTTGGTACATCTATTGTCCAGTTACCATCTTCGTCAACTGTTGTTTCAGTAGTTGAACCATCTGGCCATGTGATTACAATTGTGTTACCTGGTGTACCACCATGACCTGTTACTGTTGTATCGTTATCATGAATTGGATCTACTGTAGGTGCTGGTAAATCAACTTGTCCTTGATCGTTGCCGCCTACTGTTACTGTTGTTGTACCTGAAACATTACCATCTTTATCTTTTTCGATAGCTGTGATAACGTCTCCTTCATTTAAGTCTGTACCATTTGGTACATCTACTGTCCAGTTACCGTCTTGGTCAACTGTTGTTTCAG
>NZ_JABANU010000059.1 GCF_016238445.1 Staphylococcus canis
CTTGTTGGTTTGGGCTCTTCCCGTTTCGCTCGCCGCTACTCAGGGAATCGAATTTTCTTTCTCTTCCTCCGGGTACTAAGATGTTTCAGTTCTCCGGGTCTACCTTCTCATACGCTATGAATTCACGTATGGATAACACGACATAACTCGTGCTGGGTTCCCCCATTCGGAAATCTCTGGATCACAGCTTACTTACAGCTCCCCAAAGCATATCGTCGTTAGTAACGTCCTTCATCGGCTTCTAGTGCCAAGGCATTCACCGTGCGCCCTTAATAACTTAATCTTTTTGATGTTTTGGCAATCGTTTGCATTCGGCTTCATTTCTTTCTTCGTTTGCTTGTTTACAGAAAGTAAACGTCGCTACACTCATCAAGAAATTCATAGACTGACAAACGTTTTCAAAACATCTAGTCTGTCTACCGAACTTCACAATACCAACATCCACCAGTTATTAATTATGTGTGTCGTTTTTCAACGACTAGCGATAATTGTTTGTTTCAAGCGTTTCGCTTGTTACTCGGTTTTGCTTGGTAAAATCTATACTTACTTATCTAGTTTTCAATGTACAATGTTGAATCCTCAATGAATGAGCATTCAAAACTGAATACAATATGTCACGTTAATCCGCTTATCACCTTAGGTGATAATTCCGTATATATCCTTAGAAAGGAGGTGATCCAGCCGCACCTTCCGATACGGCTACCTTGTTACGACTTCACCCCAATCATTTGTCCCACCTTCGACGGCTAGCTCCA
>NZ_JABANU010000006.1 GCF_016238445.1 Staphylococcus canis
AGCACTTTCGTAATAGAATCATTTTAAGTTCAAAATTATTCGCATCAGAAAAGAAAAAGGAAGTTAAGCAACAGCAAGTTGCCTAACCTCCTTAATTGAGCTGACCAGTCCTATTTGACAGAGAGCCAGAAAATTTTAATAAATCCCTCTATTTTTTACTAAATTTCGTGTATGATATTGCATAAGGAGGGATATTATGGAGTGGTTAAAATTAATTGGTATCATCATTATTGTACTAGGATTTTATTTTAAATGGGACACCATTGGTACAGTACTAATCGCTGCTGTCGTGACAGGTTTAGTTTCAAATATGCATTTTTTAAAAATCCTAGAAATATTAGGTCAAGCTTTTGTAGATAGCCGTATGGTTTCATTATTTGTATTAACGTTACCAATGGTCGGATTAATTGAACGTTACGGATTAAAGTCACAAGCAACACGGCTTATTCATAAAATACAGGGGATTACATCAGGAAGTATCATGTCCCTCTATTTATTTATTCGAGAATTAGCAGGACTCGCATCAATTCGTATTGGTGGTCATCCACAGTTTGTTAGACCATTAATGAATCCAATGGTTCAAGCTGCAGCACAGGCAAAATACAAAAGACCACTAGATGCAAAAGATGAAGAAAAATTAAAAGCACATATTTCAGCGATGGAAAACTATGGTAACTTCTTTGGTCAAAACTTATTTGTTGGTGCATCAGGTGTGTTATTAATCGTATCAACCTTTGAATCTTTAAATATGAACGTAACAGCGATTCAAATCGCATTATTTTCAGCGCCTATTGCTGTTGTGACATTAATTATAGGTGTAGTTCAAAATATATTATTTGATCGTAAGCTTGCACGTAAATACGGTGTGAAAGAAGGTCGAAAGCATGAGTGAAACAACAATTAATCAAATTCTAGAGTTTTTTTACATACTCATCGGTTTACAATTTTTTTATACAGCGTACCGTGTCTTGAAATTTAAAGATAATGATAAAAGAATAGGAACTGCTGCTTTTTGGATTATTTTAGGGTTAACCTTCATTATTGGACCATACGTACCGAATGTCATTAACGGTATCTTTGTTCTTGTGATGGGAGCGTTAACAATTACAAAAAATGTAAAGTTAGGGAAGGTCGTAGAAGTTAATCACGAGACTGAAGAAAAGGGTGCAACTCACTACGGGGTTAAACTATTTATCCCCGCAATTGTATTAGCAGTAGCAGCTATCATTATTTCTACGTGGACATCACTTGGTGGCGCTATAGGGATTGGTGCATCTTCAGTAATCGCACTCATTGCAGCCTATATCGTTTTAAAACCACGTCCTAAAGAAGGGTTGTATGATAGTGACCGTTTAGTTCAACAAATTGGTACGGTGGGGATATTACCACAATTTTTAGCGGCACTTGGTATTTTGTTTACCGTTAGTGGTGTTGGAGAGACAATTTCAAAAGGTATTTCAGGCTTTCTACCTGAAGGCAATGCACTTGTTGGTGCGACAGCGTATATTTTAGGAATGGTGTTATTTACGATGTTAATGGGGAATGCATTCGCTGCATTCACAGTAATTACGGTGAGTATCGGTTTACCTTTTGTAATTGCTATTGGTGGTGACCCTGCAATAGCGGGTGCGCTTGCAATGACAGGTGGTTTTTGTGGCACATTATTAACACCAATGGCTGCAAACTTCAATGCGTTACCTGTAGCACTACTTGAAATGAAAGATGAATTAGGAGTGATTAAAGCTCAAGTTCCTATGGCAGTCTTATTAATTATTGCACATATTGTTTTAATGTACTTGTTAGCATTTTAAATATGAGGAGGTATTTATATGAATATTTTAATTACAGGTTTTGATCCATTTGGCGGTGAAAAAGTCAATCCAGCACTTGAAGCGGTAAAGACTTTACCATCCGAAATTAAGGGACATCAAATAGATAAGTTGGAAATTCCTACCGTTTTTAACGACAGTATTGAAGTGATCAAATCACAGCTTGAGAAGAAAACGTACGACATTATTATAGCGGTAGGACAAGCAGGAGGACGTTATGAGATTACGCCAGAGCGCGTGGCTATCAATGTAGATGATGCACGTATTCCTGATAATCAAGGTAATCAACCTATCGATCAGCGTATACAAGATGATGGCGCACCAGCTTATTTTACAAATTTACCAGTGAAACGGATGGTAGAAGCAATGCGTAACGCACAAGTACCAGCAAGTTTGTCTAATAGTGCAGGTACTTTTGTGTGTAACCATATTATGTACCAACTGGCTTATCTTGCAGCACATTTAGATCATCCTGTTAAAACTGGATTTATACACGTACCATTTGCGCCTGAACAAGTCGTGGATAAGCCAAATCAACCATCGATGGCTATTGAAGTGATGACTAAAGGATTACGTATTGCAATAGAAACAAGTATTGAATACGATGGTGACGTAGAAGCTGTATTAGGCACAACACATTAGTGAATGATTTCAATTGCAAAGTCACCATTATTTGAAAAACGGACATAATGTGAAATATGGATTGAATTTGTGTGTTAATTTGTGTCCAAAGTATTACATTATTCTAATTTAAAGCAATGAAATGATATGCAATAAGATAATTTTATGGCTTATGGTTAACATTTTGTACAAAAGAGTATAAAATGGGGGTAACTAAGAATGTGGGGGCATCCTTAGGTTAGAGAAAATATAGGGGGGATATTTATGCAAGAACATCTTGTCGTAACTCTAGATGGTAAAGATTACCTTGTCGAACCCGGTAAGAACTTGCTTGAATTGATTAAAGAGCAAAATACGTTTGTACCTTCAATTTGTTATAACGAATCACTTGGTCCAATTCAAACGTGTGATACGTGTACAGTTGAAATTGACGGCCAACTTGCTCGTGCTTGTGGCACAACAGTTGATCGTTCAATGGTTGTAAATACCCAAAACAATTCGGTTCAAACAGCTCAAAAAGAAGCGTTAGACCGTATTTTAGAGAAACACCAACTCTATTGTACAGTCTGCGATTATAACAATGGCAACTGTGAAATTCATAATACTATGGATCAGTGGGGGCTTGAGCATCAAACATATGAATATAAACCAAAACCTTATGATGTTGACTTTGGCCCGTTCTATCGCTACGATCCAAACCAATGTATCTTATGTGGACGTTGTGTAGAAGTTTGTCAAGACGTTCAAGTTAATGAAACATTGTCTATCGATTGGGATAGAGAACAACCTCGCGTAATTTGGGACAATGACGTTTCAATTAATGAATCATCATGTGTTGGATGTGGTCAATGTGCTACAGTTTGTCCTTGTAACGCGATGATGGAAAATAATATGGTCGGTAACGCAGGTTATATGACTGATATTGAACCAGGTTCACTGGCTTCAATGATTGATTTAACTAAGAAAGCTGAAACAGGTTATGGTCCGTTATTTGCAGTGTCAGATTCTGAAGCGGCGATGCGTGAAGAACGTATTAAAAAGACAAAAACAGTATGTACATATTGTGGTGTAGGTTGTAGCTTCGAAGTTTGGACAAAAGATCGTGAAATCTTAAAAGTACAACCTTCTCATGATTCACCAGCAAACAAAATTTCTTCATGTGTTAAAGGTAAGTTCGGTTGGGATTATGTTAATTCAGAAGAACGCTTGACAAAACCTTTAATTCGTCGAAATGGTCAATTTGAAGAAGTTGAATGGGATGAAGCTATTCCTTATGTTGCAAAACGTATGCAAGAGGTCAAAGATGAATACGGCCCTGAAGCATTGACATTTATTTCTTCTTCAAAAGCAACTAATGAAGAGTCATACTTAATGCAAAAATTAGCGCGTCAAGTTGTTGGTACAAATAACATCGATAACTGTTCACGCTATTGTCAAGCTCCAGCAACTAAAGGTTTATTTAGAACTGTAGGTCATGGTGGAGATTCAGGTTCAATTGATGATATCGGTAAAGCTGAAATGGTTATTACAGTCGGAACAAATACAGCAGAAGCACACCCTGTTATTGCATCTCGTATTAAACGTTCTCATAAATTATTCGGTCAAAAACTTCATGTTTTCGATATTCGTAAACATGAAATGGCGGATCGTGCTGATGAATTTTATCAACCGCTTCCAGGTACAGATTTAGTATGGCTTTCAGCAGTAACAAAATATATCATTGATAACGGTTGGCATGATAAAGCATTCATCGATAAATGGGTGGATGACTTTGATAGCTATTACGATTCACTTGAACGTTACACAATGGAATTTGCTGAAGAAACAACTGGTATCAAAAAAGAACGCTTAATTCAATTAGCAAAAGAAATCGTAAGTGTAAACTCTGTCTCAATCTGTTGGGCTATGGGTGTGACACAACAAGAAACTGGTTCAGACACTAGTACAGCGATTTCAAACTTATTATTAGCAACTGGTAACTACATGAAACCAGGTGCAGGTTCATATCCATTACGTGGTCACAATAACGTACAAGGCTGTTCTGACTTCGGTAGTATGCCGGACAAATTACCAGGTTACTTAGGCGTTATGGACGATGAAGCACGTGGTCGCTTTGAAGAAAGATGGGGCGTTAAAATCCCTAGCGAACCAGGATATGACAACCATCAAATGATGGACCACATTCATTCTGGTGATGTACACAGTATGTTTATATTAGGTGAAGATACAGGTATTGTTGACTCTAATATTAACTACGTACAAGCTGCACTTGAAAAAGTAGATTTCTTAGTTGTACAAGACGAGTTCTTAACATTCACAGCTGAGTTTGCAGATGTAGTATTACCAGCAAGTCCATCACTTGAAAAAGATGGTACATTTACAAATACAGAACGTCGTATTCAACGTTTATATCAAGCACTTGAGCCACTAGGTGATTCAAAACCAGACTGGCAAATCACACAAATGATTGCAAAAGAAATGGGCTATGATTGGGGTTATACACATCCATCAGAAATTATGGATGAAGCAGCAGACTTAACGCCAATGTTTGCAGGTGTAAGATACCACCGTTTAGAAGGTTATAATAGTCTTCAGTGGCCTGTTGATGCAGATGGTACAGACTCACCATTACTATTTACAGAAAGATTTAATTTCGATAATGGTAAGGCGAAATTCTTTGCGTTAGACTTTAACAACTTCTATAAAACGCATGAAGAATACGATTTACATGTCAATAATGGTCGTGTACTTGAGCATTTCCATGAAGGTAATATGACTTATAAAGTGCCTGGCTTACAATACAAAATGCCAACAGCATTCATCGAAATCTCACCAGAACTTGCGGAAGAACGAGATATTCGTGAAGGTGCGGCAGTAAAATTAACGTCTGAACATGGTGAAGCAACAGGACACGTACACATTACAGATCGTGTGAAAGGTAAACAAATTTACTTACCATTAAATGATAATAGTGAAGCGGCTGTTAACTACTTAACAAGCAGTAGAACAGACCCAGAAACACATACACCGGCTTATAAATCAACATGTTGTCGTATGGAAGTTTTAAGTAAGCGTGGTAAGTCACCGTTGAATCCAACAAACTTCCGTAACCAAAAACGCAATCCGCAATATAGTGTTCAGGTTGAGAAAAAATGGGCAAGACCAGATTACGTCTTCCCAGGGGATCAGGTGATGAAATAATGGCAGAACGTATCTCTAAAATTAAAAGAATCGAAAAAAGCGACGCACAGATTAAAGCCGAAAACTTAAATGAAGTCACATCAGCTATTGCTGAAAATAAAGACAGCATTTTAAAAGCGATTGAGCTAATTGGCGCATTAGATCATGCTAAAATCCTCGATGCATTAAATGGTGCTGTTAAGCAACGTGGTGTGATTACTGAAAAAATTGTGACAGAACTGAATAAAGATCAATATTCAGGTATTCTGCATAATATGGGGCAAATGCTCTTCTTATTAGGCGCACTGGATACTGATGAATTAAGTACATTATTGAATAAAGTCAATAAAGGATTACGTGTGGCAAACCAAGCGAATCCGAATGCACGTTCTTCAGTTTCAGGACTTGTGAAAGTCTTAAAAGATGATGAAATTAATAAAAGTATTACGTATTTCTTAAACATTCTAAAAGGTATGTCTCGTTAAACGAAACGTGATATATTGGAGTAGGTTATCCAAACAGACTGGACAACGATTGTTCAGTCTTTGGACACCTACTCTTTTTTTTGAGGTCAAATTTAGATTCATCTACCAATGTGGTATGATAGTAAAAAAGTAAAAATTTTCGATATCACGTTAATATAGCATACTTAAGGTAGGTGATTAGATATGGATAGAAATCAAATGAAACATATTAAAAGACTAGGCATCATCTCAAATGTAACGTTAGTGTTAGGGTTAATTTTTTTATTTTTTATACCAATATTATCATTATTATGTTTTGTGATAACGTTAGGTTTGAGCTTATTATTATTTAATATGATTTTTAAAGGCAATCGTAAATTACGTATTATTGTAAATATTGCATATGTAGTTGTGCTCATTTTTATTATTGCTGTAATATATGGAATGAGGTAAGCCGTATAAAGGAGTTTAGAAGATGATGCGATGGATAAAGGAAAAGCCAATGCGAACAATCATTATCGCGATTTTAGCGATATTTTTTGTGCTTTTCATCATTAATGAAACAAGTTTGTTTAAAAATGATATTCATTATACATTTGATGAAGCGGTTGGAAAACAAACAAGTAACGGTATTTTACATACTCAAGAGGACAATGGAAGATTTTTAGAAGCTTCTCGTGAAAATGTTGCGGAAGCGATGAAAATCAAACACTCAGATTCGGATCTAATGTATATGGATATATCTGAACCGGTACGCATGTCTAAAGAAGAAGTTAACACAATGCTTAAAGGTAACGGTATTTTAGAAGGTCACGGGCAAGACTTTTTAGATGCTCAAGATCAGTACGATGTGAATGTCATTTATCTTGTAAGTCATGCGCAAGTTGAAACGGGAAAAGGCCAATCAGAGCTTGCGAATGGGATTGAACAGGGTAAAAAACGTTATTTTAACTTTTTTGGTATTGGTGCATTTGACCGTGATGCTATTGAAACGGGTTCAAGTTATGCCCAACAAGCTGAGTGGACTACGCCAGAAAAAGCAATTGAAGGCGGTGCAAAATTTATTCGAACGCATTACTTTGAAAATGGTCAAATCACACTGTATCAAATGCGTTGGAATCCTAAAGAGCCTGGTACACATCAATACGCCAGTGATATTGATTGGGCACGGAATATTGCACAACAGATGGCTGAGTACTATGATAAATATGGCATTAAAAAAGATGATATTCGCAAAAATTTTTATAAATAAAATTGAGCTATAATACGCTTAAGATACTAGAAATATGAAATAAAGTGTATCCATTATTGTGGCTTAGTTTTATGTGAGCAGTACAGATTCTTAAAGTACAACTTAAATGAGGTGAATGTATGAAAATTGGAATTGTAGGTGCAGGAATTGGTGGACTTACTGCTGCAGCCATGCTTAATGAACAAGGTCACCAAATAGAAGTTTTTGAGAAGAAGGCCGAATTAAGTGAAGTGGGCGCTGGCATTGGTATCGGTGGTAATGTCCTTAATAAGTTAGGTCAGCATGATTTAGCTAAAGGCATTAAAAATGCAGGACAAATTTTAGAAAGACTCAATATTTATGATCAAAAAGGACATCAATTAGCAGAGATGGGTTTTTCTATAGAGACTACTAACGTAACATTAAAACGTCAAACGTTATTAGATATTATTGCGAGTTATGTGCCTGAACACATCATTCAATTGAATCATGAAGTTAAATACGTAGAGATTAAAGAAGAGCACGTTCTATTAACATTTACAAATCATGAAACACGAGCGTTTGATCTTGTCATTGGCGCAGATGGCGTACATTCCAATGTTAGACAAGCAATTTTCCCTAAGTCAAAAGTGAATTATCAAGGCTATACTTGTTTTCGAGGTATTGTAGACGGAATGGAACAAATGCCTCATGTTGCAGATGAATATTGGGGAGAAAAAGGTCGTTTTGGTATTGTGAGCTTATTAAACGGGCAAGCGTATTGGTTTGCGACGATGAATGCTAAAGCAAATGATCCAAAGTTTAAAGGGTTTAATAAACCATATTTGCAAGCGTACTTTAATCATTATCCTGAAGCGGTTCGAAAAGTGCTTGATGAGCAACCTGAAACAGAAATTCTACATCATGATATTTATGATATGAAACCACTAACAACATTCACTGAAGCAGACCGTGTCGTATTATTAGGTGATGCGGCACATACAACAACCCCTAATATGGGACAAGGTGCAACGCAGGCCATGGAGGATGCTATTGTACTTGCTAATGTACTTCAAAAGTACGATACACGTTCTGATGCGCTCAAACGATATAATCGTTTACGTGTGAAACATACTAAAAAGGTGATTAAGCGCTCCCGTAAGATTGGTAAAATGGCTCAAAAAGATCGTCCTATCAGTATTAAAATGCGCAATGCATTGCTCAAACGTATGCCAGAACGCGTCATGAGAAGGCAAACGACATTTCTGTTTAAATCTAAAAAAGTATAAAAATATGCGGTTAGAACTCATAAATAAAGTTCTAACCGCATATTTGTTATAACTTAATTAACGATATAGTCTGGTGTTTCGCCATTTGCTTTTTTAATCAGGTTTGAGGCTACGATATCCGCCATCATATCACGTGCTTCAAATGTTGCGTTACCGATATGAGGTGTGATAACGACATTATCTAATGATTTTAAGCCTTCAGTAATTTCAGGCTCAAATTCGTAAACATCAAGTGCTGCCCCTTCAATTGTTTTATTTTTTAATGCTTCAAGTAATGCTTTTTCATGAACAATAGGTCCACGAGACGCATTAATTAAATAGGCTGTAGGTTTCATTAATTCTAATTGTGGCGTATCAATCATATGTTCCATGTCTTTATTATAAGCTGCGTTTAACGTAACAAAGTCAGCTTCTTTGAGTAACGTTTCTAGATCAACGTAACGTGCCCCAATTTCTTTTTCTTTATCTTCTTTACGATGTGGACCCGTGTAAAGAATCTCCATATCAAACGCTTTTGCGCGACGTGCAACGGCACTACCAATTTCACCAAGTCCAACGATACCAATCGTTTTTCCAGAAACTTCACGACCTCGGAAGAATAAAGGTGCCCAACCGTCAAACCCTTCATGACGCATTAATTGATCACCTTCAGGAATGCGACGTGCAACGGCAAGTAAAATACCCATCGTTAATTCTGCTGTAGCATTAGTTGAAGCTTTTGGAGTATTACTTACATCGATATTTTTAGAGCGTGCATAGTCAATATCGACATTATTAAAGCCAGCACCATAGTTAGCGATAAACTCTAAATTCTCAGCACTATCAATCACTTCTTTGTCTACATTTGTTGATAAAAGACTTACAAGACCGAACGCATCTTTAACAGATTCTTTTAGCGTTTCTTTATCAATGATGCCTTGACCTTCATACATATCCACTTCAAAGTGTTCTTTTAATTTTTTAAGCCCAGATTCAGGAATTGGACCTGCTACAAATACTTTTTTCATCGTACATTCCACCTTTCTTTTTAAGTATATGAAACCCTTTTCTAAAACTCAAGAAAACGTACCTTACGCAATTAACTTTAAACCAATTGCTGAAACTATAATTAGAAAAATAAAAAAGATACGTAAAAAATGTTTAGATTCATGATAGGCTATCATGCCTAACACAGTTCCACCGACAGTACCGATTCCTGTCCAAACCGCATAAGCAGTCCCCATTGGGATCGTGCGCATCGAAATAGATAAAAACCATAAGCTCAATGCGAAAGTAATTGCAAGCAGTATAATAAAGCGTTTTTGAACTTTAATTGCGTATTGATTTAACCAATAGACCCCTAAAACTTCAAAAGAGCCAGCAAATATCAAACTTAACCATGACATTATGATGCACCTTCTTCGTTAGATGTTAATTTTAATCCAATGACCCCAACCACTAGGCCTAAAATAAAAATAATCTTCATAATACTTGCTGGTTCACTAAAGAATAACATACCTGTAATGACAGTTCCGAGTGTACCGATGCCAACGAACACAGCATAAACGGTTCCTACTGGTAAATATTTTGAAGCAGAAAGCATCATCCAGAAACTAAAACCAATACAGAGCAATGTCAGTAGCCATTGATACCAATGGGTAGAATGTGTAATGCCAATGACCCAAAATACTTCAACGATACCAGCAACAAAAACTTTCAACCATTGCATGATTATCGCTCCTTTTTAAAAATACTAATGATATTAGTATAAAATATGAAACTATAAGGATAAACATAAACGCACAAAAAAGCCTAGAAACACAAGATATTACTATCATTTTAAGATTTGTGATAGTTTTATGCGTTTCTAGACTGAGTTTAAATATATTTATTTTAAGTGGATATAATTATATGAGCTTGCTTCAGCACTTGAAATTGTACGTTCACTTACGCTAAATGGTCCACCGTTATAGTTCATTTCAGAAACAGTAATAGAGCCGTCATTATTTACAGATTCAACATAAGCAACGTGACCGAATCCACCTAGGTCTGATTGTAAAATCGCACCAGCTTCAGGTGTTTGGTTTACAGTATAACCTGCTGCTCTTGCTGCATCGTCCCATTGATTAGCATTACCCCAAGTTGAGCCGATTTGACCACCTACTTTGTCGTAAACATACCAAGTACATTGACCAGCAGTGTATAAGTTACCTAATTGAGAAGTTCCAGTTGATTGTGTAGCTGTTGATGTTGTTGTTGTATAGTTGTCATTAGAATATGTTTGATTACTTTGTGATTGGTATGTGTAATCCATATTTCCTTCAGCATTTGTATTATATTGATATTGGTATGAATAGTTATATTGTCCTTCAGCAGCGTCCGCGTCATGATTTAATCCAACTGCAGCTGCACCAAGCCCAGCTGATACTGTAGTTAATGTTGTTAATTTTTTTAGCATTACAAAGTCCTCCTGTAAATATGAAATTTATATTTGAATTAAGTAATTGTATTTTTATTTTTTGATGTTTTACATCGACAAGGCATACAATAGCAAAAAATTAACCCTTTGTGTGTAATGTTACGACTTTGTAATGAAAATAAAAAAGCCGCTTGTCATGTTGTAATTTTATGACAAGCGGAAGAAATCTGTCGTTGCACCATTAGACACACGAAATATGTTGTTATAAATGTTGAAATATGACAACGACTGTAATATTTATTAACGGAAAAATCGTATTGATAACGGTGGTAAATAGTGTTCACCATTATACGCTTTAATAATACCTATAATATGGAAAATAAAAGACATAATAGCAAGAATAGGTGTTGTAATAAAACCAATTAACACAATCATTAAAGCAGTTGATATCGAAATCCAGATAAAATAAGAGATAAAGAAGTTTAAATAATTTTTTCCAGTTATATCTACAAAATGAGACTCTTCTCTATTTAATAACCAAATGATAAGCGGTGCAATGAGCGCTGTAAAAAAAGAAGTTACATAGATTAAAAGGGCCATGAGTCTTTCGTTTTCGCTAACATTTTGAGTGACTTCGTCGTAATTTCGACCATCAGGATGATGATAAGACATACCGTTTCCTCCTATAATTTAAATTGATTTGTATAATTACATTAAATCAAGAGGCTTATAAGATTACAAGTAATTAAATATTTAGAGTTAGGGTACAATTTAATAAAAGGTATCAAAAAATATCAAAATTTTGTTTTCTTTTGAGGGTTGTTTTGTTAATATCTTCATGAGTCACAATAAAAAAGAGAAGAAAGAAGGGTTAATTATGAAAATTGCAGTTGTCGGATCAGGGAATGGAGCTGTTACAGCAGCCGTAGATATGGTAGATCAAGGACATGATGTAAAACTGTATTGTCGCAATCAATCTATTGATAAATTTAATACAGCACTTGAAAAAGGTGGATTTAATTATAACAATGAAGGACAAGAAAGCTTTGTTAAATTCACAAATATTAGTGATAACATGGAAGATGTTATTAAAGATGCAGAAGTGATTATGCTCGTTATACCTTCATCATTTATTGAATACTATGCCGAATTAATGGCTTCATATATTAATGATGAACAAATTATTTTCTTTAATATGGCAGCTGCAATGGGGTCAGCACGCTTTATTAAAGTTTTAGATGAATATAAGATTACAACACGACCTGTTTTTGCAGAAGCAAATACATTAACATATGGAACGCGTGTTGATTTTGAGACAGCAACGGTTGATTTATCATTAAAAGTACGTAAAGTCTATTTCTCAACATTAGATGAAAAAGACTTAGTACCTGCTTTTGATAAAATTGAAAAAATTTACCCATATATTGTTAAAGAGGAAAGTTTATGGCGTACTAATCTTGAAAATGGGAATCCTGAAGTACATCCAGGACCAACATTATTAAATGTGGGACGTATCGATTATAGCCATGATTTTGCGTTATACAAAGAAGGCATAACAAAACATACAGTAAGATTGTTACATGCTGTTGAGATGGAGCGTTTATCTCTAGGACGTAAATTAGGCTTTGAATTAGAAACAGCTAAAGAAGCACGTATTGAACGTGGTTATTTAGAGCGTGAAATGGAAGACGAACCACTTAATAAAATCTTTAACCATAGTCCAGTATTTTCAAGAATTCCAGGACCGAATAAAGTCAACAACCGTTATTTGACAGAGGATATTGCATATGGACTTGTATTATGGTCTAGTTTAGGTAAAGAGATTGGCGTACCAACACCAAATATCGATGCCATCATTGTGATTGCATCTACAATTTTAGAGCGAGACTTCTTTAACGAAGGGTTAACCATTGATTATTTAGGTCGTGAAAATGTAGGACTCATTTCATATTAATCACTTTAGAGGTTATTAATTAAAAGGGGAGAGTGTTGTGTATGAAGAGACAGCCGACATTATTAGAATCTATTTCTACTATTGTTGTGATGATGTTCGTAGTATGTATTGGGTTTATTGTATTTGAAATACCTGTACAACCTTTATTAATTATTTCAGCAGCTTATGCGTCATGGATAGCGTGGCGCGTAGGTTTGCGTTGGGAAGATTTAGAGGAAGGCATCACAGATAGATTATCTACAGCAATGCCGGCAATTTTTATTATTTTATCAGTAGGGATTATAGTTGGATCTTGGATGTATTCAGGAACCGTTCCTGCATTGATTTATTATGGACTTAAATTTTTAAGTCCTAACTACTTTTTAGTTTCAGCATTTTTAATTTCTGCTATATGTTCAGTGGCAACAGGTACAGCATGGGGTTCTGCCTCAACAGCGGGGATCGCGTTGATGGCCATTGGATTACAAATGGATATTCCAGCAGGGATGGCAGCTGGTGCAATTATTTCAGGTGCAGTTTTTGGGGATAAAATGTCACCTCTTTCAGACACGACAAATTTAGCGGCGTTAGTGACGAGAGTGAATATCTTCAGTCATATTCGACACATGGTTTATACAACTGTGCCCGCATCAATTATTGGTTTGATGATTTGGCACTTTGCTTCTCGCGGGTTTGGAGCAAATGTAAGTACTAAAAATATTCAAACGATGCTTAAAGATATTGAATCGATGTATCACATTGGCTTTTTTGTCTGGGTTCCAATGATTGTGATTATAGTTTGTTTATTAATGAAAATTTCTACAGTCCCATCAATGCTCATTTCTAGCGTTTCTGCCATTTTAGTCGGTTGGCTTGTGAATGGTTTTGCGCTTAAAGATGGTTTTATAGCGACTTTTGATGGATTTACTTCTGATATGATGGGAAATCGTATTCAAGGTGTATCAGATAAAGCCTTATCTCTAGTTGAACAGGGCGGTATTATGAGTATGACACAAATTATAGTAACAATCTTTTGTGGTTATGCATTTGCAGGGATTGTGGAAAAAGCAGGTTGTTTAGACGTGTTACTACATAGTATTGCTAAAAACATTAAAACGCAAGGCCAATTAATACTTGCAACGGTTATAGGTGGATTAATTATGGTTTTAGCAGCAGGTGTTGCTTCTGTTGTCATTATCATGGTTGGTATTTTACTGATGGAAATGTACGATAAGATGAATTTAGATCGTGTCAACTTATCACGTACGTTAGAAGATGCAGGTACAATGGTCATTCCACTTATTCCATGGGGGACATCTGGTATTTATTATTCGCAACAACTGGGTGTAGGTGTAGGTTCATTTTTCCTATGGGCCATTCCATGTTATATCTGTTTAATGATTGCAATATTTTATGGATTTACAGGAATCGGCATTAAAAAGAAAGATAAAACAGTACAAGCAACAAAATAATTATAGACATAAGTTGTTAAGGTCGGGGCACACTTCATGTGTTTGTCTCGACCTTAATAATTTTACACGTATACTTTTGTTTTAAAAAACTTTAGAACGGATATACTAAATAGAAATGAGGTGATTTCATCTTTTATATTATTGTATGTATTGCGTCTGGACTCTTGTGTTATGGCTTACATCGATTATTGACTCAAAGTTATGACCAATCTAAGATAGTAGCGATTGTAACGCTATTCGTAAGTGTTCTAATGTATGGAATTGCTCTACTTTTAAATGGTATAGATGGCAATCATATCATCGAAAGTATTCATGAAATCGCGTTAATTACAAGCTTTAGTCTTATTGTAGCTTGGGTTTATTCTCATCTTCATCGTGGTAAAGATACAGTGATTTATACGATTATCATAATGGTATTAACTGCAATCTTAATATTAACACGTTTAACTCAGTTTGACCCTAGCTTCAATTTATCGATGATGATTATCGTACGTTTTGTATTAACTGCTATATTATTTGCAGTAGGGGTACATGTTTTAGCTAAGCAAATTAGGCAAAAAAATATGGAAAACTTACCATTGCTTTATTTGTTTGCTTTTGGTTATTGGTTAACAATCGCTTATACATTTTGATATGGTTTCTTAAAGTCATTATGTAAGTTGAAGTATAACAAAAAAACGAGTTGAATACCTCAACTCGTTTTTATATCTCTTTATTATTAGTGAATGAAGTTATAACCAGCAGCTTGTCCAGCTGAAAGTGTACGTGTAGTTACAACACCTGGGCCATAACCGTAGTTCATTTCTGAAACTGTGATTGAACCATCACCATTTACAGATTCAACATATGCAACGTGACCGAATGCACCAGCTGAAGATTGCATAATCGCACCAGCTGATGGACGATTATTTACAGTGTAACCAGCGCTTGCAGCTGCATTTGCCCAGTTATTTGCGTTACCCCAAGTTGAACCAATAGTACCACCTACGCGATCGAATACGTAGTAAGTACATTGACCTGAAGTGTATAAGTTTACACCGCTAGCACCGTTAGATACTGAACGGTAACCTGAAGTAGTAGTTGTTGTAGTTGTAGTCGTAGTTGTTGTATATTGTGGTGCAGCCATGCTTGGTGCTTGGTAAGCATTAGCTGTATTTGAGTAGCTTGAGTAACCATTATAAGTTGGTTGAGCTACATAGTTAGATGAATTATTTGAAGTTGTGTAGTACTGACCAGTGCTACCACCGTTAAAATATTCTGGAGACCAATTACCTTGCCAATCAAAGTGATAGTTACCATTTTGGTCAATTGTATAAGTGTAGCTATATGATGTTGGGTCTTGTGGATTATAACCATTATATTCCGCAGCATCTGCTTCGTGTCCTTGTGCAAGTGTTAAAGCAGCTAAACCAGCTGTAGCAATTGATGTTGTAGCAACGATTTTCTTCATAATAAAAAGTCCTCCTGTAATTAAACGATTTTTATAATTGATAAGGATGTATATAGATGATTCATTTAGTTAAGTTAAAAGAAGTAAAAAAGGAACTAAATGTGTATTTTAACTCTTCGGCATACATCCGCTTGATTTCTAGAAAATGATTTGTTATCTGCAACGTGTTTAACTTTATCAAAAAGGGTTCCTGTTGTATAGGGCTTTTTTAATTTGTAATGTTTAGCTAATTTAGGCTATTTAAATGTTTCAAGAGCGTATTAAGTGAATGTATTGATATCATCACATTTAAAGAGTTGTCATCTTAAAAAAGTTTAAGCTGATGTTATCTTTTGTTACAAAACTGTAATGTTTATGAAAAAATATTTCTTGGCATTTTCAAGAAGGATTATTAGAATTTTAGAATGTCACTGTTATAATTGAAGTAACTTTAGTTAGATAGGAGAATGAAGATGATATTAGATAAAGTCAATCCTAATGATTTATTTCCAACTGAAAAACAAGGCCCTTCTGTACTTGGTATCATAGAATATGAAGTACAAGGTCAAAGCGAATTTGAAGGCGCATATGTTGCGACAAATGAACGCTTAATTATGAATGTTGACATGAATGGTCAATTTTATTATCGAAATATCCCATATAATGAAATTAGTCATGTTAAATATGAAAATGATCAACTTTTAATGGGATTCGAAGTCGGTCAAGTTGCGATGAAAAATATTAAAAAGGGTGATATTGACGCCTTTATTTCTTATGTTGAATCGCATATTCAAAAGTAAAAATTCGTTAAAAGCGTAGGCTATAGTAGGCTATATAGGATAGGTTAGAATGTCACTCAATAACATCCATACATTCTAACCTATTGCCATATGGAATGGAAAATAATGAACAAATGCGCTTGGACGCATTTGTAAGAACCACTAACATCTGGAGGCTTAATGTGGTTAGTAACCTTTAGATAAGAGACTCCATATGAAGTGATTCTTTAAAATTCAAAGCGCTCTCTCAATGACCTTGTTGATAGACGGCATTTCGGAAGCAGGATTCTCGACAGAATTTCATAATGCGCTAAAATTAAAAACCAATTTTTGCGCATTATTCCATTCTGCTTGAACCCTAACCGCTTCCTCAATGACCTTGTTGATAAATGGTGTTTTGAGGGTTAATGTCTGGATAATCTTTTTTGTTGACTTTGGTTTTGAGTGTGTTTATAATGATGATATAATTTTTATACTGAAGAAGAGAGAGGTGAGTTTATGAAAGTTGAAATTGGATTAACTTCTTTTGCTGATAATCAGAAGATTAATACTGAAGAAGGACAATTTCCAGCAATACCAAGTGATGAACGTATTCGAAATGTTGTTGAAGAGATCAAGTTGGCTGATGAGGTTGGTTTAGATGTTTATGGTCTTGGTGAACATCATCGTCCAGACTATGCAGTATCTAATCCAGCAACAGTACTTGCAGCTGCAGCGCCATTAACAAAAAATATAAAATTATCGTCTGCGGTTACAGTATTATCTTCAGATGATCCAATTCGTGTGTATCAACAATTTGCGACCTTAGATGCATTGTCTAATGGACGTGCTGAAATTATGGCGGGACGCGGTTCGTTTATTGAATCTTTCCCATTGTTTGGATATAATCTTAATGACTATGATCAATTGTATGATGAGAAGTTAGAGTTATTAATGAAAATTAATCAAAATACAATTGTAAACTGGGAAGGTAGCTTGACGCCGAATATTGATGGTCGCGGTGTATATCCTAGAGCTGTACAAAAAGAATTACCGATTTGGCTTGCTACTGGAGGTACGCCAGAATCTTCATTAAAAGCAGGTTCACTAGGTTTACCAATCACTTATGCTATTATTGGTGGAGATCCGAAACGCTTCTCTCGAAATATTGCAATGTATCGGGCAATTGCTGAATCAAATGGCTATAAAGCTGAAGATTTACAAGTTGCTACACACTCGTGGGGATATATTGCAGAAACTGATGAACAAGCGCAACGTGAATTTTATCCTTCAGTAGAAGCAAGTCATAACAAACTTGCGAAAGAGCGTGGTTGGCCACCATTTTCAGTTGAACATTTCCAACGTGAAATTGGACCAGCAGGCGCGATGTATGTTGGTAGTCCTGAAACTGTAGCACAAAAAATAATTGATACAGTAGAAGCATTAGGATTAACACGTTTCATGTTACACTTACCGGTAGGGTCTATTCCACATGAATATATTATGAACTCGATTAAACTATTAGGTGAACGGGTAAAGCCTATTGTGGATGAATATTTTCAAAATAAATAATATCAAGGAGAGATTACAATGATTTTTAGTTATGCAGGAAACCTTAAAGTTGCAAAAGAATTATTCAACGCAGCAAAACCAAAATTACAAAATGACCAAGGTATGAAAGATGCTTTTGAAGGCTTCGACTTACCTAAAGAACTTGTACCAATCGTTGGTGCAGCAGAAGGTGCAGCTGCACTTTTCATGGTGCTTAGTATCTTCAATAAACGTTTTGCTCAAGCAGCTTCAATCATCACTTTAGCTGTTATGGTTGGTGCGATCACTAGCCACTTCAGAGCTGGTCACGGTAAAGAAGGCGCTCAACACGCTATTGACGTATTAACATTAGCTGGTTTAAGCTTAGCTGATACGTTCACTTCTCGTAAAAAATAATTGAATATTTGAAGTGATGATAAAGTCCTTACAAAGTTCTAAACTTTGAAGGGCTTTTTTTACGTCTAAAAATAACTATTAAATTACGGTACGTTTAGTATTCCTATATTTTTGAGAAATCATACTATAAAATTAATAAATCAAGTGTAAAAAGTGAATATATCGTTATAAAAGGAGAAAATTTAATTACATTTTAAGCACATTAAGATATGATGCAAAATTTCTGACATTTTGTGTAAAAAGGGTTTGAAAATTCCACACATAACGTTTAAAATTATAATTGTAATTAAATTAAGTTTCCAAGTTAATCTAGTTGGG
This sequence comes from Staphylococcus canis, assembly GCF_016238445.1. GTDB lineage: Bacteria > Bacillota > Bacilli > Staphylococcales > Staphylococcaceae > Staphylococcus > Staphylococcus canis. The sequence continues at coordinate 18,849 of NZ_JABANU010000006.1, forward strand.
TACCGATTATAACGATATAACTAATCATCTTGGATATGCAACATTAGAGGTGTAATAATTATGGAAAAGTATGCTTTTAAAAATATGAAGGAATTTATTCAAATCAGTCATACCAGTAAGACATTATATGCAAATTTAAAAAAACAATATGGCCTTAATTATGAAGAATTGTTTATCTTAAATTATATTCATGAACACAAATTACCGTGTTATAACGTCAAAGATATCATTACGGCTTCTCAATTTAAGCCTTATTACATTACAAAAGCGGTTCAAAAGCTTAAAGAATACAATTATTTATCTAAGCGTCGTAATGAGAAAGATGAGCGAACAGTGTTAATTGAAGTTTCAGAAGAACAACATCAAATGATTGATCAGTTATTTACTGAAATTGAAGCGCTGTTTTAGGATAAACTCGATCGCATACAAACATATAAACTATAAGTATCGTACGATTACACCAAATCGGTCCTTATGGGGCGATTTATCCAAATTCATTATATTTTAATCTAAATCAAGGCTAGAAGTCAGCTGATTTAACATTTAGTGCTACGTGAATGTTAATTCATACGACTCTAGTCTTTTTGTATTGCTCTTTAATTGTATCTTAATCTTTTGTGTTGTTTAAAAATGGTTATTTAAGACAAATTCAGGACAATATAATATGACCCTAGGTATATAGAGTAATTTGTATTATAATGTTGAGTGAGAAGCTAAGAAATAATAAATCTTGGAGGAATTAATTATGAAATCTGTATTAATTCAATCTGATTTTCAACGTGAATGGATTGAAAAGCTTGAAGGAAAGCGCAAAGCGTTCGAAGATTTTGCGAGCTCTAACGATCAAAATGCACGTTTTCCTTACGAAAATATTCAATGGCTTGTGGATTCAGGATATACGCAACTCACTTTACCGAAAGCTTACGGGGGCCAAGGCGCGACAATTGAGGATATGGTTATTTTACAGAGTGTACTTGGGTCAATTGATGGTGCAACAGCATTATCGATTGGTTGGCATATGGGATTAGTTGGCGAACTGTTTGAAAAGAATAACTGGCCACAAGATGTTTTAGATGAGTTTGCTGAGGCTGTGAAGCAAGGGGCGCTCATCAATCGTGCAGTGAGTGAAGCCGAAACTGGCAGTCCTACTCGTGGTGGTCGTCCTAGTACGAATGTGAAACTCGATGGTGAATACTACGTGATTAATGGTGTTAAAACTTTCACATCTATGAGTCGAGGTTTAACGCATGTCATTGTTGCAGCATATATACCTGAACGTGAGAAAGTTGGATTCTTCTATATGCCTACTGATATTGAAGGCTTAGAAATAGCAGATAACTGGGATATGATGGGGATGCGAGCAACAGAAAGTCATGATCTTATTTTAAATAATGTACGTGTACATCAAAAATATTTAGTAGAAATTAAAGGTGAAGGTAAACCTTATCAAAACGGTTGGATACTTCATATTCCAAGTGCGTATTTAGGTATTGCACAAGCGGCAAGAGACTATGCGATTGATTTTGCGAAAAGCTATAGTCCAAATAGTATTGAGGGAACAATTGGTGAGTTACCGGTTGTACAACAAAATATAGGTAAAATGGAAACGAAACTTTTAACAGCAAGACATTTATTATGGAGTACCGCAAAAGCATACCAACATTTAAATGATGAATCCATTTCAAATGAAACATCTGCAAGTAAAGTTGTTGTGATGAATGAGGGATTAGACGTTGTGGACCTTGCAATGCGTATTGTGGGTGCGAAAAGTCTTGAAATGAATCGTCCATTGCAACTTTACTATCGAGATATGCGCGCAGGGTTACACAATCCACCAATGGAAGACATGGCGTATACAACAATAGCACGTCAAACATTACAATAATATCGTCAGTTTGGAGGATTGAAAGATTATAACGTGCTCTTTATAATAGAGTCATTATTAGACATAAAAGGGCGTTATCAAAATGCGTTATATTTTAATTGGCATCGGTGCCATATTTACATTATTAGGTTTTTTAGGAGCGGTCTTACCATTATTACCTACAACTCCTTTCTTATTAGTCGCTGTTTTATGTTTTGCGAAAAGTTCTGACCGTTTTCACGACTGGTTAGTTCAAACTTCTATTTATCGTGCGTATGTTGAAGATTTTCGTAAATATAGAGGCTATACGATGCGAAAGAAAATACAATTGTTGATTAGTTTGTATATCGTTGTAGGATTTTCGATTTTTATGGTAGATATTACGATGGTACGTGTGGGATTAATCATTATGGTCATCCTTCAAACGATTGTATTGTTTACATGGGTACGTACGCTACCTAAAGAACATGATATTAAGTACAAGTGAATGATTCATTTATATTAAAACCCGTTAGAATAAGTACTTCTTAAAGCGATTCTAACGGGTTTTTTATTTTGTCTCAGTTCAAAATTAATACTCGCGTCTGTAAACAGATTCTGCGTGCTTATCAAAGATAGTTAAACCTGTAATATTTTTACGTGGTGATGGAATGATAAGACTTGAAATATACGCAACGATAAAGGCAATCATAAAGGCAATTATTGATGTATAGAATGGTGAACCAGCACCGCCAACACCTTGTAAGAAATAACTTGCGATAACAGCTACTAAAATACCGATGATAACACCAATACCATGTGTACGTTTTGTGAAAATACCTACTGCAAAAATACCCGCAATTGGAACACCGAATAAACCAGTAATCAGTAAGAAAAGATCCCAAACATCACTAGAGTCTGCAGCAATCAAGTACAGTGATGCCAACATACCAACGATTCCAATAACGATGGTAACAAGACGTGCAAAACGCACCTCAGCTTTTTCATCTTGCTTACCAAAAAAGCGTTGTTTAATATCCACAGAAATACATGCGGCAATTGAGTTAAGACTCGATGAAATTGTTGACTGTGCTGCAGCGAATATAGCAGCAATCAATAAGCCGGCGATGAACGGTGGCATTTCCGTTAAAATAAAATAAGGTACAATAGATGACGTATTAAAATCTTCAGGTAATTGTGTATGTTGAGCATAAAATACGAATAATACAGTACCCATACCATAGAATAGCGGTGCAGATATTAAGGCTAACACACCATTTGTCCAAATAGATTGAGAGGTTTCTTTAATTGAGTCAGACGCTTGGTAACGTTGAACTACATCTTGACTTGATGTATATTGTTGCAAGTTGTTAAAGACACTACCAATAAAAATAATTGGAATCGCAGCAGCAGCAGCATTGATTTTCCAGTTATCTGCACTGATCAGTTTTTGATTTTGTACGGCATCGTGCACAACTGTTGAAAGGCCGCCATCAATATGTGTAATACCCATAATGATAATCACGAGTGCGCCACCTAGTAATATAATACCCTGAATAAAGTCACTCCATACTACACCTTCAAAACCACCTAAAAATGTATAAACAATACATAAAATACCTACTAAACTTGCGACAATGTATGGATTAATATCTGATACCGCTGTAATCGCAAGTGTTGGTAAATAAATGACAATAGCAATACGCCCAATATGGAATAAAATGAATAACAGCGATCCAATCACACGTACGGCTGGATTGAATCGAGCTTCTAAATATTCATAGGCTGATGTGACACGTAATTTTTTAAAAAACGGAATATAAAAATGAATTAACAATGGAATAATCGCGACAATTGCGATATTTCCTGCAATATAAGACCAATCCGTTAAAAACGATTTTTCTGGTGTTGACATAAATGTAATCGCACTTAAAGTTGTTGCATAAATTGAAAAGCCAACAATCCATGACGGTAAGCGACCGCCTCCTGTAAAGAAGCTATTGGCATCTTGACCCGCACGTTTTGTGAAAAAAGCGCCAATCCCTAACATTAGCAATAAGTATAAAATTAAAGCGATCCAGTTCCAAAAACCAAACCCTACAGATTCCATAATTAATTCCCCCTAATATGTTGATTCCCAAATGAAGAAAACGCTTCCAAAATATAGTGTAAGTACGGAAGACAACAGGGTTAACTAGAGAAGATGAATGGTATGAAATGAGTCAATGCTCCTGTTGTCTTCGCGAAAATCGAAATTATAATTGATATTGCTTAATTAAATCTTTTAATGCTTCTCGATATGTTTCATTAAAAGGATGGAATGGTGCTTTAGGTTGACCAGTATCAATCCCTTTTTCAGTTAAAACTGCTTTTAATGTTGGATAGAGTCCCATTTTTAAAACAGTTTCAATAATGTCATTTGATTCATGTTGAATTTCATATGCATGTTGTATATTGCCTTGCTTTGCAGATTCAAAGATTGTTCGTGCACGTTGACCGTTAATATTATAAGTTGAACCAATTGCACCATCTACCCCAGAAATAGCAGCTTGAACGAGCATTTCATCAAAACCTGAAAAGATTAAATGATTTGGGAACGCTTGACGTAAACGTTCTAATAAGAAAAAGTCAGGTGCTGTGTATTTAACACCAATAATTTTGTCGTTTTCAAATAGCGTTTTAAATTGTTCAATTGAAATATTGACACCTGTTAAACCTGGAATTGAATAAATAATCATGTCATTTCCCGTAGCATCGATAATCGCATTATAGTAATCGCGAATCTCTTCAAATGTGAAAGGATAGTAAAATGGTGTCACAGCAGATAAACTATCATAACCTAATTCAGTAGCATATTGTCCAAGTTCAATGGCTTCATTTAAATCAAGAGAACCTACCTGCGCGATAAGTTTAACATCTGATTGTACTTCATCTTTTGTAATACGAAATACTTCTTTTTTCTGTTCAGTATTCATTAAAAAGTTTTCACCAGAACTACCATTGACATACAAACCATCAATATTTTGGACATCAATCGCATTACGGATGATTTGACGCAAGCTATTTTCCATAATTTGTCCTTCATCATCAAAAGGGACAAGAAGCGCTGCATATAATCCTTTTAATTCGTCTCTCACTTTTTAGACCTCCAGTATGTTGTAATATTGGTCTGACCAATTTATAATTATATTGTAAGCGTTAACATTTATAGCGTCAATCCTTAATTACATAGAACTGTGACGTTTTTATAAACATTATCAATAAAGAGAGTGCATGACGTTATAAAAGTATTTCATTATGATTACTTTGTGATACACTTATAGCAAAATTTTGTGAAAAAGGGTTGTTACAATTGAAAGAGAAAAATCGTGATAAAGTGATGGGGCTAAAACAAATGATGGTAGAACAGTTAAAGCAATATATTTTAGACCATCGCCTAAAAGTAGGAGATAAATTACCAACTGAAAGACAACTCGCAGAAGATTACCAAGTCAGTCGATCGGTAGTACGGGAGGCATTGAGTTATCTGGAAAATACTGGTGTTACAGAAAGTGTTCAAGGAAAAGGGACACTTGTGAAAGCGCATGACATTACACCATTGATTGATGGGTTTTTATTTAGTTTTCAAGTGGCTGAAGGTGACATTCGTGATCTTTTAATGTTGAGATTAACGTTTGAACTTGCTGCGATTGATATCATTGAACAACATCAATTGCCAATTGACAAAATTAAGTCGGCTTTAGTTGATGACGTCAATGCTTTTAATGCCCAACAAGATCAAAATTTCCATCAGAGTATTCTTGAATCTGTGCATTCAACACTATTTCAACAAATGAGTGCAGTCGTACAAGCTTATTTTTATCGTCATACTATAGTCACGACGAAAGCAGAAAACCAAGTGAGTATTAAAGAGCATCAAGCGATATATGATGCATTAGCGCACAATGATTTTAGACAAGCGAAAATGTTATTAACACAACATCTAATGAAGGGAGAACAACGTTATGATTAAAATCGCATTTGATATCGGAGGGACAGAGATAAAGTCGGCAGTTGTAAGCCATGGTGAACTTGAAATGTACGATAAAGTCCCCACACCTAAGAATGAAAATCAAGCTATTGTGAAAACAGTTATCCAACGATTGGAAGTGTTATCTGAAGCATACCAAACCACAGATATACATGTAGGTATTTCTACAGCAGGCGCGGTCAATCAAGCACAAAAAAAGATTGCTTATGCGAATCCTAATATTTTGAATTATACTGGAACAAATTTTGAAACGTATTTAAAAAATAAAGTGCAGCAACTACATGTGTATAATGATGTGGACGCTGCATTATTAGGAGAATTAACACAGTATGAAAACTTTCCTGATAGTATCTTTTGTTTAACATTAGGAACAGGAATTGGTGGGAGCTTTTATCACAAAGACTTTGGATTATTATCAGGTGCAAGACATCGTCCAAATCAAATTGGATATTTATTATACGATCCGGAAACTGGTACTGATTTTGAACATCGTGCGTCAACCCGTGCATTGAAACACTATTTAGAAACACAATCTTACTCACATAAGGATATTCCCTTATTATTTGAGGAAGCAGAAACCGGCAATGAAAAAGCACAACGTCTATTGATAAATTGGGGCGATGAGGTTGCAAGAGGTATAGCGCAAGTTCAACTGATGTATGACCCGAGTGAAATCATTATTGGTGGAGGTATATCGGCACAACAAGAACGATTGCTACAGTATATTGTACCGAATCTCGGTAACTATTTACCAAGTGGTTACGGTCACGCTACGGTTCGTTGTGCTAGGTTAAATAATGATGCAGCATTAATTGGAGCAGTCAGCAGATTGTAAATTAATATGGATAATAAGTTTACAATGAGCTATAATAATCAAATGGAAATCTTTTTCACATCTTAATATTGATATATGTTTTAGGGGGATTCTATTTTGAAAGCTCGAAATTTAGTTTATACTGCTTTAATGACTGCAATTATTGCAATTTTAGGTTTAATACCGTCTGTACCGTTACCATTTATTCCGGTACCAATTGTTGTTCAAAATGTTGGTATATTTCTAGCTGGTATTTTACTTGGACGTAAGTATGGATTTTTAAGTGTCATCGTATTTTTATTACTTGTATTAATTGGTGCACCAATTTTATCAGGCGGACGTGGCGGATACGGTGTATTTTTCGGACCAACTGTAGGTTATTTAATCATGTATCCAATTACAGCTTTTCTGATTGGATGGATGAGAGACCGTCAATTTGAATATTTAGATTTTAAACGTATATTTATTACAATTTTAATCTTTGGTGTATTATTATTAGATGCTGTAGGTGCAATTGTAATGGGGCTCATTATCCATATGCCAATTCCACAAGCATTAGCACTATCTGCATCATTTTTACCAGGTGATATTATTAAAGCAATTATCGCATCGGTTATTGCTGTAGCTTTAATCAAAAATCCTGTAACATTAAGAATGATGAGATCATTTATGGATTAAGATAAGGAGGAGATAAGATGGTTGCGATGGCTGATATCTATGTAGACAGTCAATATATAGAAATGAATGAAAGGTATACAGTACATCAAACACCATCTCATCCCTTATCCTACGATGGTAATAAATGGATGTACCATCAAATGCCAGACGTTTTAACTTTTCAAAATGATATGATTTCACAAGAAGCGGCACATCGTAAATATGGCGCATCACATCTTCAATTTGATTTTCCAGAAAATATTAAGCCGAATGTGGAGATGATGCGATTTTTACGTGGGAAAGATTTCCAATTAGGATGTGTCGAGTTGTATAAAATTGCTGGGAAAGATTTACAACATTTAACCCATCAATCTATAACACTTAAACGTATGACTAATGCAACGATTTCGGATTACTTTTCTATTTTTAATCCGATGAGTTTAGAGTTTGGTGAAGATTATGTACAATCAACTAACGATCACATGCTTCAAAATATTGAGCGACATACAAATATTCATTACTACACTGCTTATGAACATGAACAACCTGTCGGTATCGTGAATCTTATTGAAACAGATCAAACTGTTGAAATTGATGGTTTCGCCGTGAAGCCTGAATTTCAACGTCAGGGAATTGGGACCCGGATGCAAGCAGCAATTGGGAAAATCGCAGGATCTCGAAATGTGATATTAGTTGCCGATAGTGAAGATACTGTGAAGACGATGTATCAAAACCAAGGGTATGACTATATAAGTTTTAGATATAGTGCATTACTGAGCCTTTAGATACGAATAGGAGTTAAACATACATAAAGCGCCTTGAAAATGAGACAGAACCATGTATCATTTATGCTTCAAAATGATAATGGCATTCAACTCTTTTTCAAGGCGTTTTGTTTATAAATTAAGATGGATTATGAATACGCTCAGGGTGACTATAAATATTAAAATGATGATCACGAACGAATCCGACAGCAGTGATGTTTAAGTCATGCGCAAGTTGAATTGCGAGTGTAGTCGGTGCTGATTTTGAAACAATCATGCCAACACCAATCTTGGCGGCTTTAATTAAAATTTCTGATGAGATACGGCCGCTGAAAATTAATATTTTATCACGAACAGAGATACGACGTTGTATACAGTATCCAAAAAGTTTATCAAGTGCATTATGTCGACCAATATCCTGTCGATGAACATAAAATGCATCCCCATCGCTAATTGCAGCGTTATGCAAGCCACCTGTCATATGAAAAGTACGACTTTCTTCTTGTAATCGTGCCATCATGTTTAAAATTTGATCTGGTCGAACTTCGATGGTCGACATTGATGTCTTAGCGATAGCTGCATCATTTTGGAAATAGAATTCACGACTTTTCCCACAACACGATGCAATCATACGTTTAGTTGAAAGTTGCATGCGTTGACTGATATCTGTTGTAAGTTCGACATATGCAAACCCCTTACTATCATCAATATCAACAGACTTAATTTCAGACCTTTTTAAAATCACACCTTCAGAAGCTAAGAAACCAAGGACAAGTTCTTCAATGTGATTAGGACTACAAATAACCGTCGCAAATTCTTCACCATTCACCATGAGTGTGAGTGGGAATTCAGTCACATAACTATCTTCCGTTTCATAAAGTTTTCCATTTTCATAACGTATAATAGGTTGATTGTATTGAATATCCCGATTCACTTGATGCCCCCCCTTTGTTTAAATTGTTTAATATGTATAAAAAATAACTATAGATTATTTTAAAACTTTCCTTCATTTAATGAAAGTGTTTGATTTTTATGAAACATTTATTTTATACTAACGTTTAGTAAACATTAGTAAACTAAATGAGGTGTGATCATATGGTAACCATTCGTGATATTGCGAAATATGCACATGTCAGTCCTGGAACGGTTTCTAGAGTACTCAACGAAGACCCGTCTTTATCTGTGAACCCGGATACACGTGCACGTATTCAACGCATCGCAAAAGAGATGAATTACGCAGGAAAAACTAGAGCGTCACGTCAAATTCAGATTGTGACTCATGCATCTAAGTCTAAAGAAATGGCTGATCCTTATTATCGAGAATTGCGTCTAGCAATTGAAAAAGAAGTGAAACAGCTCAATCTTTCACTGAAGAAAACGATTAGAACGGATAATATTAAAACTTTAACGGAGCTCAAGCAATTGGAAAAATCAGGTGGTGTGATTGTGATTGGGCCTTTTCAAAATGAGGTCATCCAAGCGTTGTATCAATATAACAGTAATGTGGTGCTCATTAATCAAACGGATCCCCCTACATATATAGACACAGTCTCATCAGATTTATATCAAGCGATGATGCAGTTACTTCATACGATAGACCAACACCATTTTAACCGGGTGTGTTACGTAGGTGGATTGACTAAAGTAAGACATATTGGTAATGAGTCTAATGTAGTGCGTGATGATGATAGACAAGTCGCATATTTAGACTGGTGCAAAGCGCATCATATTGAGCCATATTATTTTGAAACGACTTGGCAAAGAGAAGGTGCACATCAAGTGATACAGGATATTGTAGGGGGAGTGCTTCCTGATATGATTGTGGCAGGTAATGACATGCTTGCTGTAGGTCTCATACAAGAGCTTCAAAAACAACATATTAATGTACCGAATGATATTAAAATTGTGAGCTTCAATGATTCAGAGGTTGCGGAATACACTGTTCCTATGTTGACCAGTGTTCATATCCCTATTGAAGAGTTTGGACGACAAGCTGTACGACTGCTCCTTGAACGGATGCAACACCGTCGGCAAGTGGCAATTCATATGCAATTAGAGACAAGTATTCATTATCGTGACAGTTTCTAGACAAATGAGATGAAAGATTGACAAATCTATGAAGTAAAAAGTAAACTATTTATAATGTTTACTATATAAATGGAGTGGAAATCGTGTCACATTTAAAAGAAGTATTTAACGAACAGTTTCATGCAGAACCTACAGTATTCGCTTTTGCGCCTGGCCGTATTAACTTGATTGGCGAGCATACAGACTACAATGGGGGTTATGTTTTTCCTGCAGCCATTGAACTTGGTACATACGGCGTAGCAAGATTACGTGAAGATGACCAAATTAATATTTACTCATTGAATTTTAAAGAAACAGGCGTCATGTCTTTTAGTTTGAGTGATCTTTCATATCAAAAGAAACATCAATGGGCTAATTATCCTAAAGGTATGATTCACTACTTAGTTGAAACCTATCCAGAAATTAATCAAGGATTTGACATTGTAGTGGAAGGCAATATTCCAAACGGTGCAAGCCTTTCGTCTTCTGCGTCAATTGAATTACTAACAGGCCATCTTGTTACAGAATTATTTGAATTACAAATAGACCGGTTAGAACTTGTGAAGCTCGGACAACGTGTTGAAAATCAATTTATCGGTGTGAATTCGGGAATAATGGATCAATTTATAGTGGGGTTTGGACGACGTGATCATGCAATCCTTTTAGACACACATACTTTAGAATACCATCATGTACCTACTGAATTTGGAGACTATAAAATTTCAATTATGAACACGAATAAAAGACGTGAATTAGCAGAATCGAAATATAATGAACGTCGTAGTGAGTGTGAAGCGGCGTTGAAATTGTTACAACAGCGTTTAGATGTCAGTGCGCTAGGTGAAATTTCAGTCGCATCATTTGAAGCAAATCAAGATGTCATTGACAGTGATGTGTTGCGTCGTCGTGCACGACATGCGATTACAGAGAATGCGCGTACTAAAGCAGCATATCAAGCACTGCAAAACCATGATTTTGAAACGTTTGGACAATTACTAAATGCTTCTCATCAATCCCTTAAAGAAGATTATGAAGTCACAGGCATTGAGTTAGATACATTAGCAGAATCTGCTCAAGCGGTAGAAGGTGTGCTTGGTGCACGGATGACAGGAGCAGGGTTTGCAGGGTGTGCCATTGCATTAGTACATCAGGATAAGATACAAGAATTAGAACGTCAAGTCACTGAGCAATATGTGAAAACAGTAGGCTATGCACCTTCATTTTATCACGTTGATATTGTAGATGGTGTAAGAACAATTATAGAGCAGTAAAGGAGTGTAAGTGTTATGGCAATGTTAGTACTTGGTGGTGCAGGTTATATTGGAAGTCATTGTGTCGATCAATTAATTGAAAAAGGACATGACGTTGTGGTTGTAGATAATTTAGTCAAAGGCCATCAAGAAGCGATTCACCCTAAAGCAACATTTCATCAAGGGGATATTAGAGATAAAGCATTTTTAAATGAAGTATTTAAACAGACACAAATTGAAGGTGTATTTCATTTTTGTGCCTATTCTTTAGTAGGTGAGTCTGTAGGTATACCGCTAGACTATTTTAATAATAATGTATACGGCTTACAAGTGTTACTTGAAGTGATGCTTGAGCACGATGTAAAACATATTATTTTCAGTTCAACAGCAGCAGTTTACGGAGAACCGAAACGTGTACCCATTCATGAAGAAGACGATAAAACACCAACAAGTCCATATGGTGAGAGTAAATTAATGATGGAAAAAATGATGCATTGGTGTCATGAAGCTTATGGTATGAACTATGCAGCGTTACGTTATTTTAATGTTGCAGGGGCGAAAGAAGATGGTTCAATTGGTGAAGATCATCACCCTGAAACACATTTAATTCCTGTTGTGCTACAAGTAGCACTCGGTCAACGTGAAGAATTGAAAATGTTTGGTGATGATTATGATACACCAGATGGGACACCTATTCGAGATTATTTACATGTTGTTGATTTAATTGAAGCACATATTTTAGCATTAGATTACCTTCAAAAAGGTGGAGAGAGTGGCGCGTTCAATCTAGGTACGAATCATGGATATTCAGTAAAAGAGATTTTAGATGCCGCACGCGCAGTGACAGGTGAGACTATTCCTGCAACAGTAGCTGAAAGACGTGCAGGCGACCCAAGTAAATTGGTAGCATCAAGTACAAAAGCACAAAATGTATTAGGATGGAAACCAAAACACGATGACATTCAAGACATTATACGTACAGCATGGCAATGGCATCGTAATCATCCTGAGGGCTATCAAAAATAGAATAAAAAGGAGTATCATACGTATGGCGAATGAAACACATGTCAATCAGTTTGCAGATTTTGTGATTGCATATGGTGAATACGAAACGATTGATCGTCGTTATGTTGTGAATCGGATACTGCACTTACTTGGTGCAACAGACATTACTTTATCGGGTAATGCATCAGAAAAGAATCCTGAAACGCCGATTGAAATAGCGTGGATCTTAATTGAGGATGCGATTAATCGTGGTGTGATAGATGATGTATTATTTGAGAGAGAACAGTTAGAAGCGGCATTAATGGATTTGGTAACACCCAAGCCATCCACTGTGAATCGAGAGTTTTATAAACGGTATCATCATTCTCCAGAAGCGGCAACGTCCTATTTTTATCAGTTGAGTCATGATAATCACTACATTAAAAGTGAAGCAATTGCGAAAAATATAGCATATAAAGTCCCGACTGAATATGGTGATTTTGAAATAACGATTAATCTGTCAAAACCGGAAAAAGATACGAAGCAAATCGAAAAAGAAAAAAATGCACCTGCAGCAACATATCCTAAATGTGCATTATGTATGGAAAACGAAGGGTATTATGGCACAGCAACACAAGCAGCACGATCAAATCATCGAATCGTACAAGTGACTGTGAATCATCAAAATTGGGGGTTCCAATATTCACCATACTTGTATTTTAATGAACATAGTATACTGTTATCAGAAAAGCATGAACCGATGCGTATACACAAAACAACTTTTGAAAATTTGATTGATTTTGTACGTCAGTTCCCACACTATACTATTGGTTCTAATGCAGATCTTCCTGTTGTTGGTGGCTCTATATTGTCACACAATCACTATCAGGCTGGACGTCATGACTTTCCAATGGCACTTGCACCTGTAGAAGCAACATTTACACTTGAAAACTATCCAGAGGTTACTGCAGGTATTGTTAATTGGCCAATGAGCGCGATTCGACTTCGTGCTATAGAGCCGACTCAACTCATTGAAGCGAGCGAACATATTCGTTTAATGTGGCAAGATTATAATGACTCATCTGTTGGCATAAAAGCATATAGTGACAATAATACGCCTCATCATACTGTGACGCCTATTGCGCGATTCCGTGATAATGCCTATGAGATGGATATTGTATTAAGAGATAATCAACGTTCTAAACTATATCCAGATGGCGTCTTTCATCCTCATCCAGATGTACAACATATTAAGAAAGAAAATATTGGATTGATTGAAGTTATGGGGACAGCCATCTTACCGGGACGATTGAAAGCAGAATTGAAAGCGGTTGAACAATATGTTTTAGGTGATACATCAATAGATGTTGGTGTACACAAAGCCTGGGCTGAAGATATGAAATCACGTTATACATTTAATGCAGACAATGCGTCTTCGATTATACGTAAAGAAGTCGGTTATAAATTTGAACGTGTGCTTCAAGATGCAGGCGTGTTTAAACGTGATACTAAGGGACAACAGGCGTTTCGAACATTTATAAAACGATGTCAAGAAAGATAAGGATACGGATTAGGAAATTGGACTGGTATGGAAATTGAACTCTAAACTCAGAAACGCTGTTTCAAAAATTAGAGGTTTAATTTCCATATTTTTTGAGGGAAAGTGCATAAATTTTTAAAAATGTTGCATATATTTTAAAGGAAAATTAATATGAATATATAAAGTGTTTCATCTCAAAATGAGGCAACATGCAATGTGTCTTGTTAAATAAGTTGACAAATAATGAAAGAAGGGGTAACAATGCGAAAGTTATTATTCGTTATGATGGCGTTACTTTTTGTTCTTGCTGGGTGTAATAGCACACCATCTTCTAAAAGCGAAAAGCATGAAACATTAACCGTTTCCGCTGCAGCGAGTCTTACAGATGTGACAAAAGATCTTGAAAAAGCATTTAAAAAGAAAAATCCTAATATTAATGTAGAATTTAACTATGGGGGTTCTGGTGCATTAAGAACACAGATTGAAAAAGGTGCACCTGCTGATGTATTCATGTCAGCTAATACAAAAGATGTGGAACAATTAAAGTCATCTGATAAAGTGAAAGATACATATGACTATGCACAAAACACACTTGTATTGATTCAAAAAGAAGGTCAACATTATAAAAGTGTTCGCGATTTAAAACAAGACGATAAACTTGCAATTGGAGAAATTGAGTCCGTTCCTGCTGGTCGCTATGCGAAAACATATTTAGAAAGCCAGAATGATTGGCAATTTGTACAACCGCATCTTGTCTATGCCAAAGATGTACGAGAAGTGTTAAACTATGTTAGTAAAGGGAACGCACAACTAGGATTTGTATACGAAACGGATTTATATGTAGGGGACGCTAAACATCAGGGTGTTGAAAAAGTCACAGATGTTCAATTGGAAGATCCTATCATTTATCGTATGGGTATCGTTTCAGATAAAGATGCTGCCCATAAATGGTTTGCATTTTTGAAAAGTGATGAAGCGAAAGAGATTTTAAAACAATATCATTTTAAAGTATAGGTGAAGCGTTATGCTAGATTTGACACCATTTTGGATATCATTACGTGTCGCGCTTATCAGTACCATCATTGTTGTGATATTGAGTATTATTTGTGCGAGCGCATTATATCATCGTCACCAAAAATGGGTAAAGGTGCTTGAAAGTTTTATGTTTTTACCTATTGTTTTGCCTCCTACTGTTATGGGGTTTTTACTCTTAATTGTTTTTTCAGTAGATGGATGGTTCGGTCAATTATTAGCCCAAATGTTTGGTATTCATGTTGTATTTACAGTACTTGGGGCTGTAATTGCTTCAGTCATCGTGAGCTTCCCGTTAATGTATCAACATACAGTTCAGGGATTTCGTAATATTGATCCTAAAATGTTAAATACAGCACGTACGATGGGAGCAAGTGAACGTAAAATATTTTTTAAGATTCTTATCCCTTTATCGAAACGAGCGTTAATATCAGGAACGATGCTTGCATTTGCACGAGCAATTGGAGAGTTTGGAGCGACACTAATGGTTGCAGGGTACATTCCAGGAAAAACGAACACATTACCACTTGAAATTTATTTTCTTGTTCAACAAGGTCGGGAGAGTCAAGCATGGATATGGGTGCTTGTACTTGTAGCTTTCTCAATCTCAATCATAGGGATTATGAACATGTTGACCGATGACCGCTTCCGAGGAGTGAAATCTTAAATGCTATCGATTCAAATTTTAAAAGAGATAAATGGTAAACCCATCACCGTGGATATCCAATCACAGCAACCTAAAATTTATGCACTACAAGGTATGTCTGGGATTGGCAAAACAACATGTTTGAATATCATAGCGGGTATTCAAGATGCAGATTCAGCGTATATAGCGATCAACGAACAAGTATTGACAGACACTCGCAATCTTATACAAACACCGATTCGTCAACGTCAAATTGGATATCTTTTCCAAGACTATCAACTATTTCCTCATATGTCAGCTTTAAAAAACATTACGTTTATGACAGAGGATAATGCACATATTCAAACATTGTTGAAAACCTTAAACATTCAGCATTTAAAAGAGATGTATCCAGGACAGTGTTCAGGTGGTGAAAAGCAACGCATTGCTTTAGCACGTGCGCTAAGCACCAAACCACAAATTTTACTATTAGATGAACCTTTCTCAAGCTTAGATGACAAGTCTAAACAAGAAGGGATTCGCTTGATTCAGCATATTTACGAAGCGTGGCATATTCCAATTATTTTTGTCACGCATTCACAATCAGAAGCACGCCAACTTGCGCACGAAATCATTACATTGACGTAATGCAATGGATGAAAGCACGTTGGGTGCTTTTTTATATTAAAAATTAGGGGATTCTCCTCAATTATTTTAATACTATGGCGTATTGTTTTTCTAAGTGAAATGCGTTTCAATTAATTGAGTAGACGCTTACAAGTTCGTATAATATATAAGAAGATTAAGTTAGAAAGGCGTATTCAAATGACACAAAATCGCTACTCTAGACAAATGTTATATCGAAATATTGGGGAAGAAGGTCAGGCGAAAATCAGCCAGAAATCTGCACTTATCGTTGGTATGGGAGCGTTAGGAACTCATGTTTCAGAAGGATTAGTACGTGCAGGTATTGGTAAAATTATTATCATTGATAGGGATTATATTGAGCATTCAAACTTACAACGTCAAACATTATTTACAGAAAAAGATGCCGATGAAAGTATTCCGAAAGTCATTGCGGCCGAGCGAGCTTTACGAGACATTCGGCAAGACGTCACAATTGAAGCTTTCATCGATCATGTTGATGCCGCGTTTTTAGCACAATATGTTCCCGAAGTAGATGTCGTTATTGATGCTACAGATAATTTTGAAACGCGCATGTTAATAAATGATGCCGCGTACTATTATCAAAAACCATGGATTTATGGTGGGGTTGTCCAAAGTACATACGTTGAAGCCGCGTTTATTCCTGGCGAAACGCCGTGTTTTCAGTGTTTGGTTCCGCAAATTCCTTCAATGAATCTCACTTGTGATACAGTGGGTGTGATACAACCTGCTGTCACTATGACAACCAGTTTACAAATTCGAGATGCGTTAAAAATCTTAACGGAGACTGCGTTTACGCCAAAATTGACTTATGGTGATATTTGGGAAGGCACACATTATACATTTGGCTTCACCAAATTGTATAACCCACAATGTTCAACGTGTGGTGAGACGCCGACGTACCCTTATTTAAATGAACAAGCACCGCGTTTCGCTTCAATGTGCGGAAGAGAGAGTGTGCAATATCAACACCCTACTTTAGATCAACATCAATTACTTGAATATTTACAATCAAGAGATATTCCTTACCGTTCAAATGACTATTTAATACAATTTAAATTTGACGGTTATCGATTTGTAGGGTTTCAAAATGGACGTATTTTAATACATGGATTAAATGACGTCAAACAAGCGCAAACTATGATTCACAAGTTATTTGGTTAAAAGGAGGATTGAAATGCATACAAATGTTAAATTAGACCGTCCTATCCGTTGTGCTGTGTTGACAATCTCTGACACACGTACTCCTGAAACGGATAAAGGAGGGCAACTGGCTCAAGATTTATTAAGTTCGATAAATACAACGATAGAAGCGCAACACTATAAGATTGTTAAAGATGATCAAGAGGAGATTCGTCAAACAGTTCGTACGTGGTTATCAGATGACATTGATGTCATTATTACAACAGGTGGGACAGGTATTGCACCTAGAGATGTGACAATAGAAGCAATTAAACCATTATTAACAAAAGAGATAGAAGGATTTGGGGAGTTGTTTCGTTATTTGAGTTATACAGAAGATGTAGGCACACGTGCACTTCTATCACGTGCTCTAGGAGGTACGGTAAATCAAAAGCTTATATTTTGTTTGCCGGGGTCAACAGGCGCTGTTAAATTGGCGTTAAACAAATTGATTTTACCTGAATTAAATCATCTCGTACATGAGATGCATAAATAAAATTAAAAAGACGGCATCATATGAATATGCGTCATAGCGCAGTTCACGATCCGTCTATTATTTTAATTTAAGACATGATTCATTTAGCGATTATAGTCGGATTTACCTCCTGTTTTTTGCATTAAATAAGTTTCGCCAATAATCATCCCTTTATCAACAGCTTTACACATGTCATAAACAGTCAAAGCGGTAAGTGATGCAGCAGTTAAAGCTTCCATCTCAACACCTGTACGCCCTGTTGTAGATACCGTTACAGTAATCAAAAGTGTGTAATCGGACTCGTTCTGTTGCCAATCAAATGAAACATCTACACCAGATAATGGTAGTGGATGACACATTGGAATGAGTTGAGAGGTTTGTTTGGCTGCCATAATCCCAGCAATTTGCGCAGTGTTTAACACATTACCTTTTTTAGCAGTATTATGCGTAATTTGTTCATAAATTGTCTTGTTGACAGTAATACTTGATTTAGCGATAGCTGTACGTTTCGTAATAGCTTTTTCAGATACATCGACCATTTTAGCATGACCTTGTGCATTAATATGTGTGAAATCTGACATAGTATTCCTCCTTATAATGTGCAAGGTTAGTATAGCATGATTCTAAATATTTGTTAGGAGTGAACGTCAAATGCCAGTCGAGAAAAGAAATCCAATCCCTGTATCAGAAGCGATTCATCGTGTTGTTTCGCAAGATATTAAAACAGAAGGAACACATATGAATATTTATGAAAGTGAAGGATACATACTTTCAGAAGATATCGAAGCGACTTATGATATCCCACGTTTTAATAAATCCCCTTATGATGGATTTGCGATTCGTAGCGAAGATTCACAAGGCGCAAGTGGTGACAATCGAATTGCATTTAAGGTGATTGATCACATTGGCGCAGGAACTGTTTCACAAAAAACGTTAGGTGAAAATGAAGCAGTTCGAATTATGACAGGTGCTGAAATTCCAAAAGGAGCAGATGCAGTTGTAATGCTCGAACAAACGACAGAGACAGATGAAGGATTTACCCTTCGAAAGTCCTTTAAACATCTTGAAAATATTGCATTAAAAGGTGAAGAAACTACAACTGGAGATATCGTTTTAAAGAAAGGACAATACATTAATGCGGGTGCTGTAGCGGTGCTTGCGACATTTGGCTATGTAGATGTGCCTGTTTATCGTAAGCCATCCGTGGCTATTATTGCGACCGGTTCAGAGTTGTTAGATATTGATGCCCCTTTAGAACCTGGGAAAATTCGTAATTCCAATGGTCCTATGATTCATGCATTATGTCGAAAAGAAGGATTAGAAGCGACTGTATATAAAATACAAAAAGATGATTTTGAGAGTAGTCTTAATGTTGTTAAACAGGCGTTATCAGAGCATGATATCGTTGTCACAACAGGAGGCGTTTCGGTCGGGGACTTCGATTATTTACCAGACATTTATCGTGAAATTGATGCAGAGGTACTCTTTAATAAAGTAGCGATGCGTCCAGGTAGCGTTACGACTGTTGCAGTGCACGGCAATCAATATTTATTTGGTCTTTCTGGAAATCCTTCAGCATGTTATTCAGGTTTTGAATTATTTTTAAAACCGGCTTTATATCATATGATGGGTGCTGAAAAATTTTACCCAGCAATGGTACGAGCGACGTTAATGGAAGATTTCAAGAAACCAAATCCTTTTACACGCTTTATTCGTGCAAATGTTAAAATGACAGGACGAGAAATGACAGTTAGTCCCTCTGGATTCAATAAATCAGGTGCAGTCGTTTCTATCGCACATAGTAACGGCATGATTGTGTTACCAAGTGGGACTAGAGGGTTTGAAAAAGGCCATCAAGTCGATGTGATTTTAACTGCCTCAGATGCGTTTCAGGAAGAATTATACTTATGATTTTACAAATTGTAGGGTTTAAAAATAGTGGCAAAACGACCATGATGACTTATGCAGTGCGTTTTTTTAAAAGTTTAGGTTACCAGGTGACAACGATTAAGCATCATGGTCACATGGGAGAAGAGATTGAACTTCCTCGTGCAACATTGGATCACATGAAACATTTTAATGCTGGAGCAGATCAAAGTATCGTGCAAGGCCATGCTTATATGGAATTGGTCAAGCGGGATAATGAAAGCACCTTAGAGACTTTAATTCAAGATTATGGTACGATAGAAAACAACATAATTTTAATTGAAGGCTATAAGCAGGCGCAGTATGATAAAGTAATTTTATATCGCAATCCAAATGAATATGAGCAACTTAAGCAATTACAAAATATCGTATTTGAAATAGATGTGTCACAATCTGATGACATAGAAGCACAATTGAAACAAAAGTTAAAGCTTTGGATTGAAAACAAAGGAGAATGACTAGTGAAACAATTTGAAGTGACGACAGATCCGATTAATCCTGAACGCTATCGCGAATGGACATTAAATGCGAAACAAGGTGCTGTTGTCGTATTTACAGGACACGTGAGAGAATGGACGAAAGGGGTTCGAACTGAATATTTAGAATATGAAGCGTATATTCCCATGGCAGAGAAAAAACTTGCACAAATTGGTGATGAGATTAGTGAGAAGTGGCCCGGAACAGTGACAGCTATCGTACATCGTATTGGAGCGCTTGATATTTCAGACATCGCAGTTTGTATTAGTGTTTCATCACCACACCGAAAAGATGCGTATCGTGCGAATGAATATGCGATTGAACGCATTAAAGAAGTCGTGCCAATATGGAAAAAAGAGATTTGGGAAGATGGTGCCGAGTGGCAAGGCCATCAACGTGGATATCACGACGACGCTATACGTGAGGAGGGGCAATCATGAAAATATTGTATTTTGCAGAATTAAAAGAATTGGTCGACCGTCATGAAGATGTCTTTCATTTTGATTATGCATTAACGGTTGAACAACTTAAAAATCATTTATTTAGTACTTATCCAGTGATTCAAGGTAAAAAATTCCAAGTTGCAGTGAACGAAGAGTTTGTTCAAACGGATGAATTAGTTAATCCAAATGATGTTGTTGCTTTGATTCCACCAGTTAGTGGGGGATAAACAGATGAAGGCAATCATTTTAGCAGGTGGTCAGTCAAGACGCTTTGGTTCTGACAAAGCTTTTGCGACCATTGAAAACGAAGCGTTTTATCAAAAGTTAATTCATACTTTAGAATCCACGAATCTATTTAATGAAATTATCATTAGTACTAACGCACAATTAGCGTCACAATTTAATTATCACAATGTAGTGATTGATCAAGTTGAACATCAAAATAAAGGTCCGTTATCTGGCATATATAGTGCAATGCAACAAAATGAACAAGATGAAGATGTATATTTCGTTATTTCTGTTGATACACCTATGGTAACGGATAAAGCTATTAGTGCGTTGTATCAGTTTATGGTTCAAAATCTTATCGAAGAACAATTAGATGTCGCTGGGTTTCAGTCAGATGGCTATCCAATTCCGACAATTGCTTTCTATCATCAACGCGTCATGTCAGTTATTGAAGCGGTACTCTATTCGCAAGATTTAAGTATGAAACATCTTTATGACCAAGTTTCCGCAGACTGGCTAGATGTTAATACGATTCAGGGACCATCATATTGGTACAAAAATATTAACACACAAGAAGACTTAGAAAGATTAAAATCTGAAATAACAGAGTAAACGATAAAAGGAGGGCGCATATGACACAACAGATTTTAGATAAATTAGGTAGACCTATTCGTGATTTGCGCATTTCCGTCACAGATCGTTGTAATTTTCGATGTGATTATTGTATGCCAAAGGAAATTTTTGGAGACGATTATGTTTTTCTACCTAAAAACGAATTGCTATCATTTGAGGAACTTGTGCGCATCACACGCATTTATGCTAAATTAGGCGTTAAAAAAGTAAGAATCACAGGTGGAGAACCTTTAATGCGTCGTGATTTACATCTATTGATAGAACAAATTAATCAAATCGATGGCATTGAAGATATTGGACTTACTACAAATGGCTTACTACTTAAAAAGCATGGTCAAAAATTATATGATGCTGGATTAAGACGTTTAAACGTGAGTTTAGATGCCATTGATGACAAGCTTTTTCAAAGTATTAATAATCGTAATATTAAAGCTTCAACAGTCTTAGAACAAATCGACTATGCCTTATCAATCGGATTTAATGTTAAAGTGAATGTCGTTGTACAAAAAGGCATTAACGATGATCAAATTATTCCGATGCTACAATATTTTAAAGATAAAGCGATAACGATTCGTTTTATTGAATTTATGGATGTTGGTAATGATAATGGTTGGGATTTTAGCAAAGTGGTTACTAAGGACGAGATGCTTAATAAGATTGAACAACAGTTCGATATCGAAAAAGTGCCACCGCAGTACTATGGCGAGGTTGCGAAATATTATCGTTATGCAGGATCTACATCGAAGTTTGGACTGATTACGAGTGTATCTGACTCATTTTGTCATTCTTGTACAAGAGCGCGTTTATCTTCAGATGGTAAATTTTATGGTTGTTTATTTAGTACCGTTGATGGCTTTGACGTCCGTCCGCTTTTAAGAAGTGATGCTACAGATGAAGAAGTTGAGGAACAATTGAAATCATTATGGCGCATTAGAGATGACCGCTATTCTGAAGAAAGAACAGAACAAACTGTTAAAAATCGACGTAAAAAGAAAATTAATATGAACTATATAGGTGGATAATAAAAAAGTTGGGACAGCACATTGTGAGTTTGAAGAGATATCATAATTTCTCAAAACCATGTGCTTATCCCAACTTTTTGTGTTAATGTGGACGTTTAAAAATGAGAATCAATCCAACGATTAATAAAGGTAGACCTAGAATAATGCCGAATATCGCAAAACGTTCACCAGTTGTTGGTAATTGGTCATTATGTTTTTTTGCGGTGTTAATTGCTTTTTGAATCTCACCAAAAGTTTCAGCACTTGAAACTTTGGCTTTATATTGATTCTTTTCTGATTGTGGTAATTGTTTTAAATTTTGAATATACAATTGACCTTCAGATTTTTTTTGATCGATAACCGATTTGGATGGTTCTTGTGTATCCTCGGTAGGTGTGTGTTGTGATGCTTTGTATTGCTTAAAGTCAATTTGTGCGAGTAACGGGTCATGATCACTTGCACGACCTGACATATCTGTAAAGTCACTATTTACATGAATCATGTCTAGTAGTGTATATGGTTTAAGGTTTTCGCTTACTAGTATGTGATCTAGTGTTTGGCTATTACCTTGGTAAACATAAGAATATCTTAATGCTGCTTCAACATCATTTACCATATTGTACAAACCATGAGAAGCGAGTGTTTGTACAGCATCTGACCATTGAAAGTCATTATAGTCACCAACTGAAACGATGTGCGCATTTGGATTATCTTGTTGAATTTGATCTACAAAAGCACCGACGAGCTCAGCTATTTGTTGTCGTTGTACTTCGCTTTCATACGCAACTGGCTGCTTTTGACCAAATAATGGGTCATCTCCACCTTTAGAATTCCAATGATTTACAATCGCAATAATTTGCTCACCATTGAATTTAAATTGTGCTGCTAAAGGTTTGCGTGAATTTTGAAATGCCTCTGAATTCGGTGCGATACGACCAGGATTGTGCGTTAAATTCCCATTTTTATAGCCTACAGCTGTAGAGGCATCTCCTGGCGAGATATGATCGTCAAACGTAACGCGTTGTGGATTATATAGGAAACCTACACGAATATTTGCGTCAGGTTGTCCGCCATCTTGATTATTGTTTGGGTCGATATTGATGTATCGATAAGTTGGACCTCCTGCTGCCTCAATGGCTTGTATCAATCGTTGATAAGATTGATTCGCTTCAGCTGTTCCTTTATCTGGACCATTATTATCTTGGACTTCTGTTACACCGATAATATCGGGCTTTTTCATGTGCGTTACAATTCCCTTAGCTAGCTTTTGTGCTTTGTCATCAGATGATGTCTTTTTATTGTTTGAAAAGTTTTCTAGATTATAAGAAGCGATAGTCAATTTATCAGGATCGGGTTCAATTTTTGTTCCTTTTGGGTAACTTTGACTCTCATGGAACGCATCCTTCATATCTTTTGTATCTACTAACACTTTATAATTTTGATAGCCGTATCCGACAACTCCTGTAATTGGACCTTTAAACGTATCACCCGTTTTGACATTAAATGATTCTGCTTCATTTTGGTTGTCCATGAGTTTAAATGCAATACGGTCTCCATTTTGGTCAGAAGGTTGTAAGAGAACGCCGCCATTTTCAGTTTCTTTCTTGCGCTGATGTAATACAGCAAAAATATCACCATATTGTTGTGGACCGACACTGCGAACATTGCCAAATTCAACGCGCATACCTTCTAGGGATTCCCAGAAGTCAATCGCATATTGGTTACGGTCATATACATTGAAGTGTTGATCTGATGCGATTTGACGAGGTATGTGTTTAATTTTAATTGGTTTCGGTAACTTCTGATTAGATGCTTTGGTTACGATAGCGCCACGTGCACTTTGACGTGCATCAAGTTCAGTAATTGGTAAATCTGTTTCTTGTCGATCACGATACCCCTCAATCGCGTATTCACGAATGGTACCTGAAACATGCACAAGATCCCCAACTTTAACGTCTGAAGGTGTTTTGCCCGTATAGACGATAAGCGCTTCTGATGTATTTAAATCTTTATCAGTATGCTTGTCAGGTGTTTGGATGTGCAGATAGTGTTGTCCTTTTATCTCATATTGATAGGTGACAATCCCCTCTACATTTTGGACAAATTGATCTTTATATTCAGATTGATGTTTAGCCCCTTGAATGTCATGAATTTGAGTAACGGATTCGGCGGCATTGGTGGACATGTAACTTGAAAAAATAACACCAAACCCACTTAATATTAGTAAAAACATTAAATATACTTTAAATACGTGACGTTTCAAAACAAATCCTCCTAAAAATAGTAGTAAATGGTGCGAATTCTTAGAAGCGAATATAACCCCAAAATCATTACAAGTAGGTTAGTCAGACTGATGTATCTGATATAACAAATGATGGTAGAGCTGTTCTAGTACGATATTCGTTTGCTCAAGGTTTTCTTCAGGTATGTCCATAGTATTAAGTACGTCACGCTGTAATTGTTCAATGCGTTTTTTAACACTGTGATGTACAAATTGGCCAGTTTTTGTCAAACTGAGCAACTTTTCACGTTTATCTTCACCCGGTTTAACATTGAGCCAACCTCTATCATCGATGGCTTTTAAAATTTTACGTGTTGTTGGTTTTTCGATGGATCGTCGCTTTGAAATTTGTACAAGTGTTGTCTCAGGATGTAACGCGATATCTTTCATCACTAACCATTGCGCAGTATGTATATCGTATCGATCTAATAAAGGTTGAGTGAGCTTAATATAAGGACGATATAGTCGGGTGAAATGATCAAATAAGTCTGAAGGTTGCATAAATAACTCCTTTCTATAGGTATTGAGAAGCAGTCATGTTTCATACTTGTGAAACATTCAAAAATTATAATGAATTTAACACTATTTATAAATTATTATAGCATGTCTAACATAGTTTAATAGAGGTGATAATGTTAATGTTGGTTGAATTTTACAAGAGGGACGATGAAGTCTTGTGAGCGCAATATAGACACGATGTCATAAAAATGAGATAAGATATTTCAAAGAGATTTCATTAAGAATATTTGATAAAATAGCATTAGGACTTTTTGATGAGGAAGGCGATGACATGATAGAGATTCAATTTGACCATATCATACATTATATAGATAATTTAAAAAGGTTTGAATTTCCCGGGCAATATTTAAAAATTCATAATGGAGGTCGACATGAAAAATTAGGAACATACAATCGACTCATTCATATTGATCTTAGTTACATCGAATTACTAGACCGCTTCGATCATGGACGTGTTAAGCAACAATCGAAAACAAATGAAGGTAAACAGTCTTTTGCATCTTCTATCTTAGAAAATGATGCGAAACAAGGATTTAAAAAAATTTGTTTACGTACGAATAATATTGAAGGGTTGCAACAGGAACTGGAAATGAAAGGGATTAAAACGATTGGTCCAATTGATATGACACGTCAAAATAAAAAAGGCCATACACTTTCATGGCAATTGTTATATATTGACACTACGTTATGTTCAGCTTTATCCCCATTCTTTATCCAATGGCAACAAAGTGACGAAGCGCGACGTTCCGAGTTACAAACGCACTTTCAAAGTCATTTAAAAATAGATACAGTAGGATTTCGTACATATCAGAGACAAATGATGGTTGACAACTGGCAACAATGGCTAGGTATGGAAGTAGTTGAATCGTCAGATAAAGTCACAGTACTTCAACATCCTAATACACCTGTAAAGTTTAAAATCACAGAAGGTAAAGAGGATATGATAGAAAGTATACGACTCATTGATGAGACGATTACAGCCCCCGTTCAAATTCGTATCAAAGGTGCGACATATCAATTTGTGCCACCTAATGATACAACGTTAAATAAACCGCACGAACTAGCATAACAACATGAACTAACGCAATACTTAAACTGAATAGTGCAAGTATGCGTTGCGTGCGTGTTTGGTACAGTAATATAAGATACACAGATAAGACTGTAGTTAATGCAACAATTAGAATTCGAATGCTTAAGTAATCGATTCCTAAAGTTTGAAATGTAAGTATCAATCCCACTAAATTGATGATTGAAAATAAGATTAAAATAATATTTCGCATTAATTTGACCTCCGTCACAGATTATAACACAATAAGATATAAGGCTAATTTAATACGATTTCGTTAGATAAGGAGTAGTAGAAAAGAATGAAGTTAATGAATATTACGAATCAAGATCATGATGCTTTTGTAAAAAGTCATCCGAATGGTGATTTACTTCAGTTAACACAATGGGGTGAGACCAAAAAGTTAACAGGTTGGTACGCTAAACGTATCGCTGTAGGTGAAAATGGAGAAATTAAAGGCGTAGGACAATTACTATTTAAAAAAATTCCGCGTACGCCCTATACACTTTGTTATGTATCAAGAGGGTTTGTAGTTGATTATACAGATTTACGTGCTGTTAAAACACTTTTAGCAGAAGCGATAAAAATCGCAAAAGCTGAAAAAGCATATACAATTAAAATTGATCCCGATGTCGAAGTCGATAAAGGAATGACTGTAGTTCAAGAATTAAAAGATTTAGGTTTCCGTCACAAAGGATTTAAAGATGGATTAGCTAAAGATTACATTCAACCTCGAATGACAATGATCACACCAATTGATAAAACGGATGAAGAACTCATTCAAAGCTTTGAAAATCGTAATCGTTCAAAAGTGCGTTTGGCCATGAAACGTGGTACGGTTGTTGAGCGCAAGTCACGTGAAGATCTTAAAATATTCGCAGACCTTATGAAAGAAACAGGTGAGCGAGATGGCTTTTTAACACGTGATGTTTCTTATTTTGAAACAATTTATGATGCGTTACATCCAGATGGAGATGCTGAACTCTTCTTAGTGAAATTAGATCCAATCTCTACGCTCAAAAGTTTTAAAGCAGAAGATGAAGCATTAGAAGAAGAAAAGGACAAACTCAAGCAAAAGAAAACACAATCTAAAAAGATTAAAAATAAAATTAAAGATGTTGAATTGAAGCAACAAAAAAATAATGAACTGATTAAAGAGCTTGAAGAACTCAAAACGACACATCCAGAAGGTATCTATTTATCAGGAGCGTTATTAATGTTTGCTGGACATAAGTCATACTACTTATATGGAGCTTCATCTGATCACTATCGTGACTTCTTACCAAACCATCATATGCAATTTGAAATGATGAAATTTGCACGAGAAAAAGGAGCGAAAACGTACGATTTTGGTGGTACGGATAATAACCCAAGCAAATCATCAAGTCATTATGGACTATGGGCATTCAAAAAAGCATGGGGGACGCATTTAAGTGAGAAAATTGGAGAATTTGACTTTGTTTTAAATCCAGTGGTGTATAAAGCTGTAGAGCAGTTTAAGCCACAATTGACACAAGCCAAAATTAAAATTGTGCGTAAACTCAAAGCAATCAAAGATAACCGGAGATAGAGAGACATGTGAATAAGTAGGAGTGAGGACGATTTATAGATTCATCTTTAACGACTCGCTCCTATTTTACATATGAATATAATAATGGAGGTACTCATATGATTAAAAAATTGATAGACTTTTCACTATCAAATAAATTCGCGGTTATGTTGATGGTATTGTTAGTTATCATTGGAGGTATTTATTCAAGTTTTAAAATGCGTCTTGAATTATTACCTGATGTCGAACCTCCTACGATGACGATTGCAACTGCAATGCCAGGCGCAACACCAGAAACCGTAATGAAAGAAGTCAGTGATCCGATTGACGATCAAATTCGGGGGATGGCAGATGTAGAGAGTGTTAAAACAGAATCGCTATCCAATGTTTCACTGATTACAATAAATTTTGACGAAAAAACAAACTTAGATGATGCAGAACAAAAAATACAAAAAACATTGAGCAAAATCAACTTTGACGATCAAGTCGAAGAGCCAGATATTCAACGTAACTCAATGAATGCATTTCCAGTCGTAGCCTACTCTGTCTTACAAAAAGACGATAATGTAAAAGAAGCAACTTCAAAAGTAAAAAACAACCTCATTCCAAAGCTCCAAACTATTGATGGTGTTCAAAATGTAAATCTCAATGGTCAAACAGAACGTAAAGTAAGTATTCAATTTAACCAAGAAAAATTACAAGGTATTGGACTTAACGAAAAACAAGTGACTGACTATATTGAGGGAGCAACTAAAGAAGCACCCCTCGGACTATTCCAATTTGGAGATACTGAAAAGTCTGTGATAGTAGATGGTCAATTCACATCTGTAAATGCTTTAAAAGATATGAACATCCCAGTCACAGCCCTTCAACAAAGTAATAGTACATCAAGCGAAGACGATTCTAAGCAAAATGACCAACCAGAATCATCTGCTCAAACAATGACACAACCTCCAGAAAGTGAATCAACACCACGTGAAGTTAAATTAAGTGATATAGCTCAAGTAAAATTATTAGATGAACGTGATTCGATATCAAGAACAAATGGTAAAGAAGCAGTTGATATCCAAGTCATTAAAGCACAAGATGCAAATACAGTGGCTGTAGCGAATAAAGTTGATAAAGTTGTTAATGACTTTATTAAGGACAATAAAGATCTTAAATCTGTTCAAATTATGGATACAGCTAAACCAATACAAGACTCACTTAACACGATGATTGAAAAAGCACTTTTAGGATCTATTGTTGCGATTATTGTTATTATGCTATTCTTACGTAATATACGAATGACGGCCATTGCACTTGTATCCATTCCGATGTCATTATTAATCGCGATGATGGCATTGAAATTAACAGATGTTTCCTTAAATATCCTGACACTCGGTGCGTTAACAGTAGCGGTAGGTCGTGTTATCGACGACTCTATTGTAGTCATAGAGAATATATATAGACGGCTTAATCGAACGGATGAACCTTTATCGGGCGAACCACTCATTGTCTCTGCGACAAAAGAAGTGTTTATACCGATTATGTCATCTACACTAGTAACCATCGTTGTGTTTGCACCATTGGCATTCGTAACTGGCTCAGTAGGTCAAATGTTTAGACCGTTTGCTTATGCAGTGAGCTTTAGTTTACTCGCCTCATTATTAATTTCGATTACAGTAGTACCAATGTTAGGTTCGGTCTTTTTCAAAAAAGGATTAAAGAAAAAATCCCAAACACAATTGGGTGTAGTAGGTACTGGGTATAGAAAAGTGCTGAACTGGAGTCTTAATCATAAGTGGATTGTATTATTACTTAGTACGTTATTACTTGTTGGTGTGCTCATTTTAGGTGTCATGAAAGTGGGAACAAGCTTTATTTCTACAGGCGAAGATAAATTTATGGCGTTAACATATACGGCTAAACCTGGAGAAACTGAAGCAGGTGTTCTAAAAAATGCCGAGCAAGTCGACAAATATTTGCAAAACAACAAATATGTTAAAAATGTTCAATATTCAGTAGGTGGCAAGTCGCCGATAGACCCAACAGGCGATACAAACAATATGGCATTAATGGTAGAATATGCATCTGATACACCAAACTTTGATGAAGAACCTGAAAAAGTTTTAAACGATATCGACCGTTATCATCATAAAGGTGAATGGCAACAACTGGATATCGGAACAGGTGGTATGAATAATGCATTAGAAGTGAAAGTGACAGGACCATCAACAAAAGCGATTGAAGGTACAGTTAAATCAGTTGAAAAAGAAATGAAAACGGTTAACGGATTGACGAATGTTAAATCTGACCTTACAGAAACATATGAAGAATATCGCGTTAAAGTTGATTCGGATCGTGCAAGTCGTTACGGTGTGACTGCAGGACAACTTGCATTACTGTTAAATCAAAATATTCCTGAAGTGACAGTGTCACAAGTAAAAGACAAACAACACACATATGATGTTGTCGTTAAACATGAAAAAGAAACACATTGGACTGAACAAAAATTAAAAGAAACACCACTACCGACACCTGTTGACCCTAATGCAACATTAAGTGATATCGCGTCAATAGAAAAATCGACGACACCAAATTCACTGGTTAAAGAAGGTGGAGATTATACAAGCACAGTAACTGGCCAAATCTCAGGTGATGATGTGGGTGCCATTTCACAACAAGTTCTGAAAAAACTTGAACAGTTAGATACACCAAGTGATGTGCATACTTCACTCGGTGGTACAAACGAAGATATTCAAGATGCATTCTCTCAACTTGCGATTGCTATGCTTGCAGCGATTATTATCGTTTATCTAGTGTTAGTTTTAACATTCAAAGGTGCATTGGCACCATTTACAATTTTATTTTCACTACCGTATACTGTGATAGGTGTAGTCCTTGCACTTATTTTTACAGGTGAAACATTATCTGTACCAAGCATGATTGGTGTGCTCATGTTAATCGGTATTGTCGTAACTAACGCTATCGTGTTAATTGATCGTGTTATTACGAATGAAAGACAAGGCTTAACGATGAAAGAAGCGTTGTTAGAAGCGGGAGGCACGCGTATTAGACCTATTTTAATGACCGCGATTGCAACAATCGGTGCATTGATTCCTTTACTTTTTGGACAAGATAGTTCAATTCTTATCTCAAAAGGACTTGCAGCAACAGTGATTGGTGGGTTATTATCATCTACATTACTAACATTAATTGTAGTACCCGTTATTTACGAAATTCTATTTACACTGAAGCGTAAAATGATAAAGTAAACATCATAAGACATTTTAATAATAGATAAGCATCTTATGAAGTGAGGACAGTATAAGCTATTGAATTCTGATTGTATTCTGAATCAAAGTATGTCCTACTTCTAAGATGTGTAGTCTATTATAGAAGGGGAGTAAGTATGAGTTATACAACAATATTGAATGAAATTCCGGATAGTTATTTTGGAAAGACAATGGGAAGAAAAGTCGAACATGGCCCATTGCCATTAATTAACTTAGCAGTAGGTATACCTGATTCAGATACACCACAAGTAATATTAAATGAACTGAGTCAAGCGATTTTAAAACCAGAGAACCAAAAGTATCTCGCATTTCAAGGAAAAGATACCTTTAAACAAGCCATAGTTGATTTTTATCAACGTCAATTTAATGTCACGCTCGATCCTGAAAAAGAAGTATGTATACTATATGGGACTAAAAACGGTCTTGTAGCTTTACCAACGTGTACGATTGAACCTGGTGAAGAAGTCCTATTACCTGATCCTGGATACACTGATTATTTAGCAGGAGTTTTACTCGCAAAAGGGCAACCGAACCCATTACCATTATTACCTGAAAATCATTATTTACCGGATTGGGAAAATATTGATACATCAAAAACGAAACTCATTTATTTAACATATCCAAACAACCCAACAGGCTCTGTAGCTACACCGGAATTTTTCCAAGATACAATCAATCGTTTCAAAGGCACAGAAACAAAAATTGTGCATGATTTTGCGTATCAAGCGTTTGGTTTTGATCATCCGAATCCGAGTATATTACAAGCAGAAGGGGCGAAAGATGTGGCTGTTGAAGTCTTTTCATTTTCAAAAGGCTACAATATGTCAGGATATCGTGTTGGCTTTGCGGTAGGTAATGCGGACATTATTAAAAATTTACAAAAATATCATACACACACGCAAGCAGGCATGTATGGTGCATTACAAGATGCATGTACAGTTGCATTAAATGAGTGTGATGATGTTTTAGAAGAGCAAAATGAAATCTTTGCGCGTAGACGAGATATCATTGAGCGCGCACTAGTAGAGGCTGATATTCCACACGAACCTATTAAAGGTGGTATATTCTTATGGCTACAATGTCCTCCGGGATATTCAAGTGATGCGTTTATTGAATATTTACTAAAAGAGTTATCAATATTAGCAGCGCCTGGGCATCCGTTTGGTGAACGTGGTGAGGGATACGTACGTGTCTCATTTTCTATAGATGAAGCACAACTCAAAGAAGCTTTAAATCGTCTTGTGTCTATACAACATTTATATCATTAAAAACAAGTTTCGTATTGTTGCGTTTGAAAACTTTACAAGAGATGCGTGATCTCATCATTTCCAGTTTGATATTGTATAAAAAAGACTGATTTTCACATAAAATGAGAATCAGTCTTTTTTGATTAGATTTATATCTGCACACTTTTCTGTGTTACATTACTACAAATGCTAAGATAATATAGATTACTACTATCAATATAGAAACTAAATTTAAAAGTTGGACTCCTTTTTGATCGCCTTTAGCATGTTTAAATGCGGTAATTTCAATATTTGCGATTAACAGTACTAGCACTACAAACAACCACCATGCTGAAGCCGGGTAATACGTTAAAGAAGTTGCGACGACTATAATAAGTAATAACCCCATGAGACCACGTAAAATTTTAGGAAGTCTCATGTTCATCTTAAAGATACTGATATAGCTCACAACGAGATACAAAAGTGGTAAGAGTATCAAATAGAGTAACATGACCTGCATCCTTTCTACTTTATATCAATTGGAGATTTCAAAAATAAAACAACATTATCATCATTAGGCGCATGTTTGGATTGTTACTTTTCCTTAAATCAATTGCAATCCTATATACATTTTAAAAATAGCTCATATCATT
This sequence comes from Staphylococcus canis, assembly GCF_016238445.1. GTDB lineage: Bacteria > Bacillota > Bacilli > Staphylococcales > Staphylococcaceae > Staphylococcus > Staphylococcus canis. Next base: position 52,058 of record NZ_JABANU010000006.1, read on the forward strand.
CAAAAGAGGGGATGATTGGCGCCTTATACGATGTATTTATTACAAACTATGTAATTACTGTTGACGAAGTTGTGTACGTAATTCTGAAATTTGTTTTTCAATACTTTCGAGTTGTTGAATCAGTGGGTCAACGGCTTGAGATGTTGATTCACGCTTTTCTAAATCTCCTTGTAATCGAATATAGTCTAATTTTAATTCTTCTAATTGATCTTCTAATCCCATAAAACAAACATCCTCCTTTTTTATTAACATTTATTATAACATGCGTTTTCAATAATCATAAATCGGATGCGTTAATCATATTACTGTGATGGAACTACAGTCAAAATGTCAATTGATTACCGGATACATATTTAAATTTACGATATTCTGATGAGATATGGAAACCAAGTTCGTTAAAACGTTCTACAAGGCGATGATTTTTACTTCGAATTTTAAAATAAATTTGAGTGACCTCTTTTTCATTTAAAGCAAAGTGAATCGCATGTTGTATTAAATCAAAAGCAATACCTTTTAAGCGATAATCCGAATGGGACGAAAAGTACTTGATTTCAGCGTGCTGATGTTGTGTATCAATAATCAAATATAGATACCCTTTTAATATACCTTCTGCCATATATAAAAAGAGATGATGATTGTCATCTAATGAAGCTTCAATGTCTCGAGCTGACATCGCATTATGCGTGAAAGTGGATTCATGTAACTTTTGAAATGCACGGAAATAGTTTGGGTGGTACTCGATCATGTGATGTAAGTTCTCAGACTCCCCAATATCGTTTTGTGCTTCTAAATAGTAGTCTGTGAAAGTGTATGACGCACCAATCGTTTTCATATAGGACTTAATATGTTGATGTTCAGCTGCATAAGCAAAGTAATATGTTGTATGGGGATCGTGATGTTGAATCATTTCATAAAATAAGGATTTAAACACTGGACCAGTTGGTGTGTAACCTTGCTTGATAATTGGGCCTATAACTTTAAAACGACCTTCAAAATACGGCATGCACATGAGTGCCATTTGGATCGTTTGATTGTCTCTTACAATATATATACCTGTCGTTTCCATAATTTCATCTATAAAAAGTGATAAACCTGCTTCAGATTTTAATGGAAGCTTATTCGTATAAGATTGTGCCTTGTTGACGTTATCTTGAATAAATGTCATAACTTCTAATTTTGACTCTGCTTTAGTAATCTCCATCATGCCCCTCCTCCAAAGAAATACTTATATTTATTATAAGTGGTTTTAGAAAGAATTGAAAGAAGGGATAAATGGATGTGTATGCAGTAAGTTGAACGTGTTACAATAAGGCCAATACATCATATAAAGGAAGATAAACTATGAAATCATTAATTTTAGCAGAAAAGCCTTCTGTCGGACGTGATATTGCTAAAGCATTAAATGTGACACAAGCACGCAATGGTTTTTTTGAAAATAATAAATATATTATTACTTGGGCGTTAGGTCATTTAGTGACAAATGCCACACCAGAGCAATATGATAAAAAGTATCAGAAGTGGGTATTAAGCGATTTGCCAATTATCCCTAAAACTATGAAAACGGTTGTGATTGGTAAAACACGTAAGCAATTCAATACCGTACAACAACTGATGAAAAGAGATGACGTGAAAGAAATTATTATCGCGACAGATGCTGGACGTGAAGGAGAACTTGTTGCCCGATTGATTATTGATAAAGCGCATATCCGTAAACCGATTAAACGTTTATGGATCAGTTCAGTTACTGAAAAAGCGATTCGCGAAGGGTTTAAACATTTGAAAGACGGTAGAGCATATAATCATTTGTATCAAGCAGCGCTCGCACGAAGTGAAGCAGATTGGATTGTTGGGATTAATGCTACTCGTGCGCTAACTACAAAATATGATGCACAATTGTCTTTAGGCCGTGTACAAACGCCTACGATTCAACTGGTAGCGACACGTCAACAAGAAATCAAACAGTTCCAACCGCGTAGTTATTATACATTGACTGTGCAATATCAAGACGCCACATTTGAATATATTCATCAGCACCGTATTTTTGATCGTACAGCGCTAGAGAAGGTTGTTGAAAATATTCGAGATCATTCAGCACGTGTGACATCAGTGGAAGAAAAAACAAAAAAGACTTATCCGGGTTTACTATATAATTTAACTGATTTACAACAAGCGGCATATCAGAGATATCGGATGGGTGCAAAGCAAACTTTAAATGCATTACAGCAGTTATATGAACGTCATAAGTTGGTGACATATCCAAGAACAGACTCTAATTATTTAACAACAGATATGGCAGATACGATACAAGAACGTGTACAAGCGACAATGGCGACAGATTACCGTGAAGCGGCTAAAGCGTTAATTAAGCAAACATTCACTGCTAAGGCGAAGTTTATAAATAACCATAAAGTGTCTGACCACCATGCAATTATTCCAACTGAAGTAAGACCACATTTAGAACAATTATCTGCGAGCGAAAAAAATGTGTATTTATTAGTCGTTCAACGATTTTTAGAAGTCTTATCACGCCCGTATCAATATAAAGAAAAGAAAATAACGCTAAATATCAATGGAGAAAAGTTCCAACATCAATCCCATGAAACGCTACAATTAGGATTCAAAGCATTACAAAAAAATCAAACTGTTAATCATACGCGTATCTCCTTAAAAGAAGGGGATGTAATTCAAACACAAGGTGCTACAATTCACTCACATGAAACAACGCCGCCGCCTTATTTTAATGAAGGCACATTACTTAAAGCGATGGAGCGCCCAGACCAGTTTATTAAAATTAAAGATAAGCGCTCAGCACAGACATTAAAATCAACAGGTGGTATCGGAACAGTTGCGACACGTGCAGATATTATTGATAAGCTTTTCAAAATGAATGCGATTGAAAATCAAGACGGTAAAATCAAAGTGACTTCTAAAGGGCGTCAAATATTAGAACTTGCTCCAGAAGCGCTTACTTCTCCATTATTAACAGCAGAATGGGAAGATAAATTAACGCAAATTGAAAAAGGTAAATATCAACGTCAACAATTTATAAATGAAATGAAACAGTTTACCCATGAAATCATTCAAACAATTAAAAACAGTGACCAAAAATATAAACATGATAATTTGACGACGGCGGAATGTCCAACGTGTGGTAAGTTTATGTTAAAAGTTAAAACTAAAAATGGCTCTATGTTGGTTTGCCAAGATCCTTCATGTAAGACAAAAAAAGATGTACAAACTAAAACAAAAGCACGATGTCCGCAATGTAAGAAGCGCCTCACAAAATTCGGTACTGGAAAAAGTGCAACATATCGTTGTGTGTGTGGATTTACAGAAACTCAAGAAAATATGGACAAGCGCTTTAAAAATAAAGGGAAAGATAAAGTATCTAAACGAGATATGAAAAAGTATATGAAAGACGAGGAGTTAGATAACAATCCATTTAAAGATGCATTGCAAGGATTGAAACTATAAACTCTAAATCTCGAACATAAGATATAGAAAAAGATGAAAAGTTCGTATTTCATATTGAAATCAAGTGCTAAACGTATTAAACTATGAAAGTATTTTAAAAAAGAGGAGAAGAAACAGTGAAACGATATTTCCAATTTGACAAGTACCACACAAATTATAAGCGTGAAATATTTGGTGGTCTTACGACTTTCTTATCTATGGCATATATTTTAGCAGTTAATCCTCAAGTTCTAAGCTTAGTAGGTGTTGAAGGTGTTTCACCTGAACAACGTATGGATCAAGGTGCGATATTTGTTGCAACGTGTCTAGCAGCTATTGTAGGTTGTTTATTTATGGGCTTTATTGCACGTTATCCTATCGCCCTTGCACCGGGGATTGGACTCTCTGCATTCTTTGCATTCACAGTTGTTGAGAGTATGGGGATTCCATGGCAAGTCGGTTTAACAGGTGTATTTTTCTCTGGCTTTATATTTGCGATATTAACGGTCACAGGTCTAAGGGAAACCATTATTAACGCCATTCCCTATGAAATGAAGATGGCAGTCTCAGCAGGTATTGGAGTATTTATTACATTTGTTGGCCTTCAAAGTTCAGGGATCATTACTAATGAAGAATCAACTTTAGTCACGTTAGGTAATATTACAGAGCCATCTGTATTACTTGCGATATTTGGGTTGATTTTAACAGTTGTACTTTATGCGAAAAAAATTCCAGGAGCTATTTTTATTGGAATGGTGATTACAGCGATTGTGGGATTACTAACGTCACAAATCGCACCGCCGTCATCTGTAATCGGTAAAATACCAAGTATCGCACCAACGTTCGGCGCAGCATTTGAGACATTTCAAGATCCAGCACAACTGTTTACGATTCAGTTCTTGATTGTGGTCCTTACATTTCTATTTATTGATTTCTTTGATACTGCGGGAACATTAGTTGCTGTTGCATCACAAGCAGGGTTTATGAAAGATAATAAATTACCAAGAGCAGGACGTGCTTTATTCTCTGACTCATTAGCAACAATGGTGGGCGCTATTTTTGGTACGACAACGACAACGTCTTACATAGAGTCAACAGCTGGAGTTGCTGTAGGTGCACGTACAGGATTTGCAAGTTTAGTGACAGCTTTATGTTTCTTACTTGCGTTATTTTTCAGTCCATTAACAGCGGTTGTAACACCTGCTGTTACAACACCAGCACTCGTAGTAGTTGGTGTGTTGATGGCATCTAACTTAGCAGAAATTAGTTGGAAGAAGTTTGAAGTGGCTGTACCTGCATTTATTACAGTCATTATGATGCCTTTATCATATTCAATTGCAACAGGTATTGCGTGCGGATTTGTTTTCTATCCAATTACGATGTTATTGACTAAACGTTATAAAGAAGTTCACCCGATTATGTATGGACTGATGGTGATCTTTATTCTATATTTTATTTTTGTACACGGTTAAATAAAAAGCTAGAGGCTAGGAACTAATTCCTAACTTCTAGCTTTAATTTTATTTATACATTGTTTTATGATCATACATTACTTTTGCGTTTCGATTAGATAGATACACAGGTGTCATGAATAAAACTAATAAAAAGAAAATAGTCAGTCCGACCATTAACCAGTGAAGCAACATGCCTAAAAACGGCACAACAGCTATCGCGTTTGCAATAATACCGATTAGTGGAATTACAAGCATCGGTTTAATTGCGCTTTGACGATCGAAAACAAGAACAAGTAACATAATAAGATAAATAAAGGCATTAAATGCGAGCAACTGCCAACCAGAAGCTAAAATAAAAATACCTCCAATAAATGGAAAACCAGATATAAATTCAGAGATAAGCACGATTATTCCTAAAATAATAAGCGCACTTTTTGAGTTTCGTTTCATCAAATCACCTTCTAGATAAACAATTGATTATATAAAATTAGTAAAAAGGATATTAAGTTATCCATTCATCTACTATATATTATAATGTGTAAAAAGAAAAACACCAAAAAACATGATTTTATCCTAAAAAAATTGAGATAAAAGGTTGAACTTAAAAGTTATTTACAGTAAAATAACATGGTATGCAAAAAGGCAACAAAAACTTTATGAAAAGTCTTGACATACATATGCGTAGTCGTGTATGATGTCAAATGTTGGACTTTTAATGCGATGAAGCGAAAGGTTACTGACACACCCGGCCGCTTTGCCATGGCGATGTGTGAGATAGTTTTCGTGGAGAAGTCTATCACTAAATGAAGACGTATAAGGAGGGTAAATGATGGCAAAACAAAAAATCAGAATTAGATTAAAAGCTTACGATCACCGCGTTATCGATCAATCAGCTGAAAAAATTGTGGAAACTGCAAAACGTTCTGGAGCGGATGTATCTGGTCCGATTCCATTACCAACAGAAAAATCTGTTTACACAATTATTCGCGCGGTACACAAATATAAAGATTCTCGTGAGCAATTCGAACAACGTACACACAAACGTTTAATTGATATTGTTAACCCTACACCAAAAACTGTAGACGCTTTAATGGGTCTTAACTTACCATCTGGTGTAGACATCGAAATTAAATTATAATAGAAAATTTTAGGAGGTGGACTTTCGATGACCAAAGGAATCTTAGGAAGAAAAATTGGAATGACACAAGTATTCGGTGAAAACGGAGACTTGATCCCTGTAACAGTAGTAGAGGCAAAAGAAAACGTAGTATTACAAAAGAAAACTGAAGAGGTTGACGGTTACAACGCAATCCAAATCGGTTTCGAAAATAAAGAAGCATATAACAAAAATGGTAAAACAAATAAATATGCTAACAAACCTGAAGAAGGTCACGCTAAAAAAGCTGACACTGCACCTAAGCGCTTCGTTCGTGAATTCAGAAACATGAGTGTTGAGAATTACGAAGTAGGTCAAGAAGTCACAGTTGATACATTTGAAGTTGGTGACGTTATCGACGTTACAGCTACTTCAAAAGGTAAAGGTTTCCAAGGTGCAATCAAGCGTCATAATCAAGGCCGTGGACCAATGTCACATGGTTCTCATTTCCACAGAGCACCAGGTTCTGTAGGTATGGCATCTGATGCTTCTCGCGTATTCAAAGGACAAAAATTACCAGGCCGTATGGGCGGTAACACTGTAACTGTTCAAAACTTAGAAGTTGTTCAAGTAGATGCGGAAAACAACGTAATTTTAGTTAAAGGTAATGTACCTGGCCCTAAAAAAGGTTTTGTTCAAATCCAAACAGCAATCAAAGCTGATAAATAATCAGTAGTGAAAGGAGGAAATGCATAATGGCAAATTATGATGTATTAAAAGTTGACGGTTCTAAAGCGGGCACAGTTGAACTCAGCGATGCAGTATTCGCAATTGAACCTAACAATGATGTATTATTCGAAGCGATTAATTTACAACGCGCTTCATTACGCCAAGGAACTCACGCGGTAAAAAACCGTTCAGCAGTTCGTGGTGGTGGACGTAAACCATGGAGACAAAAGGGTACAGGACGTGCGCGTCAAGGTACAATTCGTGCGCCACAATGGCGTGGTGGTGGTATCGTATTCGGACCAACTCCAAGAAGTTACGCATACAAAATGCCTAAAAAAATGCGTCGTTTAGCGTTACGTTCAGCAATTTCAGCTAAAGTTCAAGACAATGGACTTAAAATTGTTGATAACTTTAACTTAGACGCTCCAAAAACAAAAGACTTCAAAACAACTTTAACAAACTTAGAATTACCTAAAAAAGTATTAGTTGTAACAAACGGTGAAGACGTAAATGTTGAATTATCTGCACGTAACATCCCAGGTGTTCAAATCACTACACCAGAAGGATTAAACGTATTAGATATCACTAATGCAACTAGTATCTTAATCACAGAAGAAGCAGCTAAAAAAGTTGAGGAGGTGCTCGGATAATGGAAGCTAGAGATATTCTAAAGCGCCCCGTAATCACTGAAAAATCATCTGACGCTATGGCGGAGGATAAATATACTTTCGAAGTTGACGTTCGTGCGAACAAAACTGAAGTTAAAAAAGCAGTTGAAGAAATCTTTGAAGTTAAAGTTTCTAATGTAAACATTATTAACTACAAACCAAAGAAAAAACGCATGGGTCGTTATCAAGGTTACACTAACAGACGCCGTAAAGCGATTGTTACTATTAAAGAAGGTCAAATCAACCTATTCAACTAAAAACATACCAATAAGGAGGTAAGCGACAATGGCTCTTAAACATTATAAGCCAATTACTAATGGTCGTCGTAATATGACTACATTAGACTTCTCTGAGATCACTGAGTCTAAGCCTGAAAAGTCATTATTACAGCCGCTACCGAAAAAAGCGGGTCGTAACAACCAAGGTAAATTGACAGTACGTCATCACGGTGGAGGACATAAACGTCAATATCGTGTTATTGATTTCAAACGTAATAAAGATGGAGTGACTGGTAAAGTACACTCAATCCAATATGATCCAAACAGATCAGCAAACATTGCATTAATCGTATATGCAGATGGTGAAAAACGCTACATTATTGCACCTAAAGGTTTAGTAGTAGGTCAAACTGTAGAAAGTGGTTCAGATGCAGATATCAAAGTAGGTAATGCACTTGCATTGAAAGATATTCCTGTAGGTACTACAATTCATAACATTGAGTTAAAACCAGGACGTGGTGGTCAAATCGCACGTTCAGCTGGTGCTAGTGCACAAGTATTAGGTAAAGAAGGTAAATACGTATTAGTTCGTCTTCGTTCAGGTGAAGTACGTATGATTCTTTCAACTTGCCGTGCAACAATTGGTCAAGTTGGTAACCTTCAACATGAACTTGTGAACGTTGGTAAAGCTGGTAAATCAAGATGGTTAGGTAAAAGACCAACAGTTCGTGGTTCTGTAATGAACCCTAACGATCACCCACACGGTGGTGGTGAAGGTCGTGCACCTATCGGACGTCCATCTCCAATGTCACCATGGGGTAAACCAACTCTTGGTAAGAAAACACGTCGTGGTAAAAAACGTTCTGACAAACTTATCGTACGTAGACGTAAAAGAAAATAAAAATAGCTTATTTGGGTGTGCGGCGTAATCGCTGCACGCACATAATAAGAAAGGAGGCGCCACTATGGCTCGTAGTATTAAAAAGGGACCTTTCGTCGATGATCACTTAATGAAAAAAGTAGAAGCGCAAGGCGACAGCGAAAAGAAACAAGTAATTAAAACATGGTCACGTCGTTCAACGATTTTCCCAAATTTCATTGGACACACATTCGCAGTATATGATGGCCGTAAACATGTACCTGTATATGTAACAGAAGATATGGTTGGTCACAAATTAGGTGAATTTGCTCCAACACGTACATTCAAAGGTCACGCAGCTGACGACAAAAAAACTAGAAGATAATAAATTCCGATAAGTAGAGGAGGAAACACGAATGGAAGCAAAAGCGGTTGCTAGAACTATCAGAATCGCACCTCGTAAAGTAAGATTAGTCTTAGATCTAATCAGAGGTAAAGATGTAAGAGAAGCAGTAGCTATCTTAAAAGTTACAGATAAAGCATCTTCTCCTGTTATTGAAAAATTATTAATGTCCGCTTTAGCTAATGCAGAGCACAACTATGGTATGAATACAGACGAATTAGTTGTAAAAGAAGCATACGCTAACGAAGGACCAACATTAAAACGTTTCCGTCCACGTGCTCAAGGACGTGCAAGCGCAATTAATAAAAGAACAAGTCACATTACAATCGTAGTAAGTGATGGTAAAGAAGAAGCTAAAGAAGCTTAATTAAATACAAGGAGGGAATACCGTGGGTCAAAAAATTAATCCAATCGGACTTCGTGTTGGTGTTATCCGTGACTGGGAAGCTAAATGGTACGCTGAAAAAGACTTCGCATCACTTTTACACGAAGATTTAAAAATTCGTAAATTTATTGATAATGCATTGAAAGACGCATCAGTGTCACACGTTGAAATTGAACGTGCTGCAAATCGCATTAACATTGCAATTCACACTGGTAAACCAGGTATGGTAATTGGTAAAGGCGGATCAGAAATTGAAAAGCTACGTAACAAATTAAACCAATTAACTGATAAGAAAATTCACATTAACGTAGTAGAAATCAAAAAAGTTGATTTAGATGCTCGTTTAGTTGCTGAAAATATTGCACGTCAATTAGAAAATCGTGCTTCATTCCGTCGTGTGCAAAAGCAAGCTATCGGCAGAGCAATGAAATTAGGTGCTAAAGGTATCAAAACTCAAGTATCAGGTCGTTTAGGAGGCGCAGACATCGCGCGTGCTGAACAATATTCAGAAGGAACTGTACCACTTCATACTTTACGTGCAGACATCGATTATGCACATGCTGAAGCAGACACAACTTATGGTAAGTTAGGTGTTAAAGTATGGATTTATCGTGGAGAAGTTCTTCCTACTAAGACAAATAGTGAAGGAGGAAAATAATTATGTTACTACCAAAGCGTGTAAAATATCGTCGTCAACATCGTCCTGACACTAAAGGTCGTTCAAAAGGCGGTAACTTTGTAACTTTTGGTGAGTATGGTCTTCAAGCAACAACAACATCTTGGATCACATCTCGTCAAATCGAATCAGCGCGTATTGCAATGACACGTTATATGAAACGTGGCGGGAAAGTTTGGATTAAAATCTTCCCTCACACACCATATACTAAAAAACCTTTAGAAGTACGTATGGGTGCTGGTAAAGGTTCAGTAGAAGGCTGGATTGCAGTTGTAAAACCAGGTCGAATCTTATTCGAAGTAGCTGGTGTATCTGAAGAAGTAGCGCGTGAAGCATTACGTTTAGCTAGCCACAAACTTCCAGTTAAAACGAAGTTTGTAAAACGTGAAGAATTGGGTGGTGAAACAAATGAAAGCTAAGGAAATTAGAGACTTAACCACTTCAGAAATCGAAGAACAAATCAAATCTTCAAAAGAAGAGCTTTTTAACCTACGCTTTCAATTAGCTACAGGTCAATTAGAAGAGACTGCTCGCATTAAAACAGTAAGAAAAACTATTGCGCGTCTTAAAACTGTTGCACGTGAAAGAGAATTAGAACAAGGGAAAGCGAACCAATAATTTAATTGAAAGAGGAGGTTACGAAAGTGAGCGAAAGAAATAATCGTAAAGTTTACGTTGGTAAAGTAGTTTCAGACAAAATGGACAAAACAGTTACAGTTTTAGTTGAAACTTACAAAACACATAAACTATATGGTAAACGTGTTAAATACTCTAAAAAATATAAAACGCATGACGAAAACAATTCAGCTAAACTAGGAGATATCGTTAAAATCCAAGAAACGCGTCCTTTATCAGCGACAAAACGTTTCCGTTTAGTAGAAATTGTCGAAGAATCAGTAATTATTTAATGACTATTAATAGATAAAGGAGGTTCAATCATGATCCAACAAGAAACACGTTTAAAAGTAGCAGACAACTCTGGTGCGCGTGAAGTGCTTACGATCAAAGTATTAGGTGGATCTGGCCGTAAAACAGCTAACATTGGTGACGTTATCGTAGCTACTGTTAAAAATGCTACACCTGGAGGCGTTGTTAAGAAAGGCGACGTTGTTAAAGCTGTAGTTGTACGTTCTAAATCTGGTGTACGTCGTAAAGACGGTTCTTACATCAAATTCGATGAAAATGCATGTGTAGTGATTCGTGACGACAAAGGACCACGTGGAACTCGTATTTTCGGTCCAGTAGCTCGTGAGTTACGTGAAGGAAACTTCATGAAAATCGTTTCTCTAGCTCCAGAAGTACTTTAATATAAGAATCAGTAAAAAACACAAATTCAAGGAGGTGCCCACATGCATATCAAAAAAGGTGACAACGTAATCGTTATCGCAGGTAAAGACAAAGGTAAAACAGGTAAAGTTGTAGCAACTGAACCTAAAAAAGACCGTGTCGTTGTGGAAGGTGTTAACATGATTAAAAAACACCAAAAACCAACTCAATTCAATCCTGAAGGTGGAATCTTAGAAACTGAAGCAGCTATTCATGTTTCTAACGTACAATTATTAGACCCTAAAACAAATAAACCTACACGCGTAGGCTATAAATTCGTTGATGGTAAAAAAGTTAGAATCGCTAAAAAATCAGGCGAAGAAATCAAGTCTAATAAGTAATAATAGGTGAAAGGAGGATCCACTTTGAATCGTTTAAAAGAAAAGTTCAATTCAGAAGTTACAGAAAGCTTAGTTAAGAAATTTAACTACAGTTCAGTAATGGAAGTACCAAAAATCGACAAAATTGTTGTAAATATGGGTGTTGGTGATGCAGTTCAAAACTCTAAAGTATTAGATACAGCTGTTGAGGAATTAACTGCAATCACTGGTCAAAAACCACTTATTACTAAAGCGAAAAAATCAGTTGCGACATTCCGTCTTCGTGAAGGTATGCCAATTGGTGCTAAAGTAACTTTACGTGGTGAAAGAATGTATGAATTCTTAGATAAATTAATCTCAGTATCATTACCACGTGTACGTGACTTCCGCGGTGTTTCTAAAAACGCATTTGATGGCCGTGGTAACTACACATTAGGTGTTAAAGAACAACTTATTTTCCCTGAGATTGATTATGATAAAGTATCAAAAGTACGTGGAATGGATATCGTTATCGTTACAACTGCTAACACTGACGAGGAAGCTCGTGAATTGTTAACACAATTCGGTATGCCATTTCAAAAATAATCTCTAAAGGAGGCTAATTAAGTGGCTAAAAAATCAATGGTTGCTAAGCAACAAGGTAAACAAAAGTTCCAAGTCCGTGAATATACTCGTTGTGAACGCTGTGGCCGTCCACATTCTGTATATCGTAAATTTAAACTTTGCCGTATTTGTTTCCGTGAACTAGCTTACAAAGGTCAAATCCCTGGCGTACGTAAAGCTAGCTGGTAAAATTTAATTCTTGAAAGGAGGCAACAAACTATGACATTGTCAGATCCAATTGCAGATATGCTTACTCGTGTAAGAAACGCAAACATGGTGCGTCACGAAAAATTAGAATTACCTGCATCAAATATCAAAAAAGAAATTGCTGAAATCCTTAAAAATGAAGGTTTCATCAAGAATGTAGAATATATCGAAGATGATAAACAAGGTGTTATCCGTTTATTCTTAAAATATGGTTCAAATAACGAACGTGTTATTACAGGTTTAAAACGTATTTCAAAACCAGGTTTACGTGTTTATGCTAAAGCAAACGAAGTACCTAAAGTATTAAATGGTTTAGGTATTGCATTAGTATCTACTTCTGAAGGTGTTATCACTGATAAAGAAGCTAGAAAACGTAATATTGGTGGAGAAGTATTAGCATACATTTGGTAATATTAAATAAGGAGGTGCCATAACATGAGCCGTGTCGGTAAAAAATTAATTGAGATTCCTAGCGACGTAACTGTAACTATCGATGGTAATACAGTTTCTGTTAAAGGACCTAAAGGTGAATTATCACAAACTTTAAATGAAGAAATGACATATAAACAAGAAGAAAACACACTTGAAGTTGTTAGACCATCAGATTCTAAAGAACACAGAACTGTTCATGGTACAACTCGTGCGTTAATTAACAATATGGTACAAGGTGTATCTAAAGGATACGAAAAAACACTTGAATTGATCGGTGTTGGTTACCGTGCTCAACTTCAAGGTAAAAACCTTGTATTAAACGTTGGATACTCACATCCAGTTGAAATCGAAGCTGCTGAAGGTATTACTTTCTCTGTAGAGAAAAACACAACAGTTAAGGTTGAAGGTATCGACAAAGAATTAGTAGGTGCAACAGCATCAAAAATTCGTGATGTTCGCCCACCAGAACCTTATAAAGGTAAAGGTATTCGTTACCAAGGTGAATATGTACGTCGTAAAGAAGGTAAAACTGGTAAATAATAAATAAAACTCTACAGAAAGGAGTATTAAGATGATTAGCAAAATTGATAAAAACAAAGTACGTTTAAAAAGACATGCTCGCGTACGTACGAAATTGTCAGGTACAAGCGAAAAGCCACGTTTAAACGTATATCGTTCTAACAAACACATTTACGCACAAATCATTGATGATACAAAAGGTATCACTTTAGCACAAGCATCTACTAAAGATAGCGGCGTAGAAGCATCTTCAACTAAAGTTGAACAAGCTGCTAAAGTAGGCGAAGCTGTTGCTAAAGCAGCATCAGAAAAAGGCATCACTGCTGTAGTATTTGACCGTGGTGGTTATTTATTCCATGGCCGTGTTAAAGCATTAGCAGATGCTGCTCGTGAAAATGGACTTCAATTTTAATTTAAAAGGAGGGACAAATTAAATGGCTCGTAGAGAAGAACAAGTTAAAGAATTCGAAGAACGCGTAGTTACAATTAACCGTGTTGCTAAAGTTGTTAAAGGTGGTCGTAATTTCCGTTTCACTGCACTTGTAGTTGTAGGTGACAAAAATGGCCGCGTTGGTTTCGGTACTGGTAAAGCACAAGAGGTACCTGAAGCGATCAAAAAAGCAGTTGAAGCTGCGAAAAAAGAACTTATCACGATTCCTCGTGTAAATGGTACAACACCACACACAATTACTGGACGTTTCGGATCAGGAAGTGTTTTAATGAAACCAGCTGCTCCTGGTACAGGGGTAATCGCAGGTGGTCCAGTTCGTGCCGTACTAGAGCTTGCAGGTATCACTGATATCTTAAGTAAATCATTAGGTTCAAACACACCAATCAACATGGTGCGTGCGACAATCAACGGTTTACAAAATCTTAAAAATGCTGAAGACGTTGCACGTTTACGTGGAAAATCAGTAGAAGAATTATATAATTAAGGAGGGAAATATTTAAATGGCTAAATTAGAAATCACCCTCACTCGAAGCGTTATTGGACGTCCTGAAACACAACGTAAAACTGTTAAAGCTTTAGGTCTTAAAAAAGTAAACTCAACAGTCGTTGTAGAGGATAACCCAGCGATTCGTGGACAAATCAATAAAGTAAGTCACTTAGTATCAGTAGAAGAAAAATAATTGAGGAGGTGCCGAAATGAAGTTACATGAGTTAAAACCATCAGAAGGTTCACGTCACGTACGTAACCGTGTAGGTCGTGGTGCGGCAACAGGTAACGGTAAAACTAGTGGCCGTGGTCAAAAAGGTCAAAAAGCACGTTCAGGTGGTAAAGTAAGACCAGGTTTTGAAGGTGGACAATTACCATTATTCCGTCGTATCCCTAAACGTGGTTTCACTAACATTAACCGTAAAGAATATGCTATCGTTAATTTAGACCAACTTAACAAATTTGAAGATGGTACTGAAGTAACACCTGAATTATTAATTGAATCAGGCGTTGTTAAAAGTGAAAAATCTGGCATTAAAGTATTAGGTAATGGTACATTAGAAAAGAAATTAACAGTTAAAGCACACAAATTCTCAGCTTCAGCTCAAGATGCTATTGAAGCGAAAGGCGGAGCTTACGAGGTGATCTAATTGTTTCACACGGTTATGAATTTCTTTAAAACTAAAGAAGTTCGAAACAAGATACTCTTTACGCTTGCAATGTTAGTCATTTTCAAAATTGGTACGTATATTCCAGCACCTGGTGTAAACCCAGCAGCTTTTGATAATCAACAAGGTTCTCAAGGCGTCACTGATCTACTTAATACATTCGGTGGAGGAGCCTTGAAGAACTTCTCCATATTTGCTATGGGGATTATGCCTTACATTACGGCTTCAATCGTTATGCAGTTATTGCAAATGGATATTGTTCCAAAATTTACTGAATGGGCAAAGCAAGGTGAAACAGGACGTAAAAAACTTAATACGTTTACACGTTACTTCACAATTGTTCTTGCGTTCATTCAGTCTATAGGTATGTCTTTTCAATTTAATACCTATTTAGATGGTGCATTAATTAAAAACCAATCAGCGTGGACTTATTTATTAATCGCAGTTGTACTGACTACAGGTACTGCATTTTTAATGTGGTTAGGTGAGCAAATCACGCAATATGGTGTTGGAAATGGTATTTCAATTATCATTTTTGCAGGTATTTTATCAACGTTACCATCATCACTCATTCAATTCTATCAACAAGAATTTATTGGACAAGATGATGTAACACTTGCTTGGTTAAAAGTAGCAGGACTGATTATCGGTATGATCCTTTTAACTGTTGGTGCAGTGTTTGTACTACAAGCAATTCGTAAAATACCAATTCAATATGCGAAGAAACAAGCCAATATGCGCCTTGGTTCTCAAGCCACTTATCTACCATTAAAAGTGAATTCTGCAGGGGTTATTCCTGTCATTTTTGCAATGGCGTTCTTCTTATTACCTAGAACGTTAACACTATTTTTCCCAAAAGCAGATTGGGCTCAAAAAATAGGAGAATATGCCGATCCTTCTAACAATATTGGAATGATTGTGTATGTTATCTTGATTATTGCATTTGCGTACTTCTATGCATTTGTACAAGTTAATCCAGAAAAAATGGCAGAGAATTTGAAGAAGCAAGGTAGTTATGTTCCAGGGATTCGTCCAGGTGAACAAACTAAAAAATATATTACTAAAGTTTTATATCGTTTAACTTTTGTTGGTTCTATATTCTTAGCAGTCATCGCAATATTACCAATATTAGCGACGAAGTTAATGAACTTACCACAATCGATTCAACTCGGTGGTACAAGCTTACTTATCGTAATTGGTGTTGCTATTGAAACAATGAAGAGTTTAGAAGCGCAAGTTAACGAAAAAGAATATAGAGGCTTTGGTCGACGATAATTCATAGGAGGGCATTTATGAATATTATCTTAATGGGATTACCTGGTGCTGGTAAAGGAACTCAAGCGAGTGAGATTATTAAAAAGTATCCAATTCCACATATTTCAACTGGTGATATGTTCCGTAAGGCTATCAAAGATGAAACAGAATTGGGTAAAGAAGCAAAATCTTACATGGATCGTGGAGAGTTAGTACCAGACGAAGTGACAGTAGGAATTGTCAAAGAACGTATTTCTGAAGACGATGCAAAAAAAGGTTTCTTATTAGACGGATTTCCTCGTACAATCGAGCAAGCTGAAGCGTTGAATACGATTTTAGACGAGCTTGATCGTTCAATCGATGCAGTTGTAAATATTGAGGTTCCAGAAGAGGAACTTATGAATCGTTTAACAGGACGTCGTATCTGTGAAACTTGCGGCACAACGTATCATCTTGTTTTCAATCCTCCAAAGGTTGAAGGTGTTTGTGATATTGACGGTGGTAAATTATACCAACGTGAAGATGACAACCCAGAAACTGTTGCCAATCGTTTAGAAGTAAACGTTAAGCAATCTAAACCAATTTTAGATTTCTATAATAAGCAAGGTGTTCTGAAAAATATTGACGGTTCTAAACATATCGATGAAGTTACAGAAGACGTTATCAGTATTTTAGAATCATTAAAATAGTAACGACTTGGAGCGTTATGCTTTTGAAGTCGTTAACCTTGAAGTAATTCAATCATTGTGACAAGTTATTTAACGATATCTATAGAAGTAACGTATCCAAGCAACTATGAACAAGTTGATATTCTATGATCCTTACAACTGAAAAGGAGGAGTTAATCAATGGCGAAACAAGATGTAATCGAACTTGAAGGTACAGTGCTAGACACTTTACCAAATGCAATGTTTAAAGTAGAATTAGAAAATGGTCATGAAATCTTAGCACACGTAAGTGGTAAGATTCGTATGAACTATATTCGTATTTTACCTGGCGATAAAGTAACAGTAGAAATGTCTCCGTATGATTTAACACGCGGAAGAATCACATATCGTTATAAATAATTGTCACTCCATCACTTAAGGAGGTATAAAAAATGAAAGTAAGACCATCAGTAAAACCAATTTGCGAAAAATGTAAAGTCATTAAACGTAAAGGTAAAGTAATGGTAATTTGTGAAAACCCTAAACACAAACAAAAACAAGGTTAATTAAAAGAGAGGTGTAAAAAATATGGCTCGTATTGCAGGAATTGACATCCCACGTGACAAACGTGTCGTGATCTCATTAACTTATATCTACGGTATCGGTAAAAGCACAGCACAAGAAATCATCGAAGCAGCTAACGTATCAGCTGACACACGTGTAAAAGATTTAACTGATGATGAGTTAAGTCGTATCCGTGAAGTTGTAGATGGTTACAAAGTTGAAGGTGACTTACGTCGTGAAACTAACTTAAACATCAAACGTTTAATGGAAATTTCATCATATCGTGGTATCCGTCACCGTCGTGGATTACCAGTTAATGGTCAAAAAACTAAAAACAATGCGCGTACGCGTAAAGGCCCAGTTAAAACTGTAGCTAACAAGAAAAAATAATAGGTAAAGGAGGCTAATTAAACTATGGCACGTAAACAAGTATCTCGTAAACGTAGAGTTAAAAAGAATATTGAAAATGGTGTGGCACACATCCGTTCAACTTTCAATAACACAATTGTAACTATTACTGATGAATTTGGTAATGCTTTATCATGGTCATCAGCAGGTGCGCTTGGATTTAAAGGTTCAAAAAAATCTACACCATTCGCAGCTCAAATGGCTTCTGAAACTGCTTCAAAATCTGCTATGGAACATGGCTTAAAAACAGTTGAAGTAACTGTAAAAGGACCAGGACCTGGTCGTGAATCAGCTATCCGTGCATTACAATCAGCAGGTTTAGAAGTAACAGCGATTAAAGACGTTACTCCAGTACCACACAACGGTTGTCGTCCACCGAAACGTCGTCGCGTATAATTTAAATTTTTCATTATGTCACTAAACACCGAAATTATAGTTTATGCAAGTCGACGTTCTTAAGGAGGATATATAAATGATTGAAATTGAGAAACCTAGAATTGAAACAATTGAAATTAGTGATGATGCTAAATTCGGTAAGTTTGTTGTTGAACCATTAGAACGTGGTTATGGTACTACACTAGGAAACTCCTTACGTCGTATCCTACTATCATCATTACCAGGTGCGGCTGTGAAATATATCGAAATCGAAGGTGTTTTACACGAATTCTCAGCTATTGATAATGTTGTAGAAGACGTGTCGACAATCATTATGAATATCAAGAAGCTTGCGCTCAAAATTTATTCAGAAGAAGAAAAAACACTTGAAATTGATGTTAAAGAAGAAGGCGAAGTTACTGCTAACGATATCACACACGACAGTGATGTTGAGATCTTAAACCCAGACTTAAAAATTGCAACGGTATCTCAAGGTGGTCACCTTAAATTACGTCTTGTTGCTAACAAAGGTCGCGGTTATGCATTAGCAGATCAAAATAACTCAAGTGATATGCCAATCGGTGTTATTCCAGTAGATTCACTTTATTCACCTGTTGAACGTGTGAATTATACGGTAGAGAGCACTCGTGTAGGTCAAAGCTCTGACTTCGACAAGTTAACATTAGACGTATGGACTGATGGTTCAATTACGCCACAAGAGTCAGTATCACTTGCTGCTAAAATCATGACAGAGCACTTAAACATTTTCGTTGGTCTTACTGACGAAGCACAAAATGCTGAAATCATGGTTGAAAAAGAAGAAGATCAAAAAGAAAAAGTACTTGAAATGTCTATCGAAGAATTAGACTTATCTGTACGTTCTTACAACTGTCTAAAACGTGCTGGTATTAACTCAGTACAAGAACTCGCTGATAAATCAGAGGCTGATATGATGAAAGTTCGTAACTTAGGTCGCAAGTCTCTTGAAGAAGTAAAATACAAATTAGAAGACTTAGGATTAGGTCTAAGAAAAGAAGATTGATAAAGGAGGTTAACTCATGGGTTACAGAAAATTAGGTCGTACTTCAGATCATCGTAAAGCAATGTTACGTAACTTAGCGACATCTTTAATCGTTAGTGAACGTATCGAAACTACAGAAGCTCGTGCGAAAGAATTACGTAGTGTTGTTGAAAAATTGATCACTTTAGGTAAAAAAGGTGATTTAGCATCACGTCGCCAAGCAGCTAAAACATTACAAAATGTTGAAATCTTAAACGAAGATGAAACAACTCAAACAGTTTTACAAAAACTGTTCGGTGAAATCGCAGAACGTTATGCAGAACGTCAAGGCGGATACACTCGTATTCTTAAAGTAGCACCACGTCATGGTGACGGTGCACTTAAAGTTATCATTGAATTAGTATAATTAAAATACACACTACTACATTTAAAGCAAATGAGTGCAACGATAATGTTTGCCACATACAAATATTGTCTAGCTCAGAGTGCCCCATCTAACTAAATATTGACGACAAAGCGTGAACTCAATAGGATGGGGTGCGCGCTTTTTTATTGGTGGTGTTTTTTATTTAAATAGCATCATTACTAACATAGGTTGAGACAAAGAAGGCCAGTATTATTTAAGGACCGTAACCGTATGATCGGCAAAATGTGTTGCTTAAACCTACTGACAAGCGCTATCAAGGTTTCATGGCGCGTCTATTCTTGACGTCTCAACCTTTTTCTATACATACAATTTATAAAATTCAACGTTTCATGTAAAATAAGGATAAAAGGTTGAGAGGAGCTCGTGTTATGTCAGATATCCCATTGTTACAGTTTAAAGATGTTACATTTCAATATGATTCAGATGGACCAGCGATATTAAAAAATGTCAGCTACGATGTTTATCCTGGACAGTGGGTATCAATCGTGGGTCATAATGGTTCAGGCAAATCAACTATGGCCAAACTTATAGCAGGAATCGAGCAAACATTTGACGGTGATATCCTAATTGATCAATCCTCTATTAAGGGCACAGAGTTATCTGCCTTTCATCACCATATCGGTATTGTCTTTCAAAACCCAGATAATCAGTTTGTAGGCTCAACTGTTAATTATGATGTGGCATTTGGCCTTGAAAACAAATCAGTCCCTACCGAAGAAATGCATGAGATTGTAGCACGTGTATTAAAAGATGTGGATATGTACGATAAACAAAATCATGAACCCTCAGCTCTTTCAGGTGGTCAAAAGCAGCGCGTTGCAATAGCTGGTGTTCTAGCATTACAACCTAAACTCATCATTTTAGACGAAGCGACAGCAATGCTTGATCCTGAAGGGAAACGAGAGATTTTTGACATGATTAAAAAATTGAATCATGTACATCAAGTAACGGTCATCTCAATTACGCATGATTTATCTGAAGTGGTAGAGTCAGATAAAATTATAGTGATGAACCAAGGGCGTATAGCGATGTCTGGCTCTGTCGCATCAATTTTTAAACACAGTCATGAACTCCTTGAAATGGGGCTTGATTTACCATTTGAAATGAGAATTGCTCAGAAACTAAATTTAAGCCAAGCATACTTGAATTATGACGAATTATTGGAGAGTCTCACATGATTAAATTTGAAACAGTCTCATACGTTTATCAACAAAAAACACCATATGAATATTTAGCG
Organism: Staphylococcus canis; assembly: GCF_016238445.1. Lineage (GTDB taxonomy): Bacteria > Bacillota > Bacilli > Staphylococcales > Staphylococcaceae > Staphylococcus > Staphylococcus canis. The sequence goes on from NZ_JABANU010000006.1 coordinate 72,945, forward strand.
TTGAACCATATTACTACTTCTTTTGAACAGGGGCGCTATTACGCTATTATAGGTAAAACTGGTTCGGGCAAATCAACGCTTATTCAACATCTTAATGGCTTGCTTAAACCGTCAAAAGGACAAATGGTCTTTTACGATACCGTTGTTCATCATAAAACGAAAGACAAAGCATTAAAAGCTATCCGCAAATCAGTCGGAATGGTCTTTCAATTTCCAGAGTCTCAACTTTTTGAAGAAACTGTTGAAAAAGAAGTATTATTTGGACCTAAAAATTATGGACAAGATTTAAAGCGTGCAAGAACGAAAGCTGTAGAAATGTTAGAACGTCTCGGCTTTGATGCTGAAAAAACAATGAAACAGTCTCCATTTATGTTATCAGGAGGTCAGATGCGTAAAATAGCACTCGTTGCAATTCTCGCTATGGAGCCTGATATTTTAGTGTTAGACGAGCCAACAGCAGGACTAGATCCAAAAAGTAAACACCAACTGATGCAGTTATTTAAAAAGTTACAAACAGAAGAAGGTAAAACGATTATTTTAGTTACACATGATATGAATGATGTTGCAGCTTATGCAGACTATGTCAAAGTCATGCAAAAAGGGATGATTAAATGTGAAATGACACCAGAAGCTTTATTTTGTCAAACGGATTATGTGAGAGCTATGCATTTAGATATACCGGATATAGTGATGTTACAACAAGATGTCGAAAAGCGTCTAGGTATCCATTTTGATCATCTCGCAATGACTGAAGATGATTTTGTACAAATGTATCAAGAATGGAGTGAATCTCATGAAAGATAAGCTGATTATAGGACGTTATCTTCCTCTCAATTCACCCATTCATCATCTTGATCCAAGAGCTAAGTTCATTTTTGTATTTTTCTTCATCATGGTTATTTTTATCAGTCATGCTTGGTTGTCGTATGTTTGGTTAGCGCTCGTATTATATACAATTTTACGTTTTTCACGTGTGCCATTAGGTTTTTTATTAAAAGGTTTAATTCCGATATTTATCTTTTTGAGTTTTACATTTATCATGCACTTGTTTCTTACGAAAGGCGGTACGCGTCTTGTTGAGTTCGGGATGATTAGTATTGATTCACATGGTATCAATGAAGGTGCTTTAATTGTGTTGAGGTTATCGTTTATTATGATTGTTTCAACCATGCTAACGCTCACAACCAGTCCTCTCGATTTAACAGATGCCTTTGATCGACTGTTTAAGCCGCTTAATTATATTAAGATACCTGTTCCAGCGTTAAGTATGATGATGTCGATTGCCTTACGATTCATACCAACACTCATGGAAGAACTCGATAAAATTATGCTTTCACAAAAATCGAGAGGCTCTGATATCAGTTCAGGATCGCTTGCTAAAAGGATTAAAGCCTTTGTCCCATTACTTATTCCATTATTCATTTCAGCTTTCCAACGTGCAGAAGAGCTCGCTGTTGCTATGGAAGTAAGGGGATATGATGCGAATAGCAAACGTACAAGTTACCGTACGCTTGAGTGGAGCACGAAAGATACAATTGCAGTATTGACGATTATTCCAATTGGAGTGATATCCGTACTTATTAAATTTATATTTTAGAAAGGATGCCAAATATGCAAAGAGTACTCGTCAAAATTAGTTATTACGGTGGAGACTTTTTAGGATTTCAAATTCAAAATCAAGGGCGCACAGTACAAGGATATTTTGAAAAGATTTTAAAACGCATGCATAAGCATCCAGTTCGAATTCATCCCTCGAGTCGTACTGACCGCGGTGTTCATGCAAAAATGCAATATTTTCACTTTGATACCGAGTTAAATATTAAAGCAACGCAATGGCAGTATGCGATGAACCGTGCGTTACCAGATGATATTTATGTCCATGAGGTGAGCTTTGTTAGTGAAGATTTCCATTGCCGTTATGATTGTGTAGGGAAGACTTATCGTTATGCGATTTATCAAGATGAGCACCGCAATCCTTTTCAATCGAAATTGAAGACTTATATCTCTGAACCATTAGATATTGAAGCGATGCAAGAAGCGGCACACCATTTTATTGGGACGCACGATTTCACCTCATTTTGCTCGCAAAAAACAGAAGTTGAGAGTAAAGAAAGAACAATTTATGAAAGTCGTATTGAAAAGACATCAGATGGTTTAGATTTTATTATTACAGGATCCGGCTTTTTATATAATATGGTTCGAGTTATTATGGCATTTTTACTTGAAGTTGGGAAAGGTAAACGTCATCCCGAAGAAGTACCAGAACTGTTGAAAGCAAAAGACCGTAATCAAGTACCACATACTGCACCAGCAGAAGGACTATATCTTGAGAAAGTATATTTAGCGGATACTGAATTAAAAGAAGACTTCGGGACAAATATAAAAATTCATTATAAAAAATCCCTACAAAATTCAGTAGAATACATTGACAATTGACGATAAAAATTATATCATAGTTAACGGTATTGTTTTATATCACCCCACGATAAGCCCCGGAAACTTATTGTGTTACAAGATATAGAAGCAGGACAGATCAACAGTTAACGGAATAAATTATCTCGTTTAAAATTGTTAATGCAACACATTCAAAACTAAGCATTATTTATTCACTAGGAGGACTATAGTTATGCGTCAAACATTTATGGCTAACGAATCAAATATTGAACGCAAATGGTACGTTGTTGACGCTGAAGGACAAACATTAGGTCGTTTATCTTCAGAAGTTGCAGCTATCTTACGCGGTAAAAATAAAGTAACTTATACACCACACGTTGATACTGGTGACTACGTAATCATCATCAACGCATCTAAAATTCAATTCACTGGTAATAAAGAACAAGATAAAATTTATTACCGTCACTCAAATCACCCAGGTGGTTTAAAATCAATCACTGCTGGCGAATTAAAACGTAAAAACCCAGAACGTTTACTTGAAACTTCTATCAAAGGTATGTTACCAAGTTCACGTTTAGGCGAAAAACAAGGTAAAAAATTATTCGTTTATGGTGGCGCTGAACACCCACACGCTGCACAACAACCAGAAAACTACGAGTTACGTGGTTAATTAGAAGGAGGAAATTACATTGGCACAAGTTGAATATAAAGGCACAGGCCGTCGTAAAAACTCAGTAGCACGTGTACGTTTAGTACCAGGTGAAGGTAACATCAAAGTCAACGATCGTGACGTACGTGACTACTTACCATTCGAATCATTAATCTTAGACTTAAACCAACCATTCGACGTTACAGAAACTAAAGGTAACTATGATGTATTAGTTAACGTACACGGTGGCGGTTTCACAGGTCAAGCACAAGCAATCCGTCACGGTATTGCACGTGCATTATTAGAAGCAGATCCTGAATACAGAGGTTCTTTAAAACGCGCTGGATTACTTACTCGTGACCCACGTATGAAAGAACGTAAAAAACCAGGTCTTAAAAAAGCACGTCGTTCACCACAATTCTCAAAACGTTAATATCAGGTTATATCAATGTTTACAGCACTTTCCAACTTTTGTTGGAGGGTGCTTTTTTTGTGCCTATAAAGTAAAAATAATTAACCAAAAGTTTGTTAATTATTTCACATATACTATTGTGATTTTTGTCACAAACTGTTATAATAATATTGTAATAAAAAAAACGAAACGCGTTTCATTTTCACTAAGGAGAGATAAAGATAATGAAAAAAGTAAGTATTATTGGTTCAGGTGCGGTAGGGGCGACGACAGCGTTCTTACTATCAGAGAAAGATTATGTGAATGAAGTGGTTATTGTTGATATCGATGAGGATAGAGCTAAAGGAAATGCGATGGATATGATGCACGGAGCAAAAGTATCAATGGCAAAGCGCGTCATTTCTGGAGGATATGAAGATACACAAGATTCAGATGTTGTCATTATTACGATAGGCGTGCCTGAAAAGGTAGGAGAATCTAGACTTATTCCATTACAAAAGAATGCAGATATATTGAATGATATTGTACCTAAAATTGTAAAGGCAAGTCCTAATGCTAAAATTCTTGTCGTGAGTAATCCGGTTGATATTTTAGCGTATCTCACATATAAAATTTCTGGTTTACCTGCACAACAAGTGATTGGTTCTGGAACGTTACTTGATTCTTCAAGACTAAGCTATTTATTAAGTCGTGATTTCAATATTAGTGATGAAAGTATTCAAGCGACAGTAGTTGGGGAACATGGTGATTCACAAGTCGTGTTATGGAGTAAAACAACAATTGGTGGTTTACCTGTTGAAGACTTTGCGAAACTTCAAGGTATCGAGTTACCCCAAGATTATAAACAAAAAATTGAACAAGAAGTGAAAGATACCGCATTTGATGTATGGCAAATGAAAGGACCAAACTGTTATTGTGTCGCAAACGCTATTGAAAAAATTGTGAGAACGATTTTGCGTCATGAGCGTCAAATCTTACCTGTTTCAAATCTATATACACCATCTGACTCAGAGGAAGGGCTATTCTTAAGTCGACCATCTATTGTTAGTGGAGAGGGTGTTGAACAACAACTTAACTTTGATTTAGCAGAATCTGAGCGTCAAAACCTTCAACATTCTTACCAATTAATGTCAGAAATTGTACAACAAATAAAATTATAAGGTGATAGAGATGAGTAACCAAATGGAGCGTAACAAACAGTCACAACCTGTCAATATCATTAATATTTTAAAGTTCGTCATCTGTACGATTTTAGGTATTGTGATTGTCCTAATCCCGTTTTCATTTAGTAACGGGGTAGATACTGTTTTATTTCATTATTTAAAACTTGTTGTTCAGGCATTATATACACCTATTCAAGTTTTAATTATATTAGCTTTTGTAATTTCAGCATTATTAGCAACTTATGACATGATCGCTAAACCAGCTTGGATTAGAGAAAATCCAACGCTTAAAAATTTATTTTCAACAACACCTTTCTACTTATTCAATCGAATCATGGGGGCTGTAATTAGTTTACTGTGTTTCTTTAAATTCGGACCTCAAGTCATTACATCAATGGAAACTGGTGGCGCGATGCTTGATCTCGCGACGCAACTGAGTGTCCTCATTCCAATTATGTTATTGCTTCAAACATTAATTTTAGAATTTGGTGCAATGGAGTTTATTGGTGAGTTAGTTGGGTTTATCATGCGACCTTTATTTAAAATGTCAGAAATGACAGCAGTAAGTGCAATCAGTGCTTGGGTTGGTCCAGGTAACGCAGCTATTCTAGGAACAAAAGAATTGTTTGAAAAAGGATATTTCACTGTAAAAGAAGTTGCAGCAATTGGAAGTCAATTTGCGATTTCAAGTGTCGGATGGGTCGTTCTTGTATGTAGTGTCTTAGATGTGATGGATAAGTTCGGTATGATATTTCTAGGTATTACACTGATTGGTATGATTGTTGCAGCAATTAGTGTGCGTATTCCTCCTATATCAAAATATCCAGACGTTTATGTGGATGGTAGTACAGAACGCCATGTCGAAGTAGATCAATCTCAAAGTAAATGGCAAAGAGCAATCGGAAATGCTTGTTTAAGAGCTTCACAAGTGACAGCTCAAAATTTCATTTCTAAAAAAGATAACATGATGTTTTATGTTTTATGGCTCATGCCGATTATCGTATTTTGGGGAACTATTGCGCTCGCAATATCAGTATATACACCATTATTAGGTTGGGTATCTTATCCGGTAGAACTTGTATTGAATCTATTTAATGTGGCTGAATCTAATATTACAGCAAGTGCCATTATGTCAGGATTTGCTGATAACTATTTACCAGTTATCTTAGGGAGTAAAGTGACATCAGCTGAGAGTCGTACAATTATAGCGATGATGAGTATTCTGCAGTTGATCTTTATGTCAGAAATTGCAACATTACTTAAATCAACAGGCGCGCTTAAAAACTTTAAAGACATTTTAATTATTTTCTTACTAAGAACTTTTATTTCATTACCGTTTGTTATATTATTTGTTAAAATAATTCTATTTTAATGCGTAGGAATGAGAAAATATGGGTGAAAATATTAAAACAATCGTTCAAGCGTTTCAAATTATTGAACACATCTCAAATCATAGAGTTATGGGCATTTCTGAGTTGAGTAAAGCATTGGATATGCCAAAAGCAACGATTTTTAGAACGATTAAGACATTGGAAAATTTAGATGTGATTCAACAAAATGATGATGCTACATATACACTGGGATACAAAATGCTTGTCTACAGTCAAAATGTTGATGTGGCTAGTCAGTTGATCACGCTTGCAAAACCTTTAATGAAGCGAATTGCGGACAATTTTGGTGAGACGGTAAATTTAGGGATACCCTATAAAACAGAGGTGCTCTTTATCCATTCTGAAGTAGGAGAATTCTATACATTACAACCGCAATTAGCACGAACAAGTCCGATGTATTGTTCAGGTATTGGTAAGTTATTTTTAGTGGATATGACGGATTCAGAGGTCAAAACGTATATCTCAACCGCTAAAAAAAGGACAATTCATACATTAACGACATTTCAACAATTTGAACAAGAAAAAGCGAAAATTATAAGAGAAGGCTATGCGTTAGATGAAGAAGAGTACGAATATGGATTATCGTGTATGGCGATTCCAATTAAAGATAAAGCAGGTCAAACTCGAGCAGCATTAAGCATCTCAGGACCAACAAGTCGACTCAAATTTAAAGGGTATGAGACTTTACTGGAGCAATTAAAAGCAGAAGTAAAAACATTAAATCAACAGTTATTGGCCATTGATTATTTCGAATCATGAGCGAAAATAGCGTAAAGTGGTAACCTTACTTTGAAAGCATGCTCTTTTTTGTTACCCTAAACCTTAGGTAATGTTTTATAACGAATTTATCTAAGTTTACACCGTGTTTACAAAGAGGTGGAGCAGATGCTTGAAAAGTTCGAAAAACTTGCGAATCATGTTGTTACACAAGTTATTGCATTGATAATATCGATAGGCTTTGTAGTGTTAAGTCTTATGAATATTATTGAAGGCAGCTCAACGATAAAAGTTGTGCTAAGTATTTTACCATTAATTGTTTTTAGTATTAGTGGTATTATTACGATTTATAATATAAAAAGACTGGTACGTGAAAAGCAATAGATTGATTCTGACCAAGAATCATTGATATAAAAAAGCTCGACCTGATAGTGGGGGTCGAGCTTTTTTATGTTGTATTTTTAAAAATGTTGAATTTTTGTTTGATTTTTAAGCCTTTTTTTGTTTGAATTTGGGTATATATGTAGTAAATTAATAATAATATTACGAATTGGCTTAACAATACATTTGGAATTCAAAATGTTAAAATTAAAATATTATAAAGGTGTGGGGTATTTGAATAAATATGAGCGCTTAGATGAGATTGCACGTCGTGTGAATGAGAAAGGGACAATCCGCATTACTGACATTGTTGAGGATTTAAATGTTTCTGATATGACAGTAAGACGTGATCTTGTTGAATTAGAAGAACAAGGTATTTTGACTAAAATTCATGGTGGCGCAAGAAGTAATCTCGCTTATCAATATAAAGAAATGTCACATCATGAAAAGCATACTAAAAACAGTAAAGAAAAATTAGAAATTGCCAAAAAGGCTGCAGAGTTAATTGAAGATGGGAATACTATATTCTTAGGTCCAGGCACAACGGTTGAAATGCTTGCGAAAGAAATACAAAACGAACGGTTATCGGTAATAACGAACTGCTTGCCAGTATTTCAAATCTTACAACCGAAAAAAACAGAGCAATTTTCTGTGTATCTCATTGGAGGAGCACAACGTCAGTTAACGGAGTCCTTTGTAGGAGAAATGGCGAATACATTGCTTGAAAAAATGCGTTTTTCAAAAATATTTTTTAGCGCAAATGGTATTAAAGGTAATGATGTAATGACTTCATCATATGAAGAAGCCTATACACAAAAGTTAGCCATCGCGCATTCAAATGAAAAGTATATTTTAGCTGATGACTCTAAGATGGGAAAAGAAGATTTTGTTTCTTTTTGTCAATTAAAAGATTTAACAGCGATTATCACAAATGAATTAAATGAAGAGCAACTGACAACAATGCAACATTACATTGAAGTCATTTAAATTAAACACGTAAATCAAGAGTTAGAACATTTTATTCGTTCTAGCTCTTTTTTTTGTTTAATGTTGATAAGTTCACACAATTATCAAACATAAAACAACGTATAATGTTGAATTAATGTTTGATTGGGTGTATAATTTAAACATAAAGATATGAAAGCGTTTGTAAATGTGCATGTCAACAAATAATTCGGAAGGATGATCATTGTGAAAGTGATTATTGGTGCAGACCAACAAGGTTTGGAGCTAAAAGAACATATTAAAACATTTTTAAACGACAATCATTACGATGTTGTCGATGTAACAAGTGAAGATTTAAAAGATTTTGTGGATGTCACTTTAGCTGTAGCAAAAGAAGTGCAACAAGCTGATGACAATTTAGGGATTGTCATTGATGAGTATGGTGCAGGTAGCTTTATGGTAGCAACAAAAATTAAAGGCATGATTGCTGCTGAAGTTTCAGATGAGCGTTCTGCATATATGACACGTAGTCATAATAACGCGAAGATGATTACAATGGGCTCAGCGTTAGTTGGTAAAACATTAGCACAAAACATCGTTAAAGGCTTTGTTGAAGGTGCTTACGATGGTGGACGTCACCAAATTCGTGTAGATATGTTAAATAAAATGGGATAACAGGAGGCTAAAACTTATGAAAATTGCAATTGGTTCTGATCATATTGTAACTGATACAAAAATGGAAGTATCACAATTTTTAAAATCACTTGGACATGAAGTGATTGACTGTGGCACATACGATTTCACACGTACACACTATCCTATCTTTGGTAAAAAAGTAGGTGAAGCGGTGACAAGTGGTGAAGCTGACTTAGGTGTTTGTATTTGCGGAACAGGTGTAGGGATTACCAATGCTGCAAATAAAGTGCCAGGTGTGCGTACAGCATTAGTACGTGATATGTCTTCAGCATTATACGCTAAAGAACAACTCAATGCGAATGTAATTGGATTTGGTGGAAAAATTGTTGGTGGATTATTACTAAATGACATTGTTGAAGCATTTATCAATGCGGAATACAAACCAACTGAAGAAAACAAAGCACTTATTGATAAAATCCAAAAAGTAGAATCAATCAATGAACATCAAAACGATGAAGATTTCTTTAATGAATTCCTTGAAAAATGGGATAAAGGCGAATATCACGATTAATTCACAATCACATCAGTAACTGAATACACATTAGAGGTTAGGTCATCAATACTTCGTAAAGACATCGTTCAACGTCTTATAGAGGGATATTAAACGTTTAAGATACGATAAATACGTCGATCGTTTGGCGTCTCATCGGCATTGTTGTCCCAGCCTCACATTAATATAAGAGGTGTCAAGAATGAGTACAAAACAAGAATTTTTAAAAAAAGTAAGTAATGATAAAGGAATTATTTCAGCGTTAGCATTTGACCAACGTGGTGCTTTAAAACGCATGATGTCAAAGTATCAAGAAGGTGAACCTCAAGTAGCAGATATGGAGAAACTTAAAAAATTAGTTTCTGAAGAGTTAACACCATATGCCTCTTCAATCCTTTTAGATCCAGAGTATGGCTTACCTGCAACTGAAGTAAGAGCAGATGATGCCGGATTATTACTTGCTTATGAAAAAACAGGATATGACGTTAATGCGAAAGGACGTTTACCAGATAGTCTTGTAGATTGGTCAGCAAAACGTATTAAAGAAGCAGGCGGTCAAGCTGTTAAGTTTTTATTATATTATGACGTGGATGATGAAGCGGAGATTAACAATCAAAAAGAAGCTTACATCGAGCGTATTGGTTCAGAATGTAAAGCAGAAGATATCCCATTCTTCTTAGAAATTTTAGCATACGATGACTCAATTGCAGATAATAAAGGGCCTGAATATGCAAAGGTAAAACCGCATAAAGTTATCGAAGCGATGCGTGTATTTTCAAAAGAACGTTTTGGTGTGGATGTATTAAAAGTAGAAGTTCCAGTTGACATGAACTATGTAGAAGGATTCGGTGATGGTGAAGTGGTTTATACACGTGAAGAAGCAGCTGAATTCTTTAGACAGCAAGATCAAGCGACACACTTACCATACATTTATTTAAGCGCAGGTGTATCGGCGAAGTTATTCCAAGATACATTACGTTTTGCTCATGAAGCGGGAGCACAATTTAATGGTGTACTTTGCGGACGTGCGACTTGGTCAGGTGCTGTTCAAGCGTATATCGAACAAGGTGAAGGTGCAGCAAGAGAATGGTTACGTACTGAAGGTTACAACAATATTCAAGAACTCAACAAAGTTTTAGAAGAAACAGCGGTTGCATATAAGGAAAATCATTAATTTACTAATTTGATCGTGGAGGCGATTTCGATGAACAGAGAAGAAGTGTCAATGTTAGGTTTTGAAATTGTAGCATATGCAGGAGAAGCGCGTTCAAAATATTTAGCCGCACTTAAAGCAGCAGAAGAAGGCGACTATGATAAAGCAGAACAACTTATTGAAGAAGGGAATCAAAGCATTGTAGACGCACATAATGCACAAACATCATTACTTCAAAAAGAAGCAGCTGGGGATGATATTGCCTACAGTGTAACAATGATGCATGGTCAAGATCATTTAATGACGACGTTATTATTAAAAGATATGTTAAAGCACATCATTGAATTGTACAAAAGAGGGAGCTGACATCTATGAATAAGCTAATCGCATTTATCGAAAAGGGGAAGCCATTTTTTGAAAAGCTCTCACGTAATATTTATTTAAGAGCAATTCGTGATGGATTTATTTCAGCAATGCCTGTCATCTTATTTTCAAGTATTTTCTTATTGATTGCTTACGTGCCAAATATTTTTGGTTTCACATGGAGTAAACAAGCAGAAGCACTGATTATGAAACCTTATAGCTATACGATGGGTGTTGTAGGATTACTTGTTGCAGGAACGACGGCTAAAGCTTTAACAGATTCATATAATCGAAAGTTAGAAAGTACGAATCAAATTAACTTTATCTCAACGATACTCGCATCGATTTGTGGATTTTTATTTCTAGCATCGAATCCGCTTGAAGAAGGTGGATTTGCGAGTGCATTTATGGGAACAAAAGGTTTACTTACAGCTTTCTTATCAGCATTTATTACTGTTATGATTTATAACATCTGTGTGAAAAACAATGTCACAATCAAAATGCCAAAAGAAGTGCCACCTAACATTTCACAAGTTTTTAAAGATTTAATTCCATTTGGCCTTGTGATTATGGTGCTATATGGATTGGATTTACTTTCAAGAGCTGCGATCAATACTAATGTAGCAGAAGCTATTGTGAAATTTTTTGAACCATTGTTTACAGCGGCAGATGGATGGGTTGGTATTACCATCATTTTTGGTGCCTTTGCACTCTTCTGGTTTGTTGGGATTCACGGACCATCAATTGTAGAACCTGCAATTGCAGCGATCACTTATGCCAACATTGAAACGAACTTTAATTTACTACAATCTGGAGAACATGCAGATAAGATTTTAACTCCAGGTACACAAATGTTCATCGTTACAATGGGGGGAACAGGTGCGACATTAATTGTACCATTCCTATTCATGTGGCTCTCTAAATCAAAACGAAACAAAGCAATTGGACGTGCTTCAGTTGTCCCAACATTCTTCGGGGTGAATGAACCTATTTTATTCGGTGCACCAATTGTATTGAACCCAGTATTCTTTGTGCCATTTATCACTGCGCCGATTGTTAACGTATGGATCTTTAAATTCTTTGTTGATTTCCTAGGTATGAATAGTTTCAGTGTGGTTTTACCTTGGACGACACCAGGACCTCTAGGGATCATCATGGGTACAGGATTTGAAGTATGGGCGTTCGTATTAGCGATTACTTTAATTATTGTCGATGTAGTTATCTACTATCCATTCTTCAAAGTATATGATCAACAAGTATTAGAAGACGAGCAAAAAGGAATCGACTCTTCGGACGAATTGCGTTCAAAAGTTGCAGATAATTTTGACACGAAAAAAGCAGATGCAGTTATTGCGTCATCTGTAGGTGCAACTACTGCACAAGAAGTTGAGGCAAAAGCTGATGAATCTATTACAGGTACGACAACTTCAGAAGCAGATGATATTACAGAACAAACTAATGTCCTTGTATTATGTGCTGGCGGCGGTACAAGTGGTTTACTTGCGAATGCTTTAAATAAAGCAGCAGAAGAACACAACAAACCTGTGAAAGCTGCTGCAGGTAGTTACGGTGCACATACTGACATTATGAAAGACTACGATTTAATCATCTTAGCACCACAAGTTGCTTCAAACTATGAGGACATTAAACAAGATACAGATCGTCTTGGTATTAAACTTGCGAAGACACAAGGTGCAGAATATATTAAGCTGACACGTGATGGTGAAGGCGCATTACAATTCGTTAAAGATCAATTTAAATAAAAGGAGCCTGAATCGAATGAAGAAATTACCAAAGGACTTTATTTTCGGTGGCGCAACTGCAGCATATCAAGCTGAAGGTGCAACAAACACAGACGGTAAAGGACGCGTAGCATGGGATACGTACTTAGAAGAGAACTATTGGTATACAGCAGAACCAGCAAGCGATTTTTATAATCGTTATCCAGTCGACTTAGAATTGAGCGAAAAGTTTGGTGTGAACGGCATTCGAATTTCTATTGCTTGGTCACGTATCTTCCCTACAGGTTATGGTGAAGTGAATCAAAAAGGGGTAGACTATTATCACCGTCTTTTTAAAGAATGTTTAAAACGCAATGTAGAGCCGTTTGTAACATTACATCATTTCGATACACCAGAAACATTACATTCGAATGGTGATTTTTTAAACCGAGAAAATATTGAACACTTTGTAGATTATGCAGCATTTTGTTTTAAAGAATTTGATGAAGTGAAATACTGGACAACATTTAATGAGATCGGACCCATTGGGGATGGCCAATATCTTGTTGGTAAGTTTCCACCAGGTATTCAGTACGATTTCGAAAAGGTCTTCCAATCTCATCACAATATGATGGTTGCACATGCTAAAGCTGTTAAAATTTATAAAGATAATGAATATCCAGGTGAAATTGGTGTTGTGCATGCGTTACCAACAAAATATCCATATGACAAAAATAATCCAGAAGATGTGCGTGCAGCTGAGTTAGAGGATATTATTCATAACAAGTTCATTTTAGATGCAACATATTTAGGACATTATTCAGATGAAACAATGGAAGGCGTTAATCATATCTTAAGTGTTAATGGGGGTACATTAGATTTAAGAGATGTCGATTTCGAAATATTAGAAGCGGCAAAAGATTTAAATGATTTCTTAGGCATTAACTATTATATGAGTGATTGGATGCGTGGGTTTGACGGAGAAAGTGAAATTACACATAACGCAAAAGGGAATAAAGGTGGTTCGAAATACCAATTAAAAGGTGTCGGTCAACGTGAGTTTGATATTGATGTGCCGCGTACAGATTGGGATTGGATGATTTACCCTCAAGGCTTATATGATCAAATTATGCGTGTGAAAAATGACTATCCGAACTACAAGAAAATTTATATTACAGAAAATGGACTAGGATATAAAGATGAATTTGTTGATAATACGGTATATGATGACGCACGTATTGATTATGTGAAAAAGCATTTAGAAGTGATTGCAGATGCGATTGAAGATGGTGCGAATGTTAAAGGCTATTTCATCTGGTCTTTAATGGATGTCTTCTCATGGTCAAATGGCTATGAAAAACGTTATGGACTATTCTATGTCGATTTTGAAACACAAGAACGTTATCCGAAAAAAAGTGCTTATTGGTATAAGAAACTCGCCGAAACACAAATTATCGAGTAGCACGTATCTCCTCCAAGACTAATACGTATGCTATAGGATAACCAAAAGCAAAATATGGAAACGGTAATATTAATATAAAAGAAAAAGTTGCGAAAAAAGCACCGGTTTTGTCGAAAGGCAAAGCCGGTGCTTTTTGATTTATAAGCAATAAAAAACCCCACTGACACAGCGGGGTGTTAACGTTTAATTACATTTACGCTTTAAGCTTGTTTTAACTTAACTATGTTTTTTTAGAATGAAGTAAAACTTCTATAATTAACTTAACATAATTATTCACAAATGTCAAAATATTTGAGATAATATTTTTAAAATAAGCTAACGGAGGTAAACATTATGGTACAAAAGCCATATATTTTAAGTCTTGATATTGGAACAGGCAGCGTGGGTTATGCGTGTATGGATTTGAATTTTAACGTGCTTAACTATTTTAACAAGGATGCGCTCGGTGTGTATTTATTTGATGGAGCAGAGACAGCCGAAACACGAAGACTTGCGCGTGGGGCTAGACGTCGTAACAATCGTCGTATAAAACGATTAGGCCTGCTTCAAGAAGTTTTAGCGCCGCTTGTGCGTAATCCAAACTTTTATCAATTTGAACGTCAACATCAATGGAAAAATGACAATACCGATTTTAAGCATAAAAGTTTATCAGAAGTATTGACATATTTAGGATATAACTCTAAAGCGTATCCAACGATTTATCATCTCCAAGCAGCATTATTAAATGAAAAAAGACAATTTGATCCTGAATTAATTTATCTTGCATTGTATCATCTAGTGAAGTATAGAGGACATTTTTTATTTGAACGTCTAGATATGAACGATATCTCAGGTGGAGAAAGTTTTGACGACTTTATCGAATTGGTTCACTTATATGAAGTGGAAAACCAACGTACACTTGATTTAGATCGCGAAACGATAGAAGAGATTTACAACATCTTGCTTAGAAATGATTTAACTAAATCAGATCGTGTGAATCAAGTCAAAAAGAAAGCGAAAATACTGGATCAGTTCGCTAAAATGGTACTAGGATTAAAATTCAGTGAGTATAAACTTTTTGATAATGCGGATAATATGGAAGCATTAAAAGAAATTAATCAATCTCATACACTAGATTCAGAATACGAAGAAAATCTCAGTGAAGCCTTAACACAAAGTCAAATTGAACTTATTCAATTGGCGAACAAAATATATTCTACTATTGTGCTAAAAGAGATTTTAAAAGGCCATGATTCAATCGCAATAGCTAAAGTTGCGGCGTATGAAAAGTTTAAACATGAACTTAAAACTGTGAAAGACCTTGTATATCAAGCAGATGCGACTAAAGCGGCATTCAAATCTATTTTTGTTTCGTCTAAAAGTGCACTAAAAGCGTATGAAGCGTATCCAGATAATAAAAACTTTAAAGCACTATGTACGTTTGATCAATATAGAATTAAACCAAAAGATAAATATAAAAGCTTATTAACGGAATTAAAAAAATATATACCAGAGGATCATGAGTTATATAATGAACTCAACCAAGAAACATTGCTTAAAGTGTTAAATACAACCGATAACGCAAGTATTCCAATGCAAAATAACTTGTATGAAGCGGAAAAAATATTACGTAATCAACAAGTGTTTCACTCAGACATTACGGATGAAATGATTGATAAGGTGTTAGAACTGATTCGATTTAGAATTCCATATTATGTTGGACCGCTCGTAAAAAATAAAGACCAAGCCAAATTTGGCTGGATGGTTAAAAATGAAAACGAATCGGTTAAACCATGGAACTTTGAAACAGTTGTTAATCGTTCAGAAAGTGCGACTGAGTTCATTCGACGTATGACAAGTAAGTGTACATACTTAATTAATGAAGATGTCTTACCTAAACACAGTTTGTTGTATCAAGAAATGGAAGTTTTGAACGAATTGAATAATGTTCAAATTAGAACGCAAAGTGAGCCAAAAAATCGAAAATATCGCATGACCCCAAAAGTAAAACAATTTGCGTTCGATCATATTTTCACGCAAACCAAAACAGTGAGTCATCGTCACTTTATAGATAAAATGCTTAACTCAAACTATAGAGAGTATTTCATGAAAAATGGTGACGTTTTATCTGTATATGGGACACAAGACGAGAAGAAATTCACCTCAAAATTATCTTCTTATATTGATATGAAGAAAATATTTGGCTCTGTTGAAGATAAAAGAGCAGAAATTGAACAGATTATCTTATGGATTACACTCTTCGAAGATAAAAATATTCTTGTGAAGAAACTTAAAGAAAATTATCCAGACCTCACAGAAAAACAGATTAATCAACTGAAAAAATTGAATTATTCTGGTTGGGGCAGATTAAGTGAAAAACTACTAACGCATGAACATCAAGGCCATTCTGTTATTGAACTGTTAAGACAAACTGATAAAAACTTTATGGAAATTATTACAGACGATACTTATGATTTTGAATCGTTTATTCAAGCGGAAAATCAAATACCGACACAACAGATTCGTTATCAAGATATTGCGGATTTAGCTACATCACCTGCACTGAAAAAAGGAATTTGGTCAACGATTAAACTTGTTAGAGAACTAACATCAATATTTGGTGAACCTGAGAAAATCATTATCGAATTTGCGACAGAAGACGGTGAAAAAGGAAAACGTCAGAAAACACGAAAACAAAGTTGGGAACAGAATATTAAAGATAAGAAGTTAAAATCAATTGAAGAATATCAACATATCATTCAAGTAGCTAATGGTTTAACGAATGAACAATTGAGAGAAGATAGTCTGTGGCTATACTTATCTCAAAATGGAAAATGTATGTACTCCGGTAAAAAAATCGACCTTGACTTATTACTGTCTAAAAGTGGCGATAAGTATTATGAAATTGATCATATTATTCCGCGTAGTTATATTAAAGATGATTCGATTGATAACAAAGTACTTGTACTTAAAGAGATGAACCAAACCAAAGGGGATCTCGTACCATTACAGTTTATTTCTAACCCTGACTACTTAATTCAGTTTTGGAAGAGGTTAAATGCATCTGGTTTAATTAGCCAATTGAAGTTAAATCGATTAATGAAAAAAGAATTTACAGAAATGGATAAAGAGGGCTTTATTCAACGTCAACTTGTAGAAACACGTCAAATTTCTGTACACGTTCGTGACTTTTTAAACGAAGAGTATCCAAATACGAAAGTTATCCCAATGAAAGCTAAAATAGTAAGCGAATTCCGTAAAAAGTATGATATTCCTAAAATTCGTAGTTTGAATGATGAACATCATGCGATTGATGCATACTTAAATGGCGTCGTTTATCGAGGAGCACAAGTTGCATATAAAGATGTGGACTTTTTCGATTTTAATTTCAGATGGGAAAAGGTTAAAGAGAAATGGAAACAAATGGGCGAATTTAATCGTAAAAACAAATTGAAAAATCTATTCTTTATTAATGCGTTAAGAAAAATTGACTTGTCAAAAGGAGAACCACTGATCTCTAAAGTAGAGATGGATTTAGATCGTTTTAAGGTTAATATTTCTAAAAAGCGCGCAAATATCTCTCAACATTTTTACAAACAAACAGCGTACTCACCGAAAACAAATACACCTAAATACGAATCAAATAAAACAGATGTTGCAGTTTATACCGAGATGAACCGTTATCGTACACATCTTCTAGCGGTAAGAACAATTGATAAAAAAGGTAAAAGTAAAGTGAACTATTACGCAATTGATGAATATATGTTTGAACATTATAAACATCAAAATCATGATATGAAAGCTCTTGCACTTCATCTAGCTCATAGAGAAATTAGTGAAGAAATATTAGATGCACAAATTGTTTATACCTTATACAAAGGTGATTTGCTTATGTTAAATGGCCATCCATGTTATCTCGTATCTAGTGGAGAAGTCATTAATGCTAAGCAATTTAAGCTCTCTCTTGATGAACAACGTGCGCTTAAAAAAGCTTTAAATAAAAAAGACACACCAACTGAAGTACTTATTGAACAATATGCTAATTTAGCTGAAAAAGCGATAGAAGCGTATGCAGAATATTTGAATACGAAGTCTAATCAAGATAAAGCACAAAAGGTTAGAGACTTATTCATTAATACTACTCAAACGCATCAAGACTTTGTAGATTGTGTTGAAGAGTTATTTAAAGCGACTAAAGCCTCAGCCGTGCGATCAGAAAAAATCGGAAGTCGAAAAATTGTTGGTAAAAAAGCTTTCACTGAAAAGAAATCAAATATGAAAGTTGCTTATACGTCAATTACCGGCCTTAAAACAACACGCCCAAAATCACTGTTCAAACTTGCGGAGTCGAACAATGAGCTTTAGAACGATAATGATTACAAAAGAATCTAAATTGTCGCTACGCCGTAATCACATGATTGTGAAAGGCGAACAAATGAGTCAAGTTCCGTTAAATGAAATGTTATGTCTTGTCATTGAGCACCCTAATGTCTCAATGACGGGACATTTAATCAATGCGCTGAGTGATAATAAAATAATTACGTTGTTGTGTAATCAAAAACATTTGCCTCATTCTTTTTTATTACCAGTATATGGTCATCACAGACAAGCAAGACGAATTCAACAACAAATGAATTGGAAGAAAATTTATAAAGATACATTATGGCAAGAGATTACGAGAATTAAAATTTTAAATCAGAAAAATGTGTTAGAAGCGGTAGGACATAAAGCTCAAGCTCAACAATTTTTAAACTATGCGAAAGACGTTACATTAGGAGATGCAACTAATCGAGAAGGTCATGCAGCGAAAGTATATTTTAATCTTATATTAGAAGATGGCTTTCATAGAGGGTATGACAACGCTCAAAACGCTGCATTAGATTATGGGTATCAAGTATTATTAGCGATTGTGTCCAGAACAATTGTGAGCAAAGGGTTCTTAACTGAAATTGGTATAAAACATGCGAATGAATTTAACGTATACAATCTTGGATCAGATTTTATGGAGATATTAAGACCGTTAGTCGATTACACTGTATTAAAGCATGTCGAGTCAGAATTTGGAAAAGATGAAAAACGAGCAATTTTAAATTTATTAAATCGAAAACTCAAAATTGGATCAAAGCGTTATTATCTCGTCAATGCGGTTGAAATCTACATTGACAGTTTACTGAAATACTTATCAAATGGTGATATAGATACGATAAAAATACCCACTTGGACGTATTAAGGGAGTGTGAAGAGGTGAGATACTTGAGATTAATCATTATGTTTGATTTACCTGTTGAAACATCACTTGAAAAACGCGCGTACCGTAAATTTATTAAATTTTTAACAAATGAAGGATATGTGCGTATGCAGTTCTCTATTTATTGTAAACTCATTTTTAATAGTATGACTTTGAAACATCAAGTTGATAAACTTAAAGACGCCGTACCATCAGATGGACTCGTACAAACCCTCGTGGTTACCGAAAATCAATTTTCCAATATGGAATACCTAGTAGGCGAAGCACCAGAAGGTCATGTCGGCCTTAACTCAGAAAGAATGATAGAGCTATGAAAATCGCAAGCGACGTTACAGAAGTACTTGATATAGAAGCGGTCAGCACAAACGTTATAACATTTGAAAGTTCGCAACATTGCGATACTTTTATTCAGAGTTTTTTGAATTACTTGAATAAAAAACCACCAATCGATCATCACTTTGCACATTTTATTACAGATAATTACGATACGATACCAATTCAACAGTTTAATCCAATCATCTTGAATTGTGGTGATCGAGACTTACTTAAACAAAAGATAATTGAAGAATATGTGTATAAACAATTTGAACATCAAGTTTCAACAGATGCCAATGTTAATGCATTATATCAAAAATTTGAACAAAGTTTACGCTTATTCAACTATGCATTAGGTATTCAAGACACTCATTACCAAATCGAAGTACAGGATACATCATTAAATCTAAAACGATTTTTAAAGTTATTTGGTTTAGAATTTCATCATAATTTAGAAGATTTAAGTGAAATTCAAAAACGTAAACTACTGATCGACGTTTCTATTAAAGATAAAAAAGAAAATGTCTTAATCATCTTATATCCAGAAGCATTTTTAGGACACAAAGATATTCAAACATTTATGAACTTACTTAAACAATATGAACTCACAACTATAGTTTTAACTAATCATCCTTCAATTATTATGAATGAACACAATGTGTTTTTATGTAAACGCAATAAACTATGCCATTCCATTCATGAAGTCAAAGAAGATATAGAAGTTCTAACCAATCAAAAAGTAAGTGATGAAGTAGTACGAATGGTTGCTTACGCTGAATTTATCGGGACAGAAATAGAAACATTCGCGCCTTATTTTCAGTTTATTAATCAATACGAATAAGCTATAATAAAATTACTATGTTGAAAAAAATTAAACGTTACGATGAAACACTTCATCGTATAGATAACTATTTTTTTGAAGTGCGTCGACTCAATTTATTCAAGATCATATAAAAAGTTTTACTTTTATTTCTATAAAAACGCTAAAACCTTAGATTCAAAGCGTTAATATACTCGAATTTGCGGAATTTGAGGTTTTAGCACTATGTTTTTTTTAGAAGGAAGTAAAACTTCTTCATACTTACATAAATATAAATCTACGTTTTAGCACTATGTTTTTTTAGAAGGAAGTAAAACACTGACAAAGACAACATCGTGACACGTCTGTTTTAGCACTATGTTTTTTTAGAAGGAAGTAAAACATCGCGCGAGCAGAGTTCACTACTGCGTTGGTTTTAGCACTATGTTTTTTTAGAAGGAAGTAAAACATCGCGCGAGCAGAGTTCACTACTGCGTTGGTTTTAGCACTATGTTTTTTTAGAAGGAAGTAAAACGGTACTAATGTCTCTTTTGTGTTATGAATGTTTTAGCACTATGTTTTTTTAGAAGGAAGTAAAACACACTAAAAGCGCAACAAGACAAAACTCTAGTTTTAGCACTATGTCATTTAGGTAGTTTGGCGATCGGCACTTAAAGTTTTTAAACTATGTTTTAAATATGAAATTATAAAAAGAGTGGAACCTTGCGTATAACGCTTGTCCCACTCTTGTTATATTTAATCTTTATTGTCGAAGTTACGACCTTCTAGTCCAGCAAGTTCTTCTTTAGATGCTTTAGGTGCTTTCATTTCAAAGATTTCATCGACGACGGTATAGTCATAATAGCCTAGACGAGCAATTGGGCGGATGGATTTGATGTCTAGTTTGCCGTTGTCTAGAATGACTTTATCATCAATATGAACTTGTGCGACGCGACCGATGACGATGTCGACTGTTGAGACGGGATCACCGGTTGGGATGCGTACAGTTTGAACGTATTCGCATTCGAAGTGTACGGGTGATTCTTTGACGCGATAGCCTGGTGCTTCGATACAAGCTTCTTTTGTAACACCGGCGAATTCGAATTCATCTTCTTCTGGTGGTAAGGCTTTTGAAGAGAGGTTAACCGCTTCTCTCAAATCATAAGTTGCCATGTTCCACACGAACCATCCTGTTTCTTCAGCGTTTTTCACTGTATCTTTACGCTCGTGATCGCCGAGTACTGATTGATTGGCCGCAAACATGACCATTGGTGGATCCCATGTCAAGTTTTGGTATTGACTGTATGGTGCTAAGTTATCGTGACCGTCTTTCGATTGTGTAGAAATCCAGCCAATGGGTCTCGGTACGGTACTACTTTTAAATGGGTCATGAGGAAGACCATGACTTCTAACGCCTTGCTTTGGAGAATATTGCATATTGAAACACTCCTTTTATGTTATCTTATTATCAAAATATAACGATATCTTTTATTTGTCCAATATAAACTGATAATCAATTTATAGTTTCGTTTTATTTATAAATGCAATATTCATAGATTCATTCACATCTATAAGTGTTGTGCTTGATCATGAATGAGTTAAAGGTGCGATTAATTCAAGTGTCTTTTTGCGATTGGCTTCACCAAACACTTGAGGCAGAACTAAGATTTCATCCGCTTCAAAGTAGTCACTTAAGGCTTGTAATCGTTGTTGTACTGTTTCTGCATTGCCACTAATGACGCGTTTTTCATTTTGTGCGCGTTTTTCTTTTTCACGTTCCGACCATTGATGATGTTGAATGCTCTCTGGACTATCATAATGCTCAGGTTGCTTTAAATAATGTACACGTTGTAACCAATAATGCAAGCTGTTTTCAAGTTGCTGACGATAGGCATCATCTTGATGTGCAAGGACAAAGGTAGATACGATTAAATAAGGTGATTGATTAGGATGATGCTCTAAAAAAGTATTGCGATACAGCGTTGTAATTCTTTTTTTAGCTTGTGTTTTTTGACCTAGTGGTGCAAAAACAAAAATGGCACCTAAACGACCTGCACGTTTTGCGCTATTTTCACTGGATCCTAAAATTGCGATTTGAGGTTGCGTGGTTGTTTGTGGCATCGCAACTAATGTTTTGAATCGATGAGGTGTTGTAGTATCATCATTGAAATACTTATATAAATCCTCAAGTTGTTGGTCAAATGATGGACCGTCTGTTTTCCCTTCATTTAATGCTTCATGAACAATGTGATAACTTTTGGAATGACCGAGTGCAATGTCTGTACGTCCAGGATGACGTGCTTCGAGCATTTTAAAAATTTCAGCCATTTTATAAGCACTGTAATGCGGTAACATAATGCCACCAGCACCCATGCGTATTTTTGACGTTTGTTCTAAAAGCATTGTGGCGAGTATTTCAGGTGCACTAGTAGCGACAGAAGATACTTTATGATGTTCAGCGAGCCAATAACGATAATAGCCTAATGATTCAGCGTATTGTGCAAGTTCAACCGTGTGACGCAGGGCATCGGTTGCGGTACGTCCTTCAAAAATTGGACTATAATCCAAAATGCTTAATCTCATAGGTCTCTTCCTTTCATATGTTATATTTTAATTATCAAGGAAAGTTCAAAGAATCTCGAGCACGATGCTTAAATAACATGAAAGAAGGGATTTATATGGAATCCATTATTGCCAAACAACCTTTCCAATTATCAGAAGGGAATTTATTTGAAAAGGTTACACGACCAGAACAAGAGGTTAAAGCACATGAAATAGGAATTCAAGTAGAAGCGTCAGGTGTGAATCCTATTGATGCGAAGACGCGTCAAACGCCTGTTACTGGCGAGGTACGAGTACTTGGTTATGAAGGTGCAGGTGTGGTTGATAAAGTAGGATCTAATGTGACACGTTTTAAAAAAGGCGATAAGGTCATGTTTGTAGGTGCACCGAAATGGGAGGGGTCGAATCAGACTTATCAAGTATTAGGTGAACATTATGTCACACATCTTCCTGAGCATTTATCGTTTGAAGAAGGTGCAACATTACCTCTAACAGCATTTACAGCATACGAAACATTATTTGATATTTTTGGAATTTCGAGAGATGCGAGTCAAAATTTAGGGCGCACGATATTGATTATTAATGGTGCAGGTGGTGTTGGTTCCATTGCGACACAAATTGCGAAAGCATATGGTCTAAATGTCATTACAACAGCATCTCGACAAGAAACGATAGCGTGGTCTCAGAAAATGGGCGCCGATACTGTTTTAAATCATCGTGAAGATTTAGAAGCGCAGTTTGAAGCACACAATTTACCGCAACCTGATTATATATTCTGTACATATGATACGGATCGTTATTATGAACCGATGATTCGTTTAGTGAAACCACGAGGGCATATTGCGACAATTGTTGTCTTTAAAGAAAATCAAGACCTCAATGCTTTAAAACAAAAAGCAATCACCTTTACACATGAGTCAATGTTTACACGTTTAACATATGAGTTCGAAACGGAATATTATCAAAAATATTTAGATGATTTGGCTGAAAAGCTCAATGCTGGAGTGTATCAATCGACATTAACAGAAGTGCTACACGGATTAACACCTGAAAATGTTTATAAAGGGCACCAAATGATGGAAGAACAATCACATATTGGCAAATTAGCAATTAAGTTTTAAGTTTACGGTTATAACATTCAAAATAGGGAAAAAAGAGAAAAACAAATACTGAGGTGTTCGGGATATGAAAGCTGGAAAAGTAGGCACAGTATTTTGGATTTCTCTTTTTTTATGTGCTGTTTTTGTATTGTTAGGGGCGATTTTTCCAAAAGAAATGGAGATGGCGACACAAAATGTGACGGCATGGATTTCTAAATACTGGAGTTGGTATTATCTTTTATTAGTTTTAGCATTATTTTTAGTGTGTATTTATTTATTGTTTTCAAGATATGGCAACATTACGTTAGGAAAAGAAGGGGAAGCGCCTGAATTCTCACTCAAGTCTTGGTTTGCGATGTTATTCAGTGCAGGTATGGGGATTGGTTTAGTATTTTGGACAACAGCAGAACCTATTTCACATGCATTTACGGCCACACCTTTACATAAAGCAGGTACACAACAAGCAATTAATGATAGTTTTCAGTTTGCCTTTTTTCATTGGGGCATACATGCATGGTCTGTGTATGGGATTGTCGCACTTGTTTTTGCATATTTTAACTATCATAAAGGCTATCCAGGTCTTGTGAGTGCGACTTTAACGCCTTTATTTGGTTATAAAACTATGGCGGGTCCGTTTGGGTACGTGTTAGATATATTAGCAATTATTGCGACAGTGACAGGAGTGGCTGCAACATTAGGATTTGGTGCACTTCAAATTGGTGAAGGTTTGAATTTCTTATTTAGTATCCCATCGAATTTTACGATACATGTCACTATTATTATTATCGCTACTATTTTATTTACATGGTCTACATGGTCTGGGATTAGTAAAGGGATTAAAATTTTAAGTAACATTAATATGGCAATTGCATTTGTCGTATTAATTGCAGTATTTATTGTTGGGCCTACCTTGTACATTTTGAATACATTTACTAACGGACTGGGTAATTATATTGCAAACTTTTTTGATATGAGTTTACGTATGCCAATCGATCAACCAGATAAGTTTGAATGGATGCGCAATTGGACAATCTTTTACTGGGCATGGTGGATTTCTTGGGCGCCATTTGTTGGTATTTTTATCGCACGTGTTTCAAGAGGACGAACGATTAAAGAATTTATCGTAGGTGTATTATTTGTCCCAGCGCTGGTATGTTTCATCTTCTTCGCAGTATTTGGGGCATCAGCTGTGTATCTACAAGTGAATGGTATTGCGGATATCGCAAAAGAAGCTACTGAAACCGCAACATTTGCGACGCTTGCTCATTTTCCATTAGGTTATGTAATTAGTATTTTAACGTTAATCGTTGTGATGATTTTCTTTGTAACTTCTGCAGACTCTGCGACATACGTATTAGGAATGTTAAGTACTAATGGAGACAACTTCCCAAATAGTATGGTTAAGGTGAGTTGGGGCATTATGCTTGCGTTATTTGCGCTTATTATGTTGCTTACAGGTGGTACACAAGCCATTCAAAATTTATTAATTATCGCAGCGTTACCATTTTCCTTTGTGATTATTTTAATGGTTTGGTCGTTATTTAAGGCGCTTGTGAAAGAACGGCCGAGATTAACTAAGAAATAGCATATATAGCGTGATATTACGGTGATTTCAATAATTAAGTAAATTTTTTATATCAATGTTTCAATCAAAATTAATAGGGTACTTTATGAGTATAAAGAATGAATGTGAGGTGACAGGAGAAATGAATAGACTTAAAAACTTTATTTTAGGTTTATTAATTGTAGTTATTGTCGGCTTCTTGCTATTTATGTACATAGACTACAAACCTATTACACAGTATCAAAACTATTTCTATCAATTTAACTGGTTCTTACCGTTATTAATTGGTTTATCAGCATTATTAATTTTAATTGGTTTAATTTTATTCTTTAGTACATTTAAACCAACACACCGTAAACCTGGCCTATATAAAACGTATAGTGATGGTCATATTTACGTTTCTCGTAAATCGATTGAAAATACGGTTTATGACACGATTAAAAAGTACGACGATATTCGTCAACCTAATGTTGTTTCAAAATTATACAATAAGAAGAACAACAGTTATATCGACATTAAGGCGGATTACTTAGTGCCTTCTAGTGCAGTAAGTATTCAATCTTTAAACGAACGTGTGCGTGAAGATATTAAAGAAAATGTTGAACGTTTTTCTGAATTACCCGTTCGCAAACTTGAAATTAACGTGCGTGAACAACGTAAAAATCCAAATGCGCCACGTGTTGTGTAAAGGAGGGATTCCATGGCTAATCAAGATCAAAATCAAGAGCAACAAAATTCAAACGATCAACTTGTAGCAATGTTGAATAATTATAAATGGCGTATTCTTGGTTTCTTACTTTTCTTAATCATTGCGATACTATTTTTAACGCTTGGATTCTGGAAAACAGTTTTAGTCATTGTTTTATGTTTAATCGGAATCGGTGTAGGGTATATTAAAGACCGTACACAAGATTTTATGAATTTACTCAATCGGTTAAGCTAATTTAATTGCCGATTAACTATTTCACTTTTAGCTTTATCAAACTAAATTTAATTAAAAGGAGTTTTGAACTATGGCAACTCAAAATAATCAAAGTGCAAAAGAAGCATATAATAACCAAACAGGTGTAAATGAAAGAGAACGCGAAGAACGTCGTGACAATCAAGAACCTCAATTCAAAAATAGCTTAACTTTCTCTGATGAAGTTGTAGAAAAAATCGCTGGTATTGCAGCACGTGAAGTTAAAGGTATTTTAGATATGAAAGGCGGATTTGTAGACAGCATCAGTGGTTCATTCTCAAGCAATAATAATGTTACTCAAGGTGTAAGCGCTGAAGTTGGCGAAAAACAAGCTGCAATTGACTTAAAAGTTATCTTAGAATATGGTGAATCTGCACCAAAAATCTTCCGTAAAGTTACTGACTTAGTTAAAGAACAAGTAAGACACATCACTGGTTTAGAAGTTGTAGAAGTGAACATGCAAGTTGACGACGTGATGACACGTAAAGAATGGCAACAAAAAAATGAAAAAAATAGAGACAACAACGAACACAAAGGTTTACAATAATATACATCTTTAAAAAGATGAGAGAAACTGTCGATAGTACATGCTATCGGCAGTTTTTTAGTGTGCGCTCGGCATGATTAACAACTTGATGGTGAAAGTCCATTACAGGCTTGGCAGTAGGAACTGTTAGTGAAAGACAAGGGTGTCCATCGTGAGGTGGAATCTGAAGGAAGTCGGACGCAAACAC
>NZ_JABANU010000060.1 GCF_016238445.1 Staphylococcus canis
TAATGAGTTTAATTTTGTTATTAATACCTTCAATCGGACCATTCGTAAAGTTGGCATATTCTAATGTGTTGGTAATGAATGGAATATAACTGTTTAATGTTTTTATGACGGTTCTTAATTTAGGATGAATATCTGGTAAAGCTACGTTTTCTAAAGACTGAAGTAAGGCTTCTATATCATTGTTATTAATATGACAACGAAGTTGATTGACTGTAAAGTGCGTACGACTAAGCATCTCATTTTGTTCATTAAGATATTGGACAATCCCTTTTTGCGTCTTCCACGATTTAAACAATGGAACCTTTCGGTACTCAAACGCTTCTAAATCTTCTATAGGTTTTAAATATAGTTTCCAGAAGCGCTTGAACTTATTATATAAAGGGCGATCAATGTTTTTAAAAGTATGCATAACTGAAACTCTTGCCATATTTAGTGCACGATTTAAAGACTGAATGATATGAAAACGATCAATAATGATTTTCGCATTGGGAAACAATTCTTGAATTAAGACGATGTATGGTTGATACATATCTATAGATACGGTTTGAACGCGTTTACGTTCTTCAAGAGAAAAGCGATAGAAATAGTCTTTTAAAGACTTTAACCGACGGTCTTCCACAATATCTATGATACGATGTGTGAGTGAATCAGCATAAATAAAGCTCATATATCCCGATACGTTTTTAACACTTTTAAATTCATCCATCATTAAATGTTT
>NZ_JABANU010000061.1 GCF_016238445.1 Staphylococcus canis
TGTCTCCTGGTTGTGGATTATTCACTACTGGTGCCTCTGGCGCCACTGTGTCTGTTACTGTTCCTGTTGATGGTGTTGATGTGTTACCATTGCCATCTTTGTTCACAACAGTGATTGTTTCACCTTCGTCTAATGTCTCAGTCGCTGGTACATCTACTGTCCAGTTTCCGTTTTCGTCCACTTGGCCAGTCACTTCTTCGCCGTTAGGGAATGTCACAACTACTGTTGTTCCTGGTTCGCCTGTTCCTGTTACGACTCTGTCTCCTGGTTGTGGATTATTCACTACTGGTGCCTCTGGCGCCACTGTGTCTGTTACTGTTCCTGTTGATGGTGTTGACGTATTACCATTACCATCTTTATTCACTACAGTCACTGTTTCGCCTTCCTCTAACGTTTCTGTCGCTGGTACATCTACTGTCCAGTTTCCGTTTTCGTCCACTTGACCTGTCACTTCTTCGCCGTTAGGGAATGTTACAACTACTGTTGTTCCTGGTTCGCCTGTTCCTGTTACGACTTTGTCTCCTGGTTGTGGGTTATTCACTACTGGTGCCTCTGGCGCCACTGTGTCTGTTACTGTTCCTGTTGATGGTGTTGATGTGTTACCATTACCATCTTTATTTACAGCTGTCACTGTTTCACCGTTTTCTAATGTCTCTGTCGCTGGTACATCCACTGTCCAGTTTCCGT
>NZ_JABANU010000062.1 GCF_016238445.1 Staphylococcus canis
TCTTTCTTTCTGCGTATTCGCCAGACAGGTCTGCAGACCCGCTTTGTAAACTTTTGCGGATAAATTTAGAAATAGCTTTGTCTTGTATAAAGCGCTCAAACAAGTACATCAACTTATCATGGTTCAATGTATCAAAGCATTGTTTCAAATCACAGTCTACGACTGTGTGGTAACCCTCTTCATAGTATTGGATACATTGTTTCAATGCTGTCCCTGTACTATGATTTGGTCTGAAACCATGACTATGTTTTGAAAACTGACGATTAATTGTCGGTTCGATAACTTGTTTGATTGCCTGTTGGATAACTCTATCCCTTGCGACGGGAATTCCAAGAATTCTCTTTTTGCCATTTGGTTTTGGAATGGCTACTTTCTTAACTGCTTGCGGTTCATAAGTACCGTTAAGCAGTTTTTCTTTTATTTGTGGATAGAATTCTCTGAAGTGAGCATTTAACTCTTTAACCTTCATCCCATCAATTCCAGGAGAACCATTGTTTTTGATAACTTTCTTGATTGCCTTCTCTATGTTGTTTGGTCTTACAACAAGTTCCATCAATGATGGAGACTCACGATACATTTCTTTCATATCAACTAAGATTTACTGTACACATCTGCTTATCTTTTTTCGTTCCACTACTTATCATCCACAGATTGCCA
>NZ_JABANU010000063.1 GCF_016238445.1 Staphylococcus canis
GTGTGCGCTCGGCATGATTAACAACTTGATGGTGAAAGTCCATTACAGGCTTGGCAGTAGGAACTGTTAGTGAAAGACAAGGGTGTCCATCGTGAGGTGGAATCTGAAGGAAGTCGGACGCAAACACTTGCACTGACGAACAGAAACATCATATCAAGGCTTATACGAACGGATGAGTTTGCACAACAAAACAAAGTCCAATACTGCCCAAATTCGTATGAGTAAATGATGCAGTGACATGAGTGGAAAGTGGTTAATCTTACCCGAGGAGGTCTCATAAGCGATTCTTCGAATCGTAGTAACAACGAATTATGAGAAGTCAGCAGAAGTCATAGTAGGGAAAATGTACCGAAGGACTGAACAATATTAAATACAGAGTAAAGAATGGAGGTTATAGATTTACGACGTACCGAAAACAATGGGAATTGGCAATCTGTGGATGATAAGTAGTGGAACGAAAAAAGATAAGCAGATGTGTACAGTAAATCTTAGTTGATATGAAAGAAATGTATCGTGAGTCTCCATCATTGATGGAACTTGTTGTAAGACCAAA
>NZ_JABANU010000064.1 GCF_016238445.1 Staphylococcus canis
ACTTTTTAGATGCAAAAAGACGCAATGACCTCTATTATTAAAAGTGCCCAAACCATAATAAAGGAGATCATGCGTCCATGAATTATTTTATATCAAAAACACTTAATATTAAAGACGAAAACATACAATTTGAGGAAAAAGTTGAAAAATCGAAGTTTAAAGGTCGATTAAGCTTTTTCTATTACGGTGAACTTAGCTACATACCAAGCCATTGTGAGTGTTGTGAGGAGAAAAATGAACACCATACAGTTATTAAAGCAGGTAAAAAGCAATCTAGGATTACACTCCCTCACATATCTGAGTTACCTGCTTATTTCATACTTCAAAAACAACGTTTTTATTGTAAAGCTTGTAATACGTACTTTACAGCTCAGTATCCTGTCGTTGATAAGTTTTGTTTTATCTCTAAAAATACTAAAATGGCTGTTCTCAATAAGGCAACGGATATACGCTCTGAAGCTTCTATAGCGCAGGATTGTTCTGTATCACCTACAACTGTAGCA
>NZ_JABANU010000065.1 GCF_016238445.1 Staphylococcus canis
GTCAGTTCGCTCGACTTGCATGTATTAGGCACGCCGCCAGCGTTCATCCTGAGCCAGGATCAAACTCTCCATATTAGAGTAAGCTTGATATAGCTCTTTCGATTGATTCAGTCAATCAGTCTATCAGCACATTGTACTGTGTTTTATCGGAATTAACGTTGACATATTGTCATTCAGTTTTCAATGTTCAATTCATTTCTTTTTGACTCGACAAGAATTAATTATACATAACTCTTTTTTAAAAGTCAACACTTTTATCAATTTTTCCAAAGAAAAAAGACCCTTTGGTCATAATAAAAGTCTACCTGGCACCGTCCTACTCTTGCGGAACGTCAGTCCGACTACCATCGGCGCTAAAGAGCTTAACTTCTGTGTTCGGCATGGGAACAGGTGTGACCTCTTTGCCATAGGCACCAGATAAACATTGAATGTATTGTACATTCAAAACTAGATAGTAAGTA
>NZ_JABANU010000066.1 GCF_016238445.1 Staphylococcus canis
TTTAAAAATAACAGGTTATTTAGGGTTAAAGGACATTAAAGGGATAACATCTTTAGTTTTTACTGGCTATGTTAGCTACGAACCTACGGGTTGCGAGTGTTGTGGTATCAAAAATATTAATCATACTGTCATTAAGCATGGATCACGTCAAACTACTGTATATATGGGACTTGTATTTGATAGACCTGCTCATATTAAGTTGAAAAAGCAACGCTTCTACTGTAAGGAGTGTGGTCAGACTTATACAGCTAAAACGCCTTATATTGATGCACGTTGTACAATTTCCAATAATGTCAAACTCATGATGACAAAGCGACTCTCGAAAGTGATTTCAGAAAAGGATATTGCTGAAGACCTTTGTGTATCACCTTCTACAGTCCATCGCCATTTAAAATCTTTAAATGAATCAATTCAAACGACTGTGAATCGTAGTTTACCACGTC
>NZ_JABANU010000067.1 GCF_016238445.1 Staphylococcus canis
GGCATAGCCAATACAGTCTAGTTCAATATTTATTAGGTCTGAGTGAAGAACTTGAAATGACATATATAACAGGGCACTTTATCTTAGAAGCACTGAAATCAAACTGTATTAAGAAGTTAGAAGTCGCATTATATTCTTCGAAACGTAAGCCGATATTCAAGGGACTTAAACGTGTTATACAAACACTTATCAAATACCTGCCTTACATCACGAATACAGTAAAATACCCCCATTTAACAAATGGACCAATTGAAGGTATTAACAATAAAATTAAACTTATTAAGCGTGTGTCTTACGGTTATAGAAACTTTTATAATTTCAGAAATAGAATATTAGTTATTTCTAGGATGTTTGTAAGTGAACATAAAAAACGTACCAAGTCACTAAAAATAGCAACTTAGTACGTTTTGTCTTCACCAACCGACGTTGACAAAGAGCC
>NZ_JABANU010000068.1 GCF_016238445.1 Staphylococcus canis
CCCCATTCGGAAATCTCTGGATCACAGCTTACTTACAGCTCCCCAAAGCATATCGTCGTTAGTAACGTCCTTCATCGGCTTCTAGTGCCAAGGCATTCACCGTGCGCCCTTAATAACTTAATCTTTTGATGTTTTGGCAATCGTTTGCATTCGGCTTCATTTCTTTCTTCGTTTGCTCGTTTACAGAAAGTAAACGTCGCTACACTCATCAAGAAATTCATAGACTGACAAACGTTTTCAAAACATCTAGTCTGTCTACCGAACTTCACAATACCAACATCTACCAGTTATTAATTATGTGTGTCGTTTTTCAACGACTAGCGATAATTGTTTGTTTCAAGCGTTTCGCTTGTTACTCGGTTTTGCTTGGTAAAATCTATACTTACTTATCTAGTTTTCAATGTACAAT
>NZ_JABANU010000069.1 GCF_016238445.1 Staphylococcus canis
GCTTTAAAATAAGTTGTCTGATACGACGGTTCAACCACTTTTGTATTCGTTGGACAAATACTTTAATAAAACCTCTACCGAAGTAATTTATCCAACCTCTAGTAATTGCGTTGATTTCTGTTATAATTTCTTTGAATGTGCCATGTCTATTTCTTCTTGTGACCCACTTTAATTTGGCTTTTAAGTTTCTTTTTGCTTCCATAGTGGGTCTGAAACGACAAGTGCCATTTGTTTTCATTATCAGACAACTCAAGAACTTTAAACATGTAGGAGAACCCACTTTACTTTTATCTTTATTCACTGTTAATTTCAGGTCTTTTTCGATAAAATTTGTGATACTTTCCATAACACGTTGTCCGGCACGTTTTGATTTTACAAAGATGACGAAGTCA
>NZ_JABANU010000007.1 GCF_016238445.1 Staphylococcus canis
CGTCAGACTTTCGTCCATTGCGGAAGATTCCCTACTGCTGCCTCCCGTAGGAGTCTGGACCGTGTCTCAGTTCCAGTGTGGCCGATCACCCTCTCAGGTCGGCTACGCATCGTTGCCTTGGTAGGCCATTACCCCACCAACTAGCTAATGCGGCGCGGGTCCATCTATAAGTGACAGCAAGACCGTCTTTCACTATTGAACCATGCGGTTCAACATGTTATCCGGCATTAGCCCCGGTTTCCCGGAGTTATTCCAGTCTTATAGGTAGGTTACCCACGTGTTACTCACCCGTCCGCCGCTAACGTCAAAGGAGCAAGCTCCTCGTCAGTTCGCTCGACTTGCATGTATTAGGCACGCCGCCAGCGTTCATCCTGAGCCAGGATCAAACTCTCCATATTAGAGTAAGCTTGATATAGCTCTTTCGATTGATTTAGTCAATCAGTCTGTCAGTACATTGTACTGTGTTTTATCGGAATTAACGTTGACATATTGTCATTCAGTTTTCAATGTTCATCGACTAATTTTCGCCGTTACAATTAATCATTATACTTCTTTTCAAAATCAATGTCAAGAACTTTTTTAAGTTTTTTTAATTAATTTTGAAGTGAATTTTGTTGGTTAATTGCTTCATTTCAACATTAACTATCTTATAATGTTTTGTAAAAAGATTCAAGAGTTAATTTTACACTTTTAAAACTTTTTTTAAAGTAATCATTTAAGATTAATATTTGTCGCATGTCGTTTCAGCGACTTTTATATCTTATCAAGTCTCTACATAGACGTCAACATATATTTAAAGGTTTTTTTGTATAAAAATTACCTCATAAAAGAAAAGAAACACATTTATAGTTAAATAGATAAAGATAAAGTTGTTATACCTCACTATATGTAGCAAGATGACATTTACATTAACTTAAAATCTAACTATATATATTCATATACTCACTTATGGTTATAAAAAAACATTGTCGAAACAACTGAATACTGTAGATATAGTAGTTCGACTGTTTATCAACTCTTTTCGAACTCACATAGAAACTACTATATTAATCCATCGTTTCAACAATGTTTAATTTTAATGTTGATGATCTTGCGCTTCTTTACACTCTCGGCAGATACCATAAATTTCCATTCTATGATGTGATACTTCAAAATCAGTCACATGTTGTGCCAATTGCTCAACCTCATGTAATAAAGGATAATGAAAATCGACTATTTTACCACAGTTTTCGCAAATAACATGATAATGATTATGTGTATCAAAATCAAAACGACTTGAAGCATCCCCATAACTTAACTCTTTAACAATTCCCGTTTTTTTGAAAACTTTAAGATTGTTATAGATTGTTGCTACACTTATATTAGGAAAATCAGGTGATAGTGATTGATAAATCTCATCAGCCGTTGGATGTGTATCCGCTTTGATTAAGAAACTTAAAATCGCTTGTCTTTGAGGTGTAATACGTACACCTGCATGACGCAAACTGCTAATTGATTCATTTAATAAATGTTCATGCGATTCAAGCTCTGCAGCCATTTACCTCACCCGTCTTTCTAGTTAGTAATCATTCTTACTTAATAATAATATAATGCTTTTTTTCTTAAAATGTCAATAATAATCTTAATATCCCTTATCTAAATCAACTACATTCTCAATTAACTCATTCTTATTGAGAAAATTTTTGAAGTTGTTTATGAAAATATCAGTAGATTTTTTCTTGTTAGTTTCACCGTTCCCTGCAATATGACTAGTTAGATATACATTATCTAATTGATACAACTTTGAATCAGAATCTAAAGGTTCTTGTTCAAAAACATCTAAATATGCTTTTCGAATCAATTTATTTTTAAGTACTTCTACAAGGATAGCTTCTTCTACAATCGTTCCTCTACCTATATTTACAAATAATGTATGATCGTTCATATGCTCAAAATCTGTTTTTGTTAATAAATAGTGGGTATCTTTAGTTTCAGGCAAAATATTCACCACAATATCAGCTTCTTTATATACCGATTGACGCTCATCAAGTGAATAAGTACGATCAAAATTCTCTACTTTATGACCAGTAGTATTTAAACCAATTGTTTTCATATTAAAGGCTTTTGCAATCTCTGCTGCTCGTTGAGGAATAACCCCTGTACCTAAAAACATGATAACTTGGTCTTCAATGGATTGAGTCGTACGTTTAGAATTATATACTTTTTCTTTTTGTTCATTATATACTTCTTTCAATTCTTTATAATCATCTAAAATAAAGGCATATAAAAATTCAGTAAGTTGTTGTGCATGAACACCTTTCGCATTCGTAAGCGATATACCCGCTTCTTTAATTTTTTGAAGTGGTAATGCGTTCACCCCAGTTGCATACCATGCAATCCATTTCAGATTAGATGCCGCTTCAATAAACGCTTCATCAACTTCAGCATGGTATGTAATTAATACATCCATCTTTTCCTGTGTAGTTTTTGGTAACTCAGAAGGATGTTTGT
This sequence comes from Staphylococcus canis, assembly GCF_016238445.1. Taxonomy (GTDB): domain Bacteria; phylum Bacillota; class Bacilli; order Staphylococcales; family Staphylococcaceae; genus Staphylococcus; species Staphylococcus canis. The sequence continues at coordinate 2,491 of NZ_JABANU010000007.1, forward strand.
AAAATTCAAAGTCCACTTCTGGAAACGTTTCTTTTAGTCTATTTTCCTCATCACCTAAACGCATTAAACTGACTACTAACATAATATTACCCCTCCAAGATTTGTTTAAGTTGCTCGATTTGATCTTTGACTTTTACTTTTTCAATTACATCTATAATACGTCCCTCTTCATCAAGGACAAAAGTTGTACGTACGATACCCATTGATACTTTGCCAAAGGTTTTCTTTTCTTGATATACACCTACAGCATTAGAAAGTTGAAAATCTTCATCCACTAATAAATCAAAATTTAACTGGTGTTTATTAATGAAGTTTTGGTGTTTACGTTTCGTGTCTCCACTTACACCTACAACAGTAGTATTGAGTTTTTCAAAGTATGATAAATTGTCTCTAAAATCACACGCTTCTGTAGTACATGTAGGCGTATTATCTCTCGGATAAAAATACACAATCGCCTTTTGCCCTTTTAATGTTTCGTTAGTTACCCACTCACCATTTTGATTCTCCAATTTAAAATCTGGAAACAAATCCCCTTTTTTTAACATCACGAAAACGCCCTTTCTTCATATATTATTTACTTTATCATTTATGATACGATATATAATGAAAATATTAAATCAAAAGAGGTTGATACATTATGAACTTTCGCGAAAGTGAAAAGCTACAACAATTGTCGAATGAATATATTTTAGGGGGTGTAAACTCTCCTTCACGATCATATAAGGCTGTCGGCGGTGGAGCCCCTGTTGTTATGAAATCAGGGAAAGGCGCTTATTTATATGATGTTGATAACAATAAATATATAGATTATTTACAAGCTTACGGTCCAATTATTACTGGACATGCACATCCTCATATTACAAAAGCCATTCAAGAACAAGCAGCATTAGGTGTACTTTATGGAACACCAACTGAATTAGAGATTCAATTTGCTAAAAAATTAAGAGCTGCTATTCCTTCTCTTGAAAAAATGCGTTTTGTCAATTCTGGTACAGAAGCTGTAATGACAACAATACGTGTAGCGCGTGCTTACACAGGTCGCAACAAAATCATTAAATTTGCAGGATGTTACCATGGTCATTCTGATTTAGTACTGGTGGCAGCGGGTAGTGGTCCTTCACAACTTGGATCACCTGACTCGGCGGGTGTTCCTAAAAGTGTCGCTCAAGAAGTGATTACTGTTCCATTTAATGATATTGATTCATTTAAAGAGGCTATGGAACACTGGGGTCATGATGTTGCCGGTGTATTAGTAGAACCTATTGTTGGTAACTTCGGAATGGTGGAGCCTAAGGATGGATTTTTAGAAGAAGTGAACAACATCACACATGAACACGGTGGCCTTGTCATTTATGATGAAGTGATTACAGCTTTCCGCTTCCATTATGGTGGTGCTCAAGATTTATTAGGTGTTTATCCTGATTTAACTGCCTTTGGTAAAATTGTTGGCGGTGGTTTACCTATTGGTGGTTACGGTGGACGTCAAGATATTATGGAACAAGTAGCGCCTTTAGGACCAGCATATCAAGCCGGAACAATGGCGGGTAATCCTTTATCTATGAAAGCTGGTATTGCATTACTCGAGGTACTTGAACAAGATGGTGTGTATGAGAAATTGAACGCTTTAGGCCAAAAATTAGAAGAAGGACTTCAAGCCGCTATTGATAAATATCAAATCAAAGCAACAATCAATCGTGTTTATGGCGCTTTAACTGTCTATTTTACTGATGAAAAAGTAACTCATTATGAACAAGCTGATGCTTCAGATGGAGAGATGTTTGCACGTTTCTTCAAATTAATGCTTAATCAAGGTATTAATCTTGCTCCATCAAAATATGAAGCTTGGTTCTTAACAACAGAACATACTGACGAAGATATAGAAGCGACAATCAAGGCAGCTGATTATGCCTTTAGTCAACTGTAAACTTCTTGAAAATTCAATGTCATCGGTGTATAACTTTATTTAATACAACAAAGAATTATGAATATTAAAAAGGAGTGCTAACATTTGAAGTTAGGCGCACGGATCTTAAAAACTGGTATTGCAATTATTCTCGCTGTTTCGATTGCCTCACTTTTACCTAGTAATGCTGGCATGATTACTGTTGCTGGTATTGCTGCAGTAGTGGCAATGCAACCTAGTGTATATAGAACATTTAAAACAATTGTTGACCAATTTCAAGGAAATGTTATAGGTGCAATTCTTGCTGTAATCATGGTTACTGTCTTTGGTAATAATATTATTATCATGGGTGCAACTGTCATTCTTTTAATCGCATTGTTATTTAAAATGAATATTGCACATGTAGCCACACTTGCAACCGTAACAGCTTTGGTTATCATGGGACAACACGATGGTTCATTTTACATTTCAGCGTTTTATCGTTTTTCACTTGTAATGATCGGGGTAATCAGTTCATTTATCGTAAACTTGACTTTTTTACCTCCGAAATTCGAAACAAAAATTTATTACAATTCACTTAATATCTCAACAGATATTTTTAAATGGTTTAATCTCGTTCTCAATGATGCGACAGAATTTAATTACGTTAAAAGTGATTTAGAAAACCTACGTCAACGTATTGTAAAACTTGAGCAACTTCTTGAGTTTTATAAAGAAGAACGCGTATTAACAAAAAAACAAGTATTTGCTCAAACACGTAAAAAAATATTATTTAAAGAAATCGTATTATCAACACGAGACGCTTATGACGTATTAAGACGAATGAATCGCTATCATAATAGTATGATTAATATGAGTGATGATTTTATTTTACAATTAAAATTAGAAATTGATGAACTTGCTCAATTTCACGAACAAATTTTAATTAGTATTACAAAAAAAGCTAAATTTTATAATGATGAAGATACAAACACGATAAAAAACCCACTTAAGAAAGATATTCTTGTAGCCTTTAAGGAAGAAACAGCACAACACACTGAAGATGATAATGCTTATGCAAATGTTGTACACATTATCTCTTCATTAGAAGAATACCGTTATAATTTAGAACATTTAAATCGTTTAAGATTAAGCTACTTCAAATATCACTCAACGGATCCAGACATTGAAATCGTTGAAGAAGATTTCGACTTATAATTACAACAATAATAAAAGCGAGCTATAAACAATGGGCTTATTTCAAAATTAAACCGCCTTTGTTTGTAGCTCGCGTTATTATTATTCAATCAATTTCAGTTGATACTGATTGATCGTTTCAGTATTTCCATACTTATGTTTTAATGTCACATGTTCAGGACCGATTTCGGTTGGACTATTGACACCAACAGCTCCCGCTATATTAAATAATCCCTCATGTAAACTTGTAATATAATTCGTGACACGATATTGCTTTTCATCCACTACTAATGCTTTTTCTTTTTTAGGATCAGTCGTCGCAACGCCTACCGGACAAGTATTTTTATGACATTGGCGACTCATAATGCATCCCACACTAATCATCATCGCACGTGCAACATTAACTAAGTCTGCACCTAATGCCAATGCAATCGCTATTTTATCTGGTGTGACTAATTTACCTGATGCAAAGATTTTTACGCGATCTCGTACGTTATATTTTTTTAATATACCGTCTACGATAGGTAATGCAGTAAATAATGGTAAACCTACGCCATCTTGGAATTCTTGGAACGAAGCACCTGTACCGCCCTCTCCTCCATCTACAGTGATAAAGTCAGGATAAATATTTAAGTTATACATTGTCTCTGCTAACGTTTCAATATCTGACTTCTGACCAACGACGATTTTAAAGCCAACAGGTTTTTGACTCATTTCTCGTAAATCGTTTACCCATCGTAATAAATCTTCTGCGTTTTCAATAAACTCAAAACGATTAGGTGAGTCAATCGTTTGATATGGTTTTACATTTCTCATTTTGGCTACTTCTTCAGTAACTTTATGGCCTTCAATATGACCACCACGTGTTTTGGCTCCTTGTCCTAGTTTAATTTCAAAGGCCTTAACATTAGGATGCTTGGCCTTTTCCATAAACATCTCTTCGCTAAAGTTACCTTCAATATCTCGAACGCCGAATAAACCTGGTCCAATTTGAAATATAATATCTACATCTCCTGCAAGATGATGTGGTGACAAACCGCCTTCACCCGTGTTCATCCACGTACCAGCTCTACTCAATCCTTTAGATAAAGCCGTAATAGCATTCACTCCTAAAGAGCCATAACTCATACCAGACTGACCAACAAGACGTTTCGCATAATATGGGTGTGCAATGTTTTCACCTAATTTTACATAATGACTTTCCTTTAACATAAATGGTGCGATTTCTTTTTGGCCGACCGTTTCTTTTCGATTAAATAAACTTTCGCGTTTTACATTGTATACAAATGTTGAAATCATTTGTTGATTATCGATATGTAAATCTTTAGCTTGAACGGGAAACATTGAATTATTAATAAAAAAACCTTCATCATAATCTTTTTCTGTTCCAAAGCTATCCGCACGACTATTGTATTTTCCGGCAATTACGATATGACGATATTGATCACGTGAGAACGGTTTATCTTCATTATCATTTAAAAATAGATATTGACGCAGTTCTGGACCAATATGTTCAAAAAAGTATCGTACGCGTGCTAGAACTGGATAGTTTCTTAATACACTATGTTGTTTTTGTCTCTTATCAAAAATTAAAAATATAATCGCTATGATAACAGCAACTAAAATGATACTTACAATAAGAATATTTACAAAAAGTTGTAAAATAGTTAAAAATTGTGTCAAAACCTACATCCCCCTTATATCTTTTCACCTTCATCTTAACCGTCTTTCACAATTTTGCCAAACTATTTATTTGTTTTTCATAAAAGAAAAGTAGAGTTATTATGGTAATGTATAAAGTGGTGTTACTAAATAATTGAATACAGTCAATTGAGGAGTGACGACATAAAAAAGAATCGACAATCTGATTTACAGATATATCGATTCTGTATAATTTGATAAACATATTTATTGTAGTGATAAAATAAGGTTAAACTGCGTGCTTTCCTATTAAATCGTTCACACTCACGAGTTAAGGTTTTGAATATTATATAAGCGCTGATACGCACCACCAAGACGCATTAATGAATCATGATCCCCTTCTTCAACAATTTCACCATTTTCAATAACAACTATCTTATCAGCATGCGTAATCGTTGATAGTCTGTGCGCCACAATTAATGTTGTACGATCATGACTTAACGCTTCAAGTGCGTCTTGGATAATCGCTTCACTCTCTAAATCAAGTGCGCTTGTTGCCTCATCTAATATGAGTACTGGTGGATCGTTTAAGAAAATACGTGCAATCGATAGACGTTGCTTTTGTCCACCTGATAGTTTTACGCCTCGCTCACCGACTTCAGTATCATAACCATTCGGTAGATCTGTAATAAAATCATGTGCATTGGCCATTTTTGCCGCTTCTACAACTTCTTCAAATGTTGCATCTGGTCGACCTAACAAAATATTCTCCTTAACTGTATCCGAAAATAATATATTATCTTGTTGAACCATACCAATTTGTCGACGCAAACTTGAAGTTTCAAATGCTTTAATATCATGATCATCAATGGTAATGGAACCTGTTGAAACATCATAAAATCGTGGAATTAAACTAATTAAGGTAGATTTTCCTCCACCGCTCATCCCTACAAATGCAACAGTTTGACCATGATGAACATTTAAATTAATATCATTTAAAACATTTTTTTCATCTTCATTGTATCTAAAAGAAACATGCTTAAATTGAATATCACCGTGATTGATACGGATTGGCTTTGCGTCTTTAGTATTTTTAATATCATATGGCTCATCAAATAATTGAAATACACGATCCATTGAAGCAAAACTTTGAGTCAGTGTCGTAAAAGAAGATACTAAACGACGTAACGGACCATACAGTTGTTCTAAATAACTCACAAATGCAGCTAGTGTTCCGACTGTGACTGAACCATTAATCGCTAAAAATGCGCCATAACCAATAACAATCAAAGGACCAATATCAGTAACAGTATTGATGGCTGAAAATGAATAAGCATTCCAACGTGTGTGTTTAAAAGCTTTATTTAAGAAGTTTCGATTACGTTTATCAAAATTCCGTGCTTCATTTTCTTCAATCGCAAAACTTTTAATCACTGACATTCCATTCACACGCTCGTGTAAAAACCCTTGAGTTTCAGCAAGTTTTTGTGAACGTTGTCGAGTTAAAGCACGTAAACGTCCAAAAAAGAAATACACAGTTATGATATAAAAAGGTAAAACAATAATCGCAGCTATTGTAAGTTGAATATCTAAAAAGAACATCACTGATAAAGCAATAATAATAGTAACGCAATCGAGCCAAATATTCATAAGGCCAGTCATAATAAAATCTTTCGTTTGCTCGACGTCATTGATTACTCGAGAAATAACTTCACCTGCTTTGTTATTCGCATAAAATCGTGAGCTTAGCGCTTGCAAATGATGATACAGTTTTTTTCGTATATCATATAAAATTTTGTTACTCGTCCACTGTGCCATATATTGACGTAAAAATTCTATTGGTGGTCGAACAATGACAAAGATAAATGCAGCAATTAACATCGCTATCATCAGATGATTCATTTTATCTGAAACAGTCATACCAGCATTATTAATGATATCGTCAATTACATATTTAATAAGTAATGGTATGAGTAAAGGGATACCAAACTTCATAATACCTACAATGATCGTTCCAAATATCAACCATTTATAAGGTTTTACGAATTCTAAGTATCGTTTAATCATTGTGTTTTCCCCTTTCTTTAACTATTTTGTCATTACAAAAAATTCAGAGCGGAACTTTGGTCAAACGTGTACTTTTCGTTTGAGTTCGATGTCCCGCTCTAACTTTATCAAACATCTTATGTAGATAATTTTAAAGTTTTTATTATAATGACTTATTTCTTAATCTATGAAAACGATCTTGCCATACTTTAATAAAATCCGGTGCAAATGGTCCTTTTTTTTGTTCAATCCACTGTTGTAAAATATCAACGCTACGTCTCAATATAAGATCTATATCTTTTGGATAATTCATTTGATTCATATGTTGCAAGTATTCATCTTCATCTAGTAAATGATATTTACCATTTGGATAAACTTTAATATCTAAATCGTAGTCAATATATTTTAATGCTTCTCGGTCACAAGCAAATGGTGAAGATAAATTACAATAATAATACACGCCATCTTCTCGGAACATACAAATGACATTAAACCAATATTGAGAGTGAAAGTAAACAATAGCTGGCTCACGTGTTACCCACGTCCTGCCATCACTTTCAGTCACAAGTGTATGATCATTGCCTCCGATGATTACATCTTCAGTCCCTTTTAAGATTAACGTTTCGGACCATACCCGATGAATACTACCGTCATGTTTGTAAGATTGGATTTTAATCGATTGTCCTTCTTTCGGAATACATGATTTAACCATTTGTCGCACCACCTTGTACAGATTCACTCAATAATTATAGCATATCACATAAAGACACTTCATGATAAAGCTTTCTTTACGAAATCAAATATTCTAGTCATCGATACAGGAAAGGTTAATTGCTCTTTTTCTTCAAAGGTAATGCGTTGATAATGTTTAGGTAGGTTATCTAAATCATCTTGAGATAGTGAAGCATAATGAACGTGTAATTGCCATGTTTTATGTGTAAACTGATGTTTTAGTTGGAATACCTCTTCTGATTCAACTTGAAATGATGCACCTAGTACTTTTTTTACGTGCGAATTATCTTCCCGTTTTTCAAACAATGGAAATTGCCACATTCCATTAAGCAATCGTTCTTGTCGTTGTTCTACTAATAGTCGATTTAAATCGTCTCTAATAATAAAAACATCTAAGTCTACGATCTCTTTCTTTACCTTTTTGGATTTCACAGGTAAATCCATCACTGTTCCCTCATGAAAAGCCTCACAATGAGATTGGACTGGACAAAATAGACATAACGGCGCTTTAGGTGTACAAATTAAAGCACCTAACTCCATCATCGCCTGATTAAATGTGCCTGCTTGTTGTTGCACGTAAGGACTTAGTTCTGATTCATAAGCTTTACGTGTACGTTGATGTTGAATATCTCGCGAATCATTATTTAATCTTGACCATACTCGAAATACATTTCCATCTACGGTTGGCAAAGGTGTGTCAAAAGCAATACTCAATACTGCAGCTTGAGTATAAGGCCCAACTCCTTTTAATGCTTTAAATTGATCCGGATTTTTAGGTACAATGCCTCCGTGACGTGTTACAACTTCCTGCGCTGCCGTATGAAAATTCCGCGCACGACTATAATAGCCAAGACCTTCCCAGTATTTAAGAACTTCTTCTTCACGAGCTTTTGCAAGCGTTTCTACGTTAGGGAAGCGGTTTAAAAATCGTTCATAATACGACCTTACCGTATCAACTTGAGTTTGTTGAAGCATAACTTCACTCACCCATATGGCATACGGATCTTTTGTTTCTCTCCAAGGCATTTGACGTTGATGTTTATTAAACCATTCCACTAAATGCGCTTTAAACGTTTCTGCATTGAACATATATTATTCTCCTTACACATAGCTAAATGATTTTGTTCATAGGTCATTTAGCTTATAATAAGTTTAAGTATTTTTGAAAAGAGTGAATGTTATGGATACAGCAACACATATTGCAATTGGAGTAGGTTTAACTGCTATTGCTTCTACAGATCCAATGATTGCGACAAATATGACGGCAGGTGCCACTGTATTAATCACAGGTTCTTTAATTCCTGATATTGATACTGTACTAAAATTAAAAAATAATGCAACGTATATATCAAATCACAGAGGGATTACACACTCAATACCATTTACATTGTTTTGGCCTTTGCTTATTACGCTACTTACCTATGTCTTTTTTCAATCGATTGATCCTTTTCACGTGTGGCTATGGGCTCAATTAGCAGTCTTTCTACATGTGTTTGTTGATATATTCAATTCATACGGTACACAAGCATTGCGCCCTATTTCAAATAAATGGATACAGTTAAGTGTTATCAACACATTCGATCCCATTATATTCATTATTTTAATCATTGGAATTATCATATGGGCAGTAGGCGTACACCCTTATGTCGTCTTTTTCCCTATTATTGCGATTCTCTTGATATACTATATCATTCGATTTCAAATGCAAAGCTGGTTAAAAAAGCAAGCTTTAAATCAAATTCAACACTTAGGTCGTCCAATCAAAGTTTTCGTTGCGCCTACTATGCGTTTCATGCAATGGCGCGTCGCAATTCAAACTGAAACACATGATTATGTTGGACGTAGTTTTGGTCGCAATATTGTTTTTAGTGATGAAGTCGAACGTCAACCTTATCCAAGCGCTGAGATTATGAAGTATGTTAAAAACGACCCTAATGTACGTGCGTTTTTAAATTTTTCATCTATTTATCGCTCACATGTCCAAGAATTAGAAAACGGTGTTACAGAAGTGCGCTTTATTGATTTACGATATTTAAAAAATGGACACTATCAATTCGTTGCTATTGTTCACCTTGACCGAAATATGGAAATTTCTCACTCGTACACAGGTTGGATATTCAGTGAAGAAAAATTAATGAAAAAACTTTATGCACATTAAAGAGGTTAAAGTTGGGTAACACCCAACCTTAACCTCTTTTTTTATTTCACATGTTCGTTTGGTCTTAATTGTGATACATAATCATTTAAGGCAAAGCAAAATACAATAATTAGTCCCATAAAACTCAAGAAATAGAGATGATAACTCAGATGATTCAATGCATTATGTCCCACAATGACAGATTGTTGCATACCATTTACCAAGTAATACACTGGATTCATCATTAAGATATGAGTCACGGTATGGCTTGTCGCATTTGGTATAAAAATAACTGGTAAAATTAAAAATATTAGTATTGTAATTACAATATAAATACGATCGAGATTTGGATATAAAATATAAATCATACCTAGTAAAAATGAAAAAATAAATATAAAGCAAAAACTCATTATCGTATAATATATTACACCCCAAATAGCTGTATCAGCACTTACAGGTTTTACTAAGGCAATGACTAGCATTAATACAAGTAAAATACCACTATACAATGCACTTGAGATTAAAAGGTATAATAGCGGACTTGTATTATAATGTCGAGTCACATAATAATCTCTTGGATAAAAACGATAATTGATGTATATCGCTATCCAAATTATCCCAAATACATTAAGTCCAACGAGTCGATAAAGTATGGTTGCTTGCTTAATGTCTAACATCCCTATCAATTTTAAAATAAGTGTAAGGCCTAAAATAAGTACAATACCAATAGCTAAAGCATAAAGAAACCAATTTTTTTGCATTTTAAGCCGATATACACTATGTCGCCATAATTCAGGAATATTATTATAGAAATTAATAAATTTTTCAATCAATGCGTTCACCTACAATTCTATATACAACCACTTGGAATGCTTAATGTCCGCAATAAAATAGCCATTTTCAGCTTTTGCAATCCAATAATCTTCTTTAATATGGAATTTCTCTTTTAACTTAGATGGTTGCTCAATTGGGAATACAAATCCTTTAAGTTTTTCTTGATCATCAAATATCATCGCAATCGGCTGTTCCACAATTGACTCAACAAATCGGTTCTCCTTCTCAGGTACCAATTTATCATTGACTTCTGAATGCTTATGGTTCAATTCTCCATTAAAATATTCAATCGAACTAAGATAATTTTGATTTAAGAACGGTTCTAATTCCTTTTGGTCGACTGATTCATAAAGTGCAGCTGGATCAAAATACTTCAAATCTTCTTTACTTACTGTGTACTTTTGATGATTTATTTCAACTTGATATCGAGTTTTATTCTCGCCTGTTATCGTTACAAATCCATATCGCGGCACCTTTATATCTTTCACCTTATTATCTTCACCATTTAACTGAGTTTGATTACGATTGACAATGCCATATGCAAGCTTTTCTATGTAAGGGTCTTTAGATTGTTGAGCGAGCGTATTAGATGATGTTTGCGACGGAGCAATTTTACCTAAATCTGCAAATATTAAAATGGCAAAAAGCAACATACCTACTATAAATAAACCTGTTAAAGTCCAAATTCGTGATAAAAAAGCAGGTGGTTCAGCGTGGTGATAACGTTCAGTACGCTTAAAGTTATAAGTCAGTTCAGGCATTTTCGAACGACTTCTTTTCCAATCCTCGTCAAAATGTTTCTTTTCGTCATCATTTTTTAGTGTTGAACGGTCTCTTTCATGAACTTTGAAAGTAGGAATAACTTGCTTCAGTGCCCCCTCATGTCTTAACTGACCATGTGATATCCATGCGATATAGTTACTTACCGCTTCGATACGATCAATATGATTATCAATCGCAATCCATGTCAGACCATTATCAATATAATCTTTAGACATTTCTTTAGCTTTTTCGAAGAATTCAGGATTTAAATAGGTTAAAACATGACTTAAAATAACAATTTCTGCTTGAGATGAACGTGCTAAGCTAAATAAAAGTTGTGCATATTGCGCGTCATCTAATTCATTTATATTATTATTTTCATATCCCTCTAGATGAGCATATTTTAAAATTTGTGACGCTTTATGCTCTGGTACTGCGTATGTATATAGCTGAATCACATCATTGATATAATCCATAACTTTGATATTCTCAACGTTTTTTTGATTCATATTAGCATAAAACAAAGACCCCGTTCGAACAACACGCCCCTTATCGGGTTGTACTGTGCCAGCTAAAATTTCACCTACTAGAGATTTTGAAGATTCAGGCTCACCGATTATACCTAATGCTTCACCTTGATAGATATGTAATGTGATATTATTCAATTCAATATCTTCAGGTTGATAACTAAAGGGTTTAAGTACATTATGCTTTTTTTGATTTCGATAATAATGTGTGACATTGATCATCTTCAAAACAATAGCACTACTCATTCTACTTCCCCCTCTTTATATATTTAGTAATGACACTGGTATACCCTCTTCTTTAGAAGGTTGGTGCGTTCGATGTCCCCAAGCAAAAACACCTTTTAATCGGTCAACTTGAAACGTATCTTGCGTACCGTCTTTCAATGTATAAGTCTGACCCAGTTCAATTGCTGAAAGATCGACAAGATAACTTTCTGCAATCACTACTTTATTTTGATATACGTCATATTCATTCATAATGCCGTTCATTTCTGCTTTACGCATTTTTTCTTTATATGTTTGTATTTCATGTAAAATTTCATGTTTTTCCATATCACTTAAACGTTTTCTATTCATGACTAATACCACTTTCTTCTAATTTTTGATTAATGTCCTCATAATGATAACCTTTTCGAAGGAGTGCGGCGATCGTTTTTTGTGAAAGCTCATATCCTTCATATTTCTTCTGATATTTATTATAGACTTTCTCTAAATCACGTTGCAATAAATTATCGAGGTCTTCTGCATTTTGACTAAAATCCAATTCCTCGAGTACTAAAGCAATCGTTTCAAAATCATAACCTTTTCGTAATAACGATTGCTCAACTTTTTGTTTTACTTTTACAGAAGGCCCTTTCTTTTGTTTTAAAATTTTTCGTGCTACTTTTACAATATCTTCCAATGACTGTTCTAATTTATATTTTTCTGTTGCTTGCTCACATAATTGTGGTTCAATTCCTGCTTGCTTTAATTTTTGTCTATATATTTCAGGCCCTTTATCTGTTGTTTGAATCATCGTGTTTTTCAGACTTTCTGCGTAATCTTCATGATCGATTAATTTTTGCTTTTCACAAAACGAGATTGCTCCTTCTATCACTGTAGGCGGGTAAGATTTCTTTTGGAGATGTTGCTCAATCTCATATCGTGTTCGTTTACGATAGGATAAATAATTTAATGCCTCATTAATCGCATGTTGTTGAAACTCTTGTTTTTCGATATCATCTAATTTTTTTCGTTCAATGATATCGCCTTTTTTGAGATTAAAATGCACTAACGTTTCCATTGAGATACCTATCGCAAATTGTTGATCGATATATATATTAAACCTTTCAGTGTTGTTTTGTTGAACTTCGATTTTCGTAATTTTCGGCATGTTATCATCCCTTCGAACTGAAAAAACTGGAAGAGCAATCACTTCCAGCTTACATACATTTATTATGCCATAAATAGGCGTTACGCACCAAGTTGTTGCAGTGCCTCAATATATTGTGTTTCAGAAATATAATTTTGTTGTTTCATTTTTTCAAGCGTCATTTTTGTTCGATTTATAAATGAAGGAGACATATTATTCACATCATAAGCTGAAGGTGCATTGACCTTACTTGCTAAAATTGCACTTTGTAAAACTGTAATTTGAGGTAAGTTTGGATTATTCACATCTACAGTTGTACCAAAATAATAATTAGCGGCAGATTCAATCGTATATTGATTATCGCCATAATAAATATTATTCAAATAGTAACTTAATATATCTGGCTTATCATATTCATCTTCAACACGTTTTGCGACAAAAATTTCTTTAAGTTTCCGTGTGAGCGTTTGTTGGTTATCATAATAATAATTTTTGACTAATTGTTGGGTAATCGTGCTTCCACCCTGTAGGTTATCCCTATCACGAACTGAAGAAAATATGGCTCTTAAGCTTCCTCTGTAATCCACTCCTTTATGTTTATAAAACCTACGATCTTCCACTGCTATAAACGCATTTTTTGTGTAATCTGGCATATCAGTCGACGCGACATAAGATGGTTTTTGTTCAATTGTGATTAGTTGTTCTACGTTTGCTCTTTCTGACAACATGTACATTAATCCTGTAAATAAAAGAGCCAATATAATAATTACTAAAACCAATACTCTAAATATACGCTTTGACTTTTGTTTCCTAGGAGGTTGTCCGACAGGTCTATAGTAGGTGTTAAAATGTGGCTCGTTTGTTGCCTGACTACGTCGATAATTTCGGTCATTCCGCTTCATAAATAAAGACCTACTTTCTCATGGATTTAATGATTATAAAAAGTGTACCAATTACATACCAATAAATCTATATGTTATAGTTAAAATCGGTCCCAAGCATGAGTAGTAAAAGCGAAAAAGTTCTATGTTCACAGACTTTTTAACTTTACTAACTTCTATAAGCAAATTCTTAAATATAAGTTGCAAACTTGGGTATAATATATTAGACGAAATTATGTGAAAGGAAGTATTTTCTATGTCTAAAGTAAAAGCAAATATGGGACTTATTAAAGCCCTTGAAGCGTGGGATATCGACCACGTTTACGGAATCCCTGGTGACTCAATTGATGCTGTTGTTGACGGACTTAAAGTCGCTGAAAATAGCATTAAATTTATTCATGTGCGCCACGAAGAAGTTGCAAGTTTAGCTGCTGCAGCTTACACAAAATTAACAGGTAAAATTGGTGTTTCACTTGCAATCGGTGGCCCAGGTGCTGTCCACTTATTAAATGGTATGTATGACGCTAAAATGGATAATGTACCCCAACTTGTTTTAGCAGGCCAAGCGGATAGTCACAAATTAGGTACAAAAGCTTTCCAAGAAGTTGACCTACCTAAACTATTTGAAGATGTTGCAGTATATAATTATCAATTAACAGATGCAGATGCACCGAACATCTTTAATATTGTTGATGAAGCCATCCGCACTGCTTATCAAGAAAATGGTGTAGCTGTTTTAACTTTACCAAATAATATTTTAACAACGAAAATCAAAGACAACTTCCCTACAGAAGTTAATAAAACAATGGCTACAGTACAAGCACCTTCTCCAAAATCAATTCAAGATGCGGCTCGTCTATTTAATAAGAGTAAAAAGCCTGTCATCTTAGTAGGTAAAGGTGCAGAACATGCAAAAGATGAAGTTAAAGCATTTATTGAAAAAGGTAAAATTCCTACAATGGTAACATTACCTTCTAAAACAATTGTTGCTGATGACCACCCTTATAACTTAGGTAATATCGGTAAAATTGGTACAAAACCTTCATATCAAGCAATGCAAAATGCTGACTTATTAATCTTAGCTGGTACAAACTACCCATATGTAGATTACTTACCTAAGAAAGATATTCCAGCAATTCAAATAGATAAAGATTTTGCTGCAATTGGTCACCGCTTCAATATCGATGCTCCAATTGTTGGAGATAGTAAAATTGCATTACAACAGTTAACTGATGCAATTAAACCAGTTCAAAATCGTCCATTCTTAAATGACATGTTGAATCATAAAGAAACATGGGATCAATGGATGGCAGAAGATGTTAAAAACGAATCTTCACCTATCCGCCCTGAACGTTTAATGGAATCTATTAATAAAGTGATTAACAAAGATACTGTAATTGCGGCAGATGTTGGTACTTCAACTGTATGGTCTACACGTTACTTAAAATTAGGCGTAGATAACAAATTCATCATCTCTAGTTGGTTAGGTACAATGGGTTGTGCATTACCAACTGCAATCGCATCACGTTTTGCGTTCCCTAACCGTCAAGTTATTGCGATTTCAGGTGACGGTGCATTTGAAATGGTAATGCAAGACTTCGCAACTGCAGTTCAATATAACTTACCTATGGTTATTTTCGTACTGAATAACCAAGAATTATCATTTATTAAATATGAACAACAAGCTGCTGGTGAGTTAGAATACGGTATTGATTTTTCAGATATGGACTTTGCGAAGTTCGCTGAAATTTGTGGTGGTGTTGGATTAACACTTAAAGATCCTAAAGAAATTGATGCTGTTGTTCAAACTGCTGTTCAACAACATAAACCAACAATCGTTAACGTATATGTAGACCCTAATGCTGCTCCACTTCCAGGTAAAATTGTTCCTGATGAAGCAAGAAACTATGCAAAATGGGCATACCGTAATTTAACTGAAGAACGTAAGTTAGTATTTAACGAAATGCCTTCACTTTCTACTGCGATTAAACGTTTCTTATAATCTAGAAAGCATATAATGTTTTCAAGCCGAGAAGAGGTTCGCTCAACCTCCTCTCGGCTTATTTTTCATCTAATTTGAAAACGCTATCAAAACACTATTATCTTATCTTGTAGTTTTAAGCGGTTTACTATACTATTAAGACAAGATATTTCATTAAAATAATAAAGGAGTTTAAATATGAAGTTTACGCAACTTTCTACACAAGAATTTCAAGATTTTATGAACTCGCATTTGAGTCATTATACGCAATCCATTTCGCTTTTTAATGCACATAATAACGCACATTTAGTAGGTGTTAAGGATGAACACAATCAAGTTTTAGCTGCATGTTTATTAACTGAAACGCGAGCTTTAAAATTCTTTAAATATTTTTATACACAGCGTGGTCCTGTTATGGATTATCGTAATACACAACTCGTACACTTCTTTTTTAAATCATTGACACGTTATTTAAAACAACATAAAGGATTATATGTTCGCGTAGATCCCTATGAAATTATACATATCCGTAACGCTGACGGTGAGATTATTGAATCACGTCCCCACCAACATTGGATGCATGCGCTTGAACAATTAGGATACAGACATCAAGGTTTCAGTACTGGTTACTCGAACATTAGCCAAATTCGTTGGTTATCTGTTCTAGATTTAGAGGATAAAAGTGAAGATCAATTACTAAAAGAAATGGATTATCAAACGAGAAGAAATATTAAAAAAACGTTTGAAATGGGTGTTGAAATAAAAACTCTAACATTAGATGAAACTGAGCGTTTTTATCGGTTAAACAAAATGGCAGAAGAAAAACATAACTTTAAATTTAGAGACCTAGCATATTTCAAACGTCTCCAGAAGGTATATGGTGATCAAATTACATTGAAACTCGCTTATATTGACCTTGAGGCGTATGCAAAATCATTACAAAAGAAACTCGAGACTCTTGAATTACAACTAGATGAGGTTAATCAAACACTCAAAGAAAACCCTAATTCTAAAAAAAATAAATCAAAAGCTAAACAGTTACAACAACAACACTCAAGCCAATCACGTAAAACAGATGAGGCACATAAGTTGTATCGTGAGCATGGAAAAATTCTAGATCTCGCTGCTGCTGTGTTCATTTTTAATCGTTGGGAAGTTTACTACTTATCCAGTGGTTCTAATCCTGAATTTAATAGATTTATGGGTGCATATCGTTTACAGTGGGAAATGATTAAATTTGCGAAAGACCGCCAAATCCCACGTTATAATTTTTATGGGATTACAGGTGACTTTTCAGATCAAGCAGAGGATGCTGGTGTACAACAATTTAAAAAAGGGTTTAATGCACATGTAGAAGAGTACCCTGGCGACTTTATCAAGCCATTACGTCCTTTTGTCTATAAAGTTGCTCAATTATTAAAAAGGTTAATGAAACTAACATTTCAATGAAGCATCACTCAAAAAGGAGATTGAGTAACAACACTCAATCTCCCTTTATCACACTCTATTCAGAGTAGTTTTCAATTATTTATTTAAAATGTTAGCGATTTCTCTATTGAAATCATCTAAATCATCAGGTACACGGCTTGTGATAAGATTTTGGTCAACAACAACTGATTCATCTACAACATTTGCACCAGCGTTTGATAAGTCTTTGCGTACGTTAAGTACTGCAGTTAATTTGCGACCTTTTAAGTCGTCTGTGTCAATAAGGATTTGTGGCCCATGGCAAATTGCAAATACAGGTCTTGATTCTTTCATGAAGTATTTAGCGAATGTACCATAACGGCCTTCTGCGTCACCTCTTAAGTGGTCAGGTGAAAATCCGCCAGGTAATAATAAACCATCATAATCTTCAGGTTTAGCATCAGCGATACTTACGTCAACTTTTACTTTTTCACCGTGTTTACCTACAACTTCTGAACCTGCTTCGTCACCAATAATTACAGCTTCGTGTCCAGCTTCTTCGATTGCCTCTTTAGGACTAGTTAATTCGATATCTTCAAATTCATCTGCTAATAAAACAGCAATTTTTTTAGCCATACTTAATCACCTTTCTTAACTTTTAAGTTGTTCTAATCTTTAGTATAACCAAGTATCCATATTTTCAAACATACTTTTTTGTTATTTTTAAATTGATATATTTATTGTTCCCGAAATTGATTTACCTTTTCTTCCAGTTGATCTAATAATTTGATCCATTCATCTATCTCTGCCACATCGACTTTGTTAGGATCTACTTGATCAATATCTTCAATAAACTTTGATAATCTTTCTTTTACTTGATTCATTGTTTGTGGCTCTTTCATTGTGTCAGAAACTCCTTTATAATTGCATTGTTATTGTTATATTAACATGATTTTGATATTCCTCAAATAAAATATCAAACACCATACATATTATCAAACGAGGAGTTTTATTATGACACACAATCAAAAATCCCCAATTTCTATTTATAATGATCCATGGGAAGCATATAAAGATATTGAACAATACGGTCACTTAACATTAAGTAATGTTGAATTCACAACGACAAACTTATGTAATATGCGTTGTAGTCATTGTGCTGTTGGCTATACCTTACAAACACAAGACCCCGATACGCTTCCTATGTCACTCATTCTTCAAAGATTGGATGAAATCCCCACTCTAAGAACGATTTCAATTACGGGTGGCGAACCGATGTTTTCGAAAAAATCGATTCGAGAAGTAGTTAAACCGCTTTTAAAATATGCTCATCAAAGAGGTATTTATGTTCAGATGAATTCTAATTTAACGCTACCACTAGATCGTTACTTAGATATTGCTGAGTATATTGATGTGATGCACATTTCACACAATTGGGGCACACGTGATACTTTCGCCCAAGTAGGATTTGGCGCTATGGACAAACAACCTCCACTCAACGCAAAGTTAAAACTTTATGAGCAAATGATTTCAAATGCTCATACACTAAGTAGCCAAGGAATGTTCGTCTCAGCTGAAACCATGCTTAA
Organism: Staphylococcus canis; assembly: GCF_016238445.1. GTDB lineage: Bacteria > Bacillota > Bacilli > Staphylococcales > Staphylococcaceae > Staphylococcus > Staphylococcus canis. Next base: position 21,458 of record NZ_JABANU010000007.1, read on the forward strand.
CAAAAGTACTCAACCACACCTTCAAAAGATACATAATGAAGTTGTAAATGATATGAAGTGTCGACGTCATGAGATTCATCCGATGTACCCTGCTGATTTCGCAAGTCAACTTGAAGTTTTATCACTGAAAGAAATCAAATCAACAATCGACCAACTTCTAGACTTTCGTGATCCTAATACTTGGATGCTTTTTGGTACATTACCAATTTTACCTTGTCTTGAAGATGAAGCAGACCAACGTTTACTACAAAAACTTCAAAATGCTAAAAACGTCACTTTAAGAAATGATCCTGATGGTCGTAGCCGTTTGAATGTAAATGTTTTTAGCGGCAATGTTATCGTGACTGATTTTGGTGATGAGACAGGTACAATTTCAAACATTCAAACAGATCGATTAACAGACGTTTTTGAACAGTGGTTAGCTTCACCACTTTCACATTCTATTAATTGTCATTGTCCTAAATTCAAATGTCTAGGACCTAATCTATTAGTTAAAAATATGTATTATCCAAACATCGACTTTAAACAAAAAGAACATGCCATGCACAAGCAATATCATCAAATTTTGTTTACTTGAGTACCATCAAAAAAGCCCGTCACTCATAGTTTGAGTATGACGGGCTATATAGGATACTATATTTACTAAATTCTTATTGAACTCGTTATTTTTTTAAATTACTTAAAAACTCTAAGGTTTGTTTACTCTCTTCGCGACGTGCTTTTCTGCGTTGTACACGTACTTCTGCAGTATCATGAAACCATTTTTCTTCTTCAGTTTCCGGATATACTGAAGGGACTTGAGTTGGTTTTCCATCATCATCAAGTGCTACAAATGTGAGAAAACTCAATCCTGCAAGATGACGATCATTCTCAATGATATCTTCAATAAAAATTTGTATACAAACTTCCATTGAAGATATGCCAGCATATGATACCATAGCCTCGTAAGTTAAAATATCGCCATTTTTAATAGGTCTTAAAAAATCAACAGAATCTGTGGATGCAGTCACAACAGTACTTCCAGCATGTTTCTTGGCACAAATAGCTGCGATTTCATCAATGTTCGCCATCATTGTACCACCAAACAGTGTACCTAAATGATTTGTATCCTGTGGGAAAACTTGTCTTGATTTAAATGTTTTAGCGTCTTTCATTGCTTTTTCAGTTCGATTATTCATGCTATTCTCCTCTATTTATCGGATGATTCAGCCCAATTTCCATCTTTGAAAATAAGTTCTGTTGTCCCTTCAGCTGTTTCTCCATAAATTGTTAAATCAGAGCTACCAATCATGAAATCAACATGCGTTAATGAATCATTTAATCCATGTGCTTTTAACTCATCACTTGTCATTTCCGTACCATCTTTAAGATTAAAAGCGTAGGCTGCACCTAATGCAATGTGACATGAGGCATTTTCATCAAATAATGTATTATAAAAAATCGTATTGCGTTGAGCTATCGGTGAATCCACAGGAACAAGCGCCACTTCTCCTAAACGTCTCGCACCCTCATCTGTTTCAAGTAATGTTTTTAAAACAGCTTCACCTTGTTCAGCTTTATAGTCTACAACTTTGCCATCTTTAAAAGTAAGTGTAAAACCATCAATAATTGTGCCATTATAACTTAATGGTAATGTGTTTGAAACAAAACCATCTACTTTAGCGGCATGTGGTGCTGTAAACACTTCCTCTGTTGGAATGTTAGCAACAAATGCTTGTCCCTCAGGCGTATAACTTGTTGCATCTTCCCAAATATGTCCATCTGGTAAACCTATTTTGAGATCGGTACCTTCAGATGTATAATGAAGTGATTTAAAACCTTTAGCATTTAACCAATCCGCCTTTTCTTTTAAACGCTTAATATGTGTTTCCCAGTTTTGAATAGCATCCCCTTCATTAACACGTACAATTGAAAGGATATCCTCTAAAAATTGATTAAAAGCAGCTTTCTCATCTAAATTTGGGTATACACGCTTTGCCCATTCAATTGAAGGATAGCAAGCAACAACCCATGGAAACGCATTTTTTTGTGATTGAATCATATAAGGTTTAAATGCTTTACTACCCGCATATTGTGCAGCTTGTAATTTGTCTGAATCTATACCATTTAAAAGATCTGGGTCTTCTGTAATTAATGCAAGATTACAAGCGCCGCGATTAGCATAATCCATACGCTCTTCTACATCAAATGGCTTAATACTATTTTCAAAAAAAGATGCTGACTCATTTTCATAAGCTAAACGTTTAAGTGATGGATCAGCATATTTCACACGTACATCTGAAGCGCCTTGTTGATACGCTTCTGCCACAATTAAACGTGTAAAATCAACTGCATCAACAGTTGTTCGAATAAAAACAGGTTGTCCTTGTTGAACATTCATACCAACTTTTACTAATAATTCTGCATATTTTTGTAGTTTTTCTTGCGTAGTCAATATACACCCTCCTATTTACGTAATGCACCAAGTGCTTCTGTAATACCTGTCATTTCACTTGGTGTAAAATTCTCTTTAGATTTAACGAAAGTATATATTTCCTCGATATCTTCACGATCTGAATCACTGAAATTATCAGGTTCAATGAGCCCTTTATTCACAAGATTTAAACGCTCTCTAATTTCTAAAATCATATCTTCTATACTATGTGATGCCATTTTAATCATCCTTTCATAACCAGTATTTTAACAGAGTAGATGAGATTTTTGAAAATTTTTGTTAAAATACTTTAGAATTACTATGAAAAAGGCTAAAATGGTCTTATAACCTACGACATGGAGGTAAGTACACATGACAACAGTTGCTTTTGTATGCCTTGGAAATATTTGTCGTTCTCCGATGGCTGAAGCTATTATGCGTCAGCGTTTGAAAGAACGTGAAATCACAGGGATTGATGTCTATTCTAGAGGAACTGGCCGGTGGAACTTAGGTGAACCACCCCATGAAGGGACTCAAAACATATTAAAAGAACATGATATTCCTTTCGATGGTATGGTTAGTGAATTATTCACAAAAGATGACGACTTTGATTATATTATTGCAATGGATCAAAGTAACGTGGATAATATAAAGCATATCAATCCAAATCTTAAAGGAAAGATATTTAAATTGCTAGATTTCAGTGATATGGAAGAAACAGATGTTCCTGATCCATACTACACAAATAATTTTGAAGGTGTCTATGACATGATACAATCGTCATGTGATCATTTAATTGACTATATCGTTAAGGACACTAGAAAGGGGTCAAATTAATATGCAAAACAAATTAGTACCAGGAATTTTAGTCGGAGCTTTAATTGGTGGCGCAGTGACATTATTGGATAAAAACACACGCCGTTCTCTTAAAGCATCAAAAAATAATATCCAAGCTCGACAAAATTCAAATCAACCATCTAAAATCTCTCAATTAACAGATGAGATTATGTATTGGAAAAATACAATCGAAGAAATTCGTCGTAACAATCCTGAACTTGAACGTTCTCTACGCAATGCAAAAGACACATTTGTTGAACGTAAAAACAATAAACAAATCGGTCTTTAATTCGTAGCATATAGAGGCAATTTCAATGAAGTTGAATTCGAGATATAAGGAGAACTTATCTTTTTATTGGGATACTATAGCTATTTGTTCTCCTTTATCTTTCTGGAATATACTTCAATATGAAATTGCTTTTTTCATATCAATTTCAAGGAGGATTCGTTATGCCAGACAATAAAGATTCGTCTGAAAATCTTAAAGACAAAATTCAACACAAAATTACTGGAGATTCAAACGATGATTCAGGTAATAACCCTGACCGTAAAGGTGATGCATCAGGTGAAATCGAAAAAGATCGCAACTATGTTAAACCACAACCTTTCCAATCTAAGGAAGCACCTAAAGATAATCAAACATTCTTTGTCTCTCGTATTAACAAGCCTGTAAAGTATACAGACAGACCTAATTTCTTTAGTTATTTAATTTACCGTATTAGTAAAGATGATGCATCTGGATTAGCAGCACAACTCGCTTATTATTTTATGTTATCGCTATTCCCTATGCTTATTTTCATTTTATCATTAGTACCTTTATTCAAAATCGATACACAATCTATCATAAGTCAAATTCAAAATAATGCTCCTGCTGATACTGCAACAATCATCACAGGCATTATCAAAGATGTTATGGGCAATGCTAATGGTGGTCTACTCTCAATCGGGTTGATTCTGGCATTGTGGACAGCGTCAAATGGAATGACTGCATTGATGAATTCATTTAACGTTGCATATGATGTTGAAGATAGTCGTAATTTCTTTGTATCGAAAGCATTAGCAATTTTCTTTACAATTTTAATTGGTATTACGTTACCTTTAACGATGGTGTTATTTACTTTTGGTGAACAAATCGGCAACTTATTATTTGGACCACTTGGGTTAGATGATGAAGTACGTTGGGTATTTAGTATTGTGCGTACTGCACTACCAGTAATTGTCATTTTTATTGTATTTATCGTTTTATATACTGTTGCACCGAACGTAAAGATTAAAATGAAATCTGTAATTCCTGGTGCACTTTTCACTACTGTTGTTTGGATTTTAGGTACAATTGCATTTGGTTTTTATGTGTCTAACTTTGGAAATTATTCTAAAACATATGGCAGTATCGGAGGCGTTATCGTATTAATGCTTTGGTTATACATCACAGGATTTATTTTAATCCTTGGTGCAGAGATTAATGCTATCGTCCACCAACGTAAAGTCGTAAAAGGTAAAACACCTGAGGAAAAAATTTATGATCAACTTGAAGATGAAAACCCTGAAGACTTTGCGGAATCTTATAATAACTATAGATCAGATGATGAAAATGATAAATATGATAACAACGAACCGCCTTCAAAATCTCAATCACAACACAAAAATAATCAAGTAAAACGAGAAAACGACGGTTTATCTAAACATATCAAAACGACAAAAGACTCATAATCTTAAGTCAAAATTTGGGGGATATCAATCATGTCATTATTAGAAAGTATTCTTTCCTTTAATAAGGATTTTGTTGAAAATAAAGATTACGAAGCCTATACAACAAGTAAAACACCTTCTAAAAAAGCAGTATTACTCACATGTATGGATACGCGCTTACAAGATTTATCAACAAAAGCTTTAGGTTTTAACAACGGTGATTTAAAAGTAGTCAAAAATGCTGGTGCTACTATCAGTCATCCATACGGTTCAACAATGCGTAGCTTATTAGTAGGTATCTATGCACTCGGTGCTGAAGAAATCATTATTATGGGTCACAAAGATTGTGGCATGGGTAGTATAAATGTGGATGAAGTGATGAACACAATGAAATCACGCGGTGTAGATGAACAAGTATTTCATATTCTCGAACATTCAGGCATCGATGTATCTAACTTCTTAAAGGGGTTTGATGACGTTTACGATAATGTCCGTCAAAATATTGAGATGATTTATAGTCATCCATTATTCGATCCAAAAGTTCCAGTGCATGGGCTTGTGATTGACCCTCATACAGGCGAACTCGATCTCGTCCATAATGGTTATGAACAAATTCAAAACTAATATTTTAAAAGGTGCGTTTCAACTTAAGGCTTATTTGAGTTGCACGCACCTTTTTTGATATATACACATTATTCAATCAATCCATGTTGGAAAGCATAGATTACAGCTTGCGTACGGTCTTGAACTTCTAGCTTACTTAAAATATTACTCACATGCGTTTTTACCGTTTTAATTGTAATATGTGAAGCACTTGCAATTTCTTGATTAGAATATCCTTTTGCAATCAGCAATAGAATTTCCATTTCTCGATCTGTCAATAACTCATATAATTCTGCACGTTGTTTCATTCGATTTCTCATTTTCACAAGCACTTCTGCTTCAAATACAGATTCTCCTTGATACGTTTGTCGTATCGCTTTGGCAATATCACTCGCACTCGTTGTTTTTAAAATATAACTATCTACCCCTGCATCTAAAGCGCGATAGACTTCTTTATCTTCAATATAGCTGGTTAACATCACAACTTTAATTTGTGGCATCTCTCGTTTAATATACGTTGTAGCTTCTACCCCATCCATATCTGTCATAACAAGATCCATTAATATCAAATCTGGTTTTAGTGCTTTTGCTTTTTCAATCGCATCTTTACCAGATTCTCCTTCTCCAACAACTTCAATATCCGATTGTGTTGATAAATAACTGGAAATTCCAATACGAACCATTTCATGATCATCTACAAATAATACTCTAATTGGCATAATCTTTCTCCTTTTCTAATGGTGCTTTAACTTCAATACGTGTTCCTGCGTTCGGTAAAGATACTAAATGAAATGTTGCACCAATTTCTATTGCACGTTCTCTCATATTTTTGAGTCCATAACTTTGCTCTAATTTGTCTTCTACATCAAATCCTACACCGTCATCTTGAATACGCAAGAGAAGATAGTCCTGACGCTTTAATAATTCAACAATAACCTTTTCACCTTTAGCATGACGTAAAGTGTTTGAAATTGCTTCTTGTGTAATTCTAAATAAATGGTCCTCAATGCCTTTAGGGACTTCAAACTCATCAATTTCTTGCACAACTTTCATAGGTACTTTTTTTTGTAAATCTGTAACCAGCGATCGAATCCCCTCACCTAATGAACGATCTTTTAATCCAATTGGTCGTAGATGTAATAATAGTGCTCTCATTTCAAGTTGTGAATCTTGAACCATTTTTTCAAGTGTAGGTATTTGTTGGTCAAGGGGAGGTTCGAGTTTTGTTTCTTTAATTGCAGATAACATCATGCTTGCAGCAAATAATTGTTGAGATACACTATCATGTAATTCTCTAGCTAATCGTTGTCGTTCATCTTCAATTATTTTTTTAACTTTAGAATCATTTAAGCTATATGATTCATTAATTAAATCTTGTGTTTTCATACGCATTTTATGTAACTCTTGGTTCAATGGGACTAAAGCGCGATATACTTCTAATGTTTCATTAAAGAGTTCCAGTTGTTGATCATTTACACCAACAGTCTCACCTTCAAAGGCACGTTCAATTTGTTGACGAAGCCAATCATTTTGTTGGTTTATCTTATATGCAATGACGCTACCTACAATAATACATAAAAAAATAACAATTAAATTGAGAAACAAAAACACCGGTATTCCAAATATTTGAGTATAAAACATCCCTTGAAAGAAGATGATATTCACAAACACTTTATCTATAAAGAAAAAAGCTGTAAACATACTATAAACAAGGATTAACATTGAACCAATTGTTCTGACGTAGTGATTCATCGATAAATCACCTCAACATCTCCAATAAATGTTGATACAAAAATGTTAACTGTATAGCGATCTGCTTTTTGCTCAGATTCAACATTCAAGTGATTATTTTCAACTTTATAAATCTGTTGATTTAAATTAACTTTGCCGTAAAATGCTGCAACATGCAATTTAACATTATAGTTTAGTGGGACAATCACTTGAACTTTACCAACAATGTGACGCATGACAATAGTATTTTCATATTTAAGATTCGCTGCCTTTGTCATATCGACCAAAACGTCACCAATTGCATGTTGAATTTGTAAATCTTCCCATTTGTAAATATAAATAGGTGTTTTTTGTTCACCAAACCATCTTTGTTTCACAAATGCATGAGATTCACTGACTTCTTCAGTACCAATAACCTCAAGCGGTTTTCGCTTATACACAATGTAACGTAGACTTATAAAAATAATGAAAATGAATAAAATAATCAAAGTGTATTTATTGGACAGCAACGTAAAGATAATCATCAATGCTCCAATCCAAAAACTGAGTAAACCACGTACTTTATGGAAATAAATATAACCTACGTACATTAAAATACTACCCAATAATAAGATAAATAAAAAACCTATCTTCTCGAAGAATATATAGTATAAATTAGCTATGATCATTAATGCTGTGAATATAATTAATAATTCAGTTGAAATGTATTTTTGGGTCATATATCCACCTTTCTAGTATGCGTTAATCAGTGCTTCTAAAACATCACACTGATTTTTAGTGTATGCTTTATCTTCGTTTAGACGTAAAACATATGTCTCAAGTTCGGCATACTCTTTTTCTATTTGATTTAAATTTTCTTTAATTTGGTGCACATCGATACAATAAATATTTTGTGGCATCTTAATTTGGTTCTGTTCCATGACTTCGATGTATTTATTTTCTAATGCTAACGTTTGCTTGTCAATTATCAACTGTAATTGCTTTTTTTTAGTTTGAAGATATTGAATCGTATGATTAATATTATTGAGTTGATTCGCAAGATATTCCAAATAGTGTTGGAATGTTTGAGAATATATTGATTTAAAATATTGACCAATAAAACGTTTAACCAATTGTACCATAATTAAATCACCTCGATATCAACTCCATTATAAAATGGCCCCGCATACCTAAAAATAGGCTACAGGACCATTTTATATTAAGACTTAAGTCTTATGAGTATTAATCCTCAATTTGAGTTGTAAGAATCGGACCATCTTTAGTTACAATAACTGTGTGTTCAATTTGGGCAACATAACTTTTATCTTTTGTTTCAAAAGCCCATTCATTTTTCCCTTCAGTCACAAATGTTGCATTTGAAGAAATAAATGGCTCAACCGCGAGGACCATACCTTCTTTAAGCAACATTTTTTCTTGGGGATCATAGTAATTCATAATATGAGCAGGTGCTTCATGTAGAGATTGCCCTACACCATGACCTGTTAAGTTTTTAATCACTTTCAAATCATTTTTGCGAGCAGTCGCATGTACTGCCTTCCCAATTTGACTTAATTTTGTACCTGGTTTAATTTTGCGCATTGCAGCTTCAAAAGCTTCTTCAGCAACGTCGCAAACTTTTTGTTTAATTTCTTCTTGAGTTTCTCCTACAACAAACGAAATACCCGTATCAGCATAATAACCGTTTTTTAAAGCTGAGACATCAATATTTACAAGATCTCCCTCACGAATCACGCGTTTACTTGGGATACCATGTGCAACCTCTTCATTGACACTAATACATGTTTGACCAGGAAAGTTTTCATCATGAATCGGAGCAGATAATGCGCCATGCTCTTCAAATCTTACTTTAGCAATCTCATCTAACTCTTTAGTTGTAATACCTGGTACTGTCGCTTCACGCATTTCATCACGTACAAGTGCGCATATTTTACCAATTTCTTTTAAAGCTTGTAATTCATCATCATTCTTTACGATCATATTATCCCTTTCCTTTATCTTAATTTTACTCTACTTATTATAACAAACTTTTTTTGATATACTAGGAGTTAGTATGTAACAGGAGATAGGAAAATGAAAGTCACTAAATTTAAACACCTCATTGGCGCACGCACGATTAAAACAGGTTTAGCTACATTTTTAACAGCGTTATTTTGTTTGATGCTCAATTTAAATCCAATTTTTGCCATTTTATCAGCTGTTGTCACTATTGAACCAACCGTTAAAGCTTCTATTCGAAAAGGATATAAGCGATTGCCTGCAACTGTAATGGGCGCATTTATTGCAGTAGTTTGTACATATCTATTCGGCGATGATTCTGCTTTGACCTATGGACTTACAGCAACAATCACGATTATCTTATGTATCCAATTCAACTTGCATGTGGGTATAACGGTTGCCACGTTAACAGCACTTGCAATGATACCGGATATCGAACACGATTATGCTTTTAACTTTTTCTCAAGACTACTTACAGCAATTATTGGACTAGGTACTGCCGGATTAGTTAATTTTATTGTTTTACCACCTAAATATTATAATCAAATTGAATCACTGATTGAAAAAACAGAGCGACATATTTATCATTTATTTGATTGTCGTATGAAAGAACTTTTGGTTGGAAATTTTGATTCGAAAAAAAGTGATCAAGCAGCTGAACAACTGCATATCTGGAACACTAGAATCGAAGAGTTGCTCGGTTTTCAACGCGATGAATTAAATTTCCATAAAACTCACCGTCGTCACGATGAATGGGTTAAATTGAGAAAATTAACAAACCGTGCACATGAAAATAGGCTATTAATTACACATTTATCAAATATTATTTATTTACCAGATGATGCGATGATGGTTTTCGATGACAAAGAAAAGCTTGCAATTATCTCTATCTCTCAACGTATTGATCAAATCATTCATTGCGGCACATTTAAACCTGAACGAAAAGCAGCATCGACACTTAAAAACTCTGTTAAAGGATTAAATGAATTTGACATCAACCAAGTCAAAAGTCACACCATTTATGAAATTCTATTGATTTACCGTATCTTATTACTTCGCTATCGAGTAAAATAAAATACAGTACATAGAAAAGAGACAAGTTATTAACACTTATAGGATCGTAACTTGTCTCTTTATTTTAAGATTCTTTTTGTTTATGTGCTCGATTGACAAGAACTCGTTTTGCCGCTTCTTCAACCGTATTGTCGATTTGTTTAGGCTCAAATGGAATACCTTTACGCTTTGCTGCAGCCTCTAAAAGATAATCCGTAAGTTCGTGATTTTTAGGTAAAACAGGACCATGTAAATACGTACCAAGTAAATTTTTGTAATGAATCCCCTCTTTTTGATCGGTATCATTGTTGCCATAGCCATGTGTTACATGTCCTAAAGTGTCATAATTATGATACGTACGGCCGCCATGGTTCTCAAAACCTACAATTGTTCCAAATGTATCACTTTCAATGACAATGTCTCCCGTTAAACGCTCTGACTTTGATTCTGTATAAAAATCTAAAATATTTAATCCTTCTAACGATTGACCATCTGGTGTAACATACTTTTCACCCAAGAATTGGTATCCACCACAAACAGTTAACCCTGGCATACCATCTTCAATAGCTGCTTTTAATTGAGATTTGATTTTCAATAATGCTTGAGTAGCTAATGCTTGTTCTCTATCGCTTCCACCGCCAATAAAGAAGATATCAGCTTTGGATAAATCAACATTCTCTGTATCATTAATATCTACAACATTTAATTTAATATTACGTTCTTTGGCACGATATTTTAATGCCATAATATTTCCAATATCACTGTAGAGATTTAGCTTATCTGGCATAAAATGATAGACTGTTAGTTCATACATTATGATTGCTCCTCCTTAAATAAGCGCTCTAATTGATCAAGCATTGGGGCTAAAGAGGTATAGTTAGGAATTGCAACAATAAAAGATGAGTAATTCATCGTTAATGCTGTTGCTTTATAAATATCTCGTTCAACCACTATTGGTACTGTGACCTCAGCAAGCTTTAGTCTGAGATGTAATTCTTCAGCACGATTTCCTGTTACAATAATCGCTTCGATTTCTTGTTCATTTAACTTTTCAAAATCAGCATCATAAATCCAAGAAGTGTCACGTCCATCTGCTGGAAAGTCATTTAAACTTAAAATGTATATCTTTTTATCCTCTAGCTTTTCACCCATTGCGATAGAAGCATTCATACCAGCTGGGTTTTTCGCTAAGTTAATCAATGCTTTATGTTTTGTACCTTCAAAGTATTGCATGCGTCCGTTTTTTGATGTATAACTTTCAAATCCTTTTTGAATTGATTCATCATTTAAACCAAGTTCACGTAACGTTGCATATGCAGCAAGTGCATTATAAGCGTTGAAATCCCCTGCAATCTTCATATTAAATTGATAGTCATTAACCGTCATTGTTATAAAAGGATCAATGTTAAAAGTTGAAATCTCATAATCTGGGTCATGACGATTAAAACCACATTGACATTGATAGTGGCCTAATTGGTTATAATGTATATACGAGTAATTTAAAGGTCGACCACAATTTGGACAATATCGACTTTCATTCATGGTAGATTGTTCAAATGGATAGGCATTTTTTTGCATGCCATAATATTTAATACGTGAGCTTGCAATTTTAAGCCGACTTACAAAAGGATCATCCGCATTTAAGATAAGTTGTATATCTTTATTTTCAATTGCAGAAATAATGCGATTCACCATAATGTCTATTTCACCAAAACGGTCCATTTGATCTCTAAAGAAATTTGTAAAAACCATTTTAGTTGGCGTCATTTCTTTCAAAACACGTGGAATAGACCCTTCATCTATTTCAATGATTGCTATTTTAGTCTGAGGTGTTGATTGTACAATAAAAGCAGACGTAATCCCTGCCGCCATATTTGCACCTTCATTATTATGAATGATTTCGATGTTATTCGCTTTTAATGTGTGACCTATCAAATTTGAAGTAGTTGTTTTACCATTTGTTCCACTGATAAAAACGACTTCATCAACATTTGCTGCTAACTTTCTTAGAATACGAGGATCTACTCTTCGTGCCACTTGGCCTGGTAAATCTGTACCTTTTTTACCTGCTGCACGACTTGCAAATCTAGCAAGTTTTGCCATATGTGTAGCTGTCCATTGTCTCATTCCATACACTCCTCCGATTTCATTCCCATATTATACCATGCTCGAGTACTTTTCATAAACAAAAATAGCATGCGCTCAATTGCTTTATGTATATTTTTTTAATTTGGGGGTATCATACATTATAAGTAAAAAATTCATAATAATGGAGGCATAATTTATGCTTGATAAAGAATTATTAGAGGCTTTAAATAAACAAATGAACCATGAGTTTTACGCAGCGCACGCTTATATGGCTATGGCCGCATATTGCGATTATCAATCTTATGATGGATTCGCTAATTTTTATATTGAACAAGCTAAAGAGGAACGTTTTCACGGCCAAAAAATTTATAACTACATCAATGATCGTGGAGAAAAAGCAGTATTTTCAAGCTTAGATGCTCCAAAAGTTGATTTCAATTCGATTCTTGAAACATTTGAAGATGGTCTAGCACAAGAAAGAGATGTTACACAACGTTTCTATAATTTATCTGATATTGCTAATCAGAAAAAAGATTATGCGACAATTTCTTTCTTGAACTGGTTCTTAGATGAACAAGTTGAAGAAGAATCTATGTTTGAAACACATATCGACTATTTAAAACGTATCGGTGACGATTCTAATGCACTATATCTCTATGAAAAAGACTTAGCCCAACGTTCTTTTTCAGCTGAGGCTTAAGTCTAAATGATAATCCATGCTATTCAAATGAACGTGAGCGCTATCAATTTTGATAATCTGCTCACGTTTTTTATAAATTCTTATAAATCACTGTTTTAAATACTTTGACTTGAATTTTGAAAAGGGTTAATATATGTCATACTGTTTTAAGAAAGGGAGTTGACATAATGGAAAGTTATATTGCACTCGATTTTGAGACCGCCAATTACAAACGTACAAGTATCTGCGCTGTTGGTATGGTAAAGGTTGTCAATCATGAGATTACTGAAACGTTTTATACACTTGTCAATCCCAACGATACTTTTTCGCCTAAAAATATCGACGTACATGGTATCCGTCCTAGAGATGTGCGTCACGCTCCTATATTTTCAGAAGTTTATCCATACATGTTACAGTTTATCGGCGATTTACCAGTTGTTGCACATAACGCTGCTTTTGATATGTCAGTATTACACGCTAGTTTAAAAGCTGCACATTATGATACGCCTAACATTATCTATTTCTGTTCTTATCAACTTTCAAAACGTACAGTTAATTCTCATCGCTATGGTTTAAAATATATGATGATGTTTTATGGTTTAGATTTTCATGGACATCATGATGCCCTTAACGACGCGAAAGCCTGTGCAATGATTACCTATCGATTGTTGAAACATTATCCAAGTTTAAAAGACGTTATTCAAATATATGGGAAAAAATTAACGGACAAAGATGCTTTATAAAAAATCAAAAATAGTCATATTACGAAAAAATCGTTCCTGAAGATTTCCAATTGATACCCCTATAAGTCGTATAGGAACGTTTGGATCTTTTAACTCGTAATATAATTCATACGCGATTTGATAAATATATTGTTGCTCACGAATAGGAGAGACTAAACTTCTTTGTTTAGAGTAGTTTTCGAATTGATCAGTTTTTATCTTAACTGTAACAGTTTGTCCAACTTGATCGAGCGCTTCTAATCTCTCAGCAATTTTATAAGATAACGCTTCAATTTTTCTTAAGATTTCTTCATCTTCATTCGTATCAACTGAAAAAGTTCTCTCAGCTCCTACACTTTTACGAATGCGTTCAGCTTGTACTAACCGATCATCTTGACCTCTGACACGTTGATAAAGATGATGCCCCTTTTTACCAAATAAATAGACTAAAGTATGTTCGCTTTGATTATATAAATCTTGCCCTGTATAAATATGGTGTTCATGCATTTTGGCTTTAGACGCTTTTCCCACACCTGGAAAGTCTCCGATATCAAGTTGCATTAATATATCATGAACATTATTGTAGTCAATAATTGTGAGTCCATTGGGTTTGTTCATCCCACTTGCCAACTTCGCTAAAAACTTATTGTAAGAAACACCGGCGCTTGCTGTGAGTGCTGTCTTTTCAAATATATCTCTACGAATATACTGTGCAATTTGAGATGCAGGTAAATCGGGTCTCACTAGATCTGTAATGTCCAAATACGCTTCATCAAGTGACAGTGGTTCTACTAAATCTGTATAACTTTTAAAAATTTCCATGATCTGTTTCGAGACCGCTTTATATTTCTCGAAATGTGGCGTGATATAATAACCATCTGGACATAACTGATGTGCTCTTGCCATTGGCATCGCTGAATGAACTCCGTATTGACGAGCCTCATAAGAAGCAGTTGAGACAACACCACGTCCACTCGCTTTCCCGCCTACGATGACAGGTTTTCCTCTCAACTTCGGATTATCACGAACTTCAACTTGTGCGAAAAAATAATCCATATCAATATGAATTATTCGACGTGGTGCCACCGCGCTCACTCCTTTAATAAATTCCATCAAACGTTATATTCAAAATACAAAAATGATAAAACCTATAAACGAAGCATATCAAAGTGTTGTTTTTCTTATATTGTAGGTTTTTCTTGATATAAATTAATACCACTTTCTGTCATTTCTACAAATTGAACATGTGTCTTACTTAATCCCACTGCCACAAAATATATAGGAATTGATAAATATGCCATATGTAGTGCAAATATAAATATAATTGATGAGTATGGCATTAAAGTAAACCAAATTAACAGCAATAACATTAGTATTATACCTGGCAATAATGTATAAAGAAAAAAGGTGATGCGATTAAAATAATAATGAGGTAAATATGTGATTAATACGCCGTTCTGATATCGATGAAATGCTTGATGTCGATTTGTAATCATACGTAATATTAAAACCTTAACAAGCTCATGTACGATTTCTAATATAATAAAGCCACTGACTCCTAGGAAAATATTCATACCTATATTTTGTTCATGTAGTAACGTTAAAGACATAGACCATTTATAACTCAGCACAATAAATATTAAAATTACAATAAATTGGAAAACTAAAAAACGCTTCATCTTTTGCTTATTATTATATAAATTAATTTGATACATGCAATCACCTAACCGTTATATTCTTGATGCATTAATATTTCATTCTCTTTATATTTTCATCTTACTTTTTTACTAATAACGCCACTGTTTCAACATGTGTTGTTTGAGGAAACATATCTACAGGTGTAATCTCAATAAGTTGATATTTATCTGAAAGCATCTGAACATCTCTCAATTGCGTGCTTGGATTACAAGACACATAAACAATACGTTTGGGTTCAAGTTCGAGTAATGTCTCAATAAAGACAGGATCACAGCCTTTTCGAGGTGGATCAATCGTTACGACATCGGGTTGAATTCCTTGATTCTTCCAACGAATCATCACGTCTTCTGATGCTCCCACTTCAAAGGTCGTATTCGTTATATAATTCTTCTGTGCATTCTGTTTCGCATTATCGATTGCAGCTTCAACGACTTCTACACCATAAACGTGTTTTGCATAAGGTGCCATCATTAATGAAATCGTACCTATACCACAATACGTATCTAATACGATTTCTTCACCTGTCAAATGCGCATAGTCTTTCGCAATATTGTATAATTTTTGAGTTTGAGGAACATTGATTTGATAAAATGATAAATCACTAATCTCAAAATGTGTATCATTAAGTTGATCAGTAATGACATCTTTTCCATAAATGGTATGTGATGTTTTCCCCATAATGACATTAGATTTTTCTTTATTTTGATTCACTTTTATACTTGTAACGTTAGGAAATTGAGAAACAATTGCTTCAATAATGTCATTCTGGTGCGGAAGTTGATTACCGTTAATAACAAAAATGATCATCACTTCTTGAGAATAATAGCCTTTACGTATGACGATATGACGCAACAATCCTTTATGTTTAACTTCTTGATATGGTTTAATCTGGTATGAATCAATGAGTCTTTTTAAAAATTGCATAATCTCATCTTGTGTTTCATATTGAATCATACAGTGATCAATGTCGATAATGTCATGACTGCGCTGGCGATAGAAACCCATTTTAACTTGTCCTTCTTTAGTTAATCCCACTGGTATCTGTGATTTATTGCGATATCGCCATGGATCTAAAGCACCGACTGTGTCATGAATTTTGACATTTTCAAATTGACCTTTACGTTCAAATAGGTTCACAACTTGCTCACGCTTCATAGCAAGCTGTGCCTCATATGATAGGTGTTGCAACTGACATCCTCCACACTTACTATAATACGGGCATGGAGCCTCTACTCGGCTATCGCTTTTAACTTTAACTTCTATGAGTTTTCCAATCGCAAAGTTTTTTTTGACTTTAATGACTTTAAAAGTAATTAATTCATCTATCAGACTCATTGGGACGAATATTGGATATCTATCTATTTTAATCACGCCATGCCCTTCATGTGTTAAATCGATAACTTTTCCTTCATAGATTTGATTTTTTTCTACTATTGCCATAAAAAACTCCCCATTACTATTTTGGTATCACCCATACAACAATAAATATTAAGTCACTAACAAAGACGATACATATCTTTATTATTCTGATTGTTTAGGCTCATCAATCAATAATTCATTATCTTCTTGGGATGGTGAAAACACTTCAATATGACGCTCTAAATTGAAAAAGTTTGCTGGTAATTGTCCTCCGTATTCACCATCAACATTTAATCTCATGTCACTGAAAGAAGAAATATTAACAGCTTGTGCTTTATAATAATGTACTTTAGGATGATGAATATGTTCGCCTCTAGATGCAAGTGTCATAATATGGCCAAGTTCAGCAATATTTGCCTTTTCAACGATTAACAGGGTAAACATACCGTCATCAAGTTTTGCATTAGGCACTAATTTTTCAAATCCTGCCATAGAATTCGTAAGGCCTAATAAAAACAACATAATGTCACCTTCGAAAACTTCTCCGTCGTATTCAATTCTGACATTCACAGCATTCATTTGAGGTAACATTTCAAATCCCTTAATATAATAAGCAAACGGACCAACAATAGATTTCAATTTACTTGGTGCTTCATAAGAAACTTCAGTGATTTTTCCACCACCTGCAAGATTTATAAAGTATCGGCTATTCATTTTACCAATATCTACATGCACGGTCTTCCCTTTTAAAATAACATCTACTGCTTCAAAAATATCTGTTGGCAAGTGAAGTGCGCGGCCAAAATCGTTAACTGTCCCCATAGGGATAAGGCCTAACTTAGGTCTGTTAGGTTTTTCAGCAATTCCATTAATCACTTCATTTAATGTACCGTCTCCACCAGCGACAATGAGCAAGTCAAAATTTTGATTAATGACACGTGCCGCTTCTTCTGTGGCATCACCAATACTTTGTGTTGCATATGTACTTGTTTCGTAACCTGCTTGTTCCATTTGCGTTAAAACATCGGGTAATGCTCGTTTAAACACTTCTTTTCCAGAAGTTGGATTATAAATAATTCTTGCGCGTTTTCTCATTCATATCCCTCAATTTTTATATACTCACAATCATATTATAGCAATATGAGTATCATTTAAAGTCATAACACCTAATGCAATTAAGTCCCTTTCAATAACATTTTATGATAGCCATCCCTTAAATGTATATGAGTTTACCGGGATGTTTGAACAATCATAAAAAGTTACCGTCAATAAATTCAAATATAAAGAGGCTTGACACTTGATACGTGTTAAAATAGAAATCTTTAAATCAGACGCGGAGTCTTTCAACTCTATTTCTACACTTTTTACTTAATGCCAGCCTCTTTATAAGTATCATTGATTATTCACATGATGAATATTTTCTATAAGATGAACATTTTATAACTTATCGAGTTCTTCTTTTAATAATTTATTTGCAAGTTGTGGATTTGCTTGTCCTTTAGAAAGTTTCATAATTTGTCCAACTAAGAAACCCATCGCTTTACCTTTACCATTTTTATAATCTTCAACAGATTGAGGATTATTTTCAATTGCTTCTTGAACAAATTTTAGTACAGCACCTTCATCAGAAATTTGTACTAATCCTTTATCTTTCATGATTTGTTGTGCATCTCCACCATTTTTAGCTAATTCTGGGAAGACTTTTTTCGCAATTTTACTACTCATTGTTCCGTCTTTAATTAATTTAATCATACTCGCTAAATTTTCTGGTGTTAAAGCCGTATCATGTAATTCAATTTGATTTTTATTGAGATACTCATTGACACCGCCCATTAACCAGTTAGATGTAAGTTTAATATCAGCACCTTCTTTAACTGTGCCCTCAAATAAATCTGACATCTCTTTTGTTAATGTAAGGACATGAGCGTCATATTCTGGTAAACCAAATTCAGAGACATATTTCGCTTTACGTGCATCTGGTAATTCCGGAATCGTTTGACGTACGCGTTCTTTCCAAGCATCATCAATATATAAAGGAACGATGTCCGGTTCAGGGAAGTAACGGTAGTCATCTGAAGCTTCCTTAACACGCATTAAAATTGTTTTACCTGTTGATTCATCATAACGACGTGTTTCTTGTAAGATTTCGCCACCGTTTAAAAGTTCTTCTTCTTGACGCTTAACCTCATATTCCAGTCCTTTTCTGACGTTGTTAAATGAGTTTAAGTTTTTCAACTCAGCTTTTGTTCCGAATTCTTTTTGACCATATGGACGAAGAGATACGTTTGCGTCACAACGTAATGACCCTTCTTCCATTTTTCCATCTGATACACCAGTATATTGAATGATAGACTTCAGTTTTTCTAAATAAGCATATGCCTCTTCCGGTGAACGCATATCAGGTTCAGATACAATTTCAACTAAAGGCGTACCTTGACGGTTTAAGTCAACGAGTGAATACCCATCTTTATGTGTGGATTTACCAGCGTCTTCTTCCATATGAAGTCGTGTAATACCGATACGTTTGGTTTCGCCATTGACTTCAATATCTATATATCCATTTTCTCCAATCGGTTGGTCTAATTGAGAGATTTGGTATGCTTTCGGGTTATCTGGATAAAAGTAGTTTTTACGATCAAATTTAGATTCTGTTGCGATATCCATATTGAGCGCCATCGCAGCACGCATAGACCAATCGACTGCACGTCTATTTACTGTTGGTAGTACACCTGGATATGCTAAATCGATAACACTTGTATTTGTATTAGGTTCTGCACCATAACCAACTGGTGCACTAGAAAACATTTTAGAATCTGTTTTCAATTCAACGTGGACTTCAAGCCCGATAATTGTTTCAAAATGCATTGATTGCCACTCCTTATAAGTTTTGATATTGGTCGTGTAGATTAAATTGTGTTTCATATTGATATGCAACACGGTATAACGTTTTTTCATCAAATGGTTTACCGATGAGTTGTAGACCAATTGGACGATTATTTTCAGCTAAACCACATGGTAATGAAATACCTGGTAACCCTGCTAAGTTTACAGGTGTAGTTAATAAGTCATTCGCATACATTGTTAAAGGATCATTGATTTCTGCACCAAGGTCAAATGCTACTGTCGGTGTTGTAGGTCCAATAATTACATCATAGTTTTCAAATACTTTTTCAAAATCATTTTTGATTAACGTACGTACTTTTTGAGCTTTTTTATAGTACGCATCAAAGTAGCCTGAACTTAAAACGTACGTTCCTAAGAAAATACGACGTTTAACCTCTTCACCAAATCCTTCGCTACGTGACATTTTATATAACTCTTCAAGCGATTTAGCATCTTTAGAGTGGTAACCATATCGAATACCATCAAAACGTGCTAAGTTAGAAGATGCTTCGGCTGATGCAATTACATAATATGAAGGAATACCTGCAGCAGTACGTGGTAAACTTACTTCTTCCACCACTGCGCCTAGTGATTTCAATGTTTCAGCTGCTTTTAATACCGCTTCTTTAACATCTTCGTCCACACCGTCGCCAATGTATTCTTTTGGTAAACCAATCTTCATACCTTTGATATCTTTGCCAATATCTGCAGTAAAATCCGTAGCAACATCAGGTGCACTTGTTGAATCCATTTCATCCTCGCCAGCAATAGCTTCAAGTACTAATGCATTATCTTTAACATTACGTGTTAATGGTCCAATTTGATCAAGTGATGATGCAAATGCTACTAAACCAAAACGAGACACACGGCCGTATGTAGGTTTTAATCCAACCACACCGCAATATGCTGCCGGTTGACGGATAGACCCACCTGTATCTGTTCCTAACGTAAACGGTACAAGACCCGCTGCTACAGCTGCTGCTGACCCACCTGATGAGCCACCCGGAACAGCTGTGTGATCAAATGGATTTACCGTTTTCTTAAAGTAAGATGTTTCAGTAGAACCACCCATTGCAAATTCATCCAAGTTAACCTTTCCGATTAACACACCATTTTCAGCATGTAATTTTTTCATAACAGTTGATTCGTAAATCGGTACGAATCCTTCTAACATTTTACTTGCACAAGTAGTTTCTAAACCTTCAGTGATAATGTTATCTTTAATCCCCATCGGAATTCCAAATAACTTACCATCCATTTGACCTTTTGCTTGTAATTCATCTAATTCTTCAGCTTTTTTTATTGCATTTTCTTTATCTAGTGCAAGGAAAGATTTAATAGTTGGATCAGTTTCTTCAATTGCATCATATATATCTTTCACAATTTCAGAAGGTTTAATTTCATTATTCTTTATCATTTTTTGTAAGTTTTCAATTGATTCGTAACGGATGCTCATCTTTATGCGTCCTCCTCATTCATGACTGCTGGTACTTTAAATTGACCTGCTTCAACCTCTTTTGCGTTCGCCAAAGCTTGTTCTTGCGGAATTCCAGGTACTGCTACGTCATCACGCAAAACATTTTGTAAGTCCAAAACATGATTGGTTGGTTTCACATTTTCTGTATCTACATTATCAATTTGATGACAAAAATTCAGTATACCTTCTAATGTATCTTGTAATGATTGTGATTCTTCCTCAGTTACATTTAAACGAGCAAGATTAGCAATATATTCGACTTGTTCTTGTGTAATATCAGCCATTACAACAAAGCCTCCTTAAAAATAGTCTTTTATCTATAAATTGTATCAAATTTCCATGTAAAAATCTAAACCTTTCAAAAACGTCCCTCATTATTCGTAACACATTTTGAAATGATTTATATATTTAACATTATACTCTTATTCTGGACACTTAAGATTAATAATTACAAAAAATTCTTTCCTTTATTTGACAATTCTGTATAATGTATTTAAACAACGAAAAGGGGGAGTTAATGTGTTTAATTTCGGAGCGACGTTATCGAGTCAGGTAAACCCTGACTGGCAAACCTATATAATGATCGTTGCTTATTTCGTGATTCTTTTAGGTATTGGTTATTACGGATACAAGCAAGCAACAAGTAATTTAAGCGAATACATGCTAGGTGGGCGAAGTATCGGTCCTTGGGTAACAGCATTATCCGCTGGGGCTTCAGATATGAGTGGCTGGATGATTATGGGGTTACCTGGAGAAGTGTATTCGACAGGGTTATCAGCACTATGGCTTGCTATCGGTTTGACATTAGGTGCATATGTCAACTATTTACTCGTTGCACCTCGTCTACGTGTGCACACCGAACTAGCCGGAGATGCCATTACTTTACCAGATTTCTTTAAGAATCGCTTAAATGATGAAACAAATATCATTAAAATTGTATCTGGTGTGATTATTGTAGTGTTTTTTACACTTTACACACATTCAGGACTTGTTTCTGGAGGTAAATTATTCGAAAGTGCTTTTGGTATTGATTATCGTGTTGGTTTAATTGTCATTGCAGTCATTGTAATTCTATACACCTTTTTTGGGGGTTACCTTGCTGTTTCTATTACAGACTTTTTCCAAGGTGTGATTATGCTTATTGCTATGATTATGGTTCCAATTGTAACAATGCTCAAACTGAATGGTCTAGATACATTTGGAACAATTGCAGAAATGAAACCAACTAACCTAGATTTATTCAAAGGAACAACAGCGATCGGCATCATTTCATTTTTTGCATGGGGATTGGGATATTTCGGTCAACCACATATATTAGTACGTTTCATGTCTATAAGAACAATTAAATTGTTTCCATTGACGAGACGTATTGGTATCAGTTGGATGGCTGTAGGTTTATTAGGTGCTGTTTTAGTGGGATTACTAGGGATTGCTTTCGTACCTGCGCAAGGTGTGACTATTAAAGACCCTGAAACATTGTTTATTTTAATGGGACAAGTACTATTTCATCCTTTAGTTGGCGGTTTTCTACTAGCCGCAATTTTAGCCGCAATTATGAGTACGATTTCTTCACAATTACTCGTAACATCGAGTTCATTAACAGAAGATTTTTACAAATTAATACGTGGTCAACGTGCAAATACCGAAAAACATGAAAAAGAGTTTGTTCTTGTTGGTCGTATTTCGGTTATCTTAGTTGCTATTGTAGCTATTTTAATCGCTTGGACACCAAACGATACGATTTTAAACTTAGTAGGTAACGCATGGGCAGGATTTGGTGCTTCATTTGGCCCTCTCGTCATTTTATCTCTTTATTGGAGAGGTTTAACACGTACTGGTGCTATCAGCGGTATGATTGCCGGTGCAGTAACTGTTATTTTATGGATTGCCTTCGTATTACCACTAGGTGAAATGAATGATTTCTTTAATTTATATGAAATTGTACCAGGATTTATTGTGAGCTTTATTGTCACTATTGTTATATCAATGTTTACGAAAAAACCAGGCGAATTTGTACATCGTGAATTTACTGAAGTTGAACGTCAACTTGCTGAAGTCAAACATAAATAAACATAAATAAGGGTTGGTACGTCACGAGTACTTTTAAAGGTACTTCTGACAGCCAACCCTTTTTGTAATTCCATCTCTATATACTAGTTTTGATAAATGTGTACGTTCGGTGATTTATCATCTTTTGTTTTCACAATAAGTGCTCTTGATTCATTACCATCCTTAATATGAATCTCATAAGAATCAACATCTTTAAATTCCTTCTCTGAAAGTTGTGTAACATATTGTGTAATTCCAATTAATTCTGCCTTACCATAATAATCAATAGGTAAATCTACAACTAAGTGATCCGCTTTTTTATTCACAAACGTCACTTTACCAACCGCTTGTGTAAAGTTTGAAAAATAAGACTGTAGTCCATTATTAAAATTTTGGAAACTGTTGTTTAAATTATCATTTAATTCTGCTGCTTCACTTGATGGTAGTAACACTGTTTTTTCTTTAATCTTCTTCCACTCATCTAGATTGTCTTTTTGAGATTCTGAAGTGGCATAGCTTACAAAGCGACCAGGTGTAATATCATCTTGAGAAGATTGAATATATATCGCAAAGTTAATCGGGATGTTTTTTAGATCTTTATGTGCACGCAAACGTGTTAATACTTCATCGGCCATTTGGCGCCCTTGTTTTTCAACTTCTTTTGGATCTAAATTTTCACTGTAAGTTTCACCATATTTTTCTTTTTGATAGTAGTAAACACTATTCATCGCTAAACCAATCGTCATACCCTTAATCTTTTTCCCTTTAGTATCAGAGCGACCATAAAAATCTTGTTCTAAAATATTGGATAAAACTGCAGGGCTATTTTTAGCAATTTTAGCCTCATCTGTTTCACCATGTGTTGATGGATTTAAACCTAGATTTTCACTCGCATCTTTTTCCGACTTCTCATCGTCGCTCATCGCGTCAAGTTCTTTTTTGGTATATTTAGGCTTGAGGTAAGCTCTTATCGTATCTTTATCTAAATATTGTCCATCTTGATACAAATAATCTTTTGTTGGAAAAACACTCTTACTAATATTTAATAAACCATCTTCAAAATCTTCTCCGTTATAACTATTTGCCATATTTTCTTGAATTAATCCTCTTGCTTGGCTTTCCTTAAACGGAAGTAACGTACGATAATTATCTCCTTGTACAGCCTTATCAGTAGCGATTTCTTTGACATGTTCTTTATTTTTGGCGTCGTTATCAATTTGAGATTCGGTGTCTGATTTAGGTGCACAAGCCGTGAGCATGAGCGTAAGCCCTAAGATAGTCATCATCCTTTTTTTCATCGTTAAACTCCTTGCTTATTAATTTCACTTTGTTTTTCTATAAATTGCGCTTCATCCCAAACTTCTGTACCTAACGATTGTGCTTTTGTCAGTTTTGAACCAGCATCCTCACCTGCAATTACAAGATCCGTCGACTTAGTTACACTACTTGTAACTTTAGCACCTTGTTGCTTTAACCAATTTGATGCTTCAGAGCGTGTCATTTGTTGGAGTTTTCCTGTTAATACAATTGTTTTACCATTAAACTCTGGATGACCTTCAATATCTGATAGTTTTTCACCTTTAAATGTCATATTCACATTTTGTGATTTTAATTTTTCAATTAATCGTTTTATATCGTCGTTTTCTAGATAAGTAATTAATGATTGGGCTAACTTTTCACCTACATCATAAATTTCAACGAGCTCATCTTCAGTCACAGTAAACAAGCGGTCCATTGTTTCGTATTTTTCAGCAATAACCTGACTCGCTTTCGCGCCTAAGTGTCTAATACCTAAACCGAATAACAGATGTTCTAGAGATTGTTGTTTAGATTTTTCAATAGCATCTAAGAGGTTTTGAGCTTTTTTCTCACCCATTCTTTCAAGTGGCAATAGATCTTCTTTTGTTAAGTAAAAAATATCTGCGACGTCTTTTATCAAATCATAGTGATAAAGTTGCTCAATTATTTTTGTTCCTAACCCATCTATATTCATTGCTTGTCTTGATACAAAATGGATTAGTCCTTCAACAAGTTGAGCTTGGCATTTAGGATTAATACATCTTAACGCGACTTCACCTTCAATGCGTACCAATTCATGATCGCAACTTGGACAATGCGTTGGCATATGATAAGGTTTTGCATCACTAGGACGTCGATCTAAAATCACACGAACTACTTCGGGTATAATGTCTCCTGCTTTTTTGACTACGACATGATCCCCTATACGGATATCTTTTTCATGAATTAAGTCTTCATTATGTAAAGACGCACGAGATACAGTTGTACCCGCAACACGCACAGGTTCTAAAATCGCAGTAGGTGTCACAACGCCTGTGCGTCCTATACTGAGTTCAATATCATGTAATTGAGAGACCACTTCTTCTGCTGGAAATTTATATGCGATAGCCCATCGTGGTGATTTTTGAGTAAAGCCCATTTCTTCTTGATAGTCTAATGCATTGACTTTGATTACGATTCCGTCAATATCATAAGAAAGATGTTCACGTTGCTTTGTCCATCGCTCAATATAATCTAATACTCCTTCAATGTCTTTAACCTTTTCACGATTGTGATTTGTTTTAAAACCTAAATCATCCAACTGATCCAATGCTTCACTTTGAGAAGTAGCATCTAATTCTGTTAAATCATTAATACTATATATAAACACATCCAGTTTACGTTGTGCCGCTAACTTTGAATCAAGTTGTCGTAATGATCCGGCTGCTGCATTTCGAGGGTTAGCGAAAGGTTGTTCGTCTCTTTTTTCTTTTAACTCATTCAATTTCAAGAAAGACTTTCTAGGCATATACGCCTCTCCGCGTACTTCAAAAGAGATAGGTGTTTTCAGTGTAAGCGGTATAGCTTGTATGGTCTTAAGATTCTCTGTAATGTCCTCACCCGTCGTACCATCACCTCGAGTGAGTCCTTGAACAAACTTACCTTCGACATACTTTAAAGATACTGCTAACCCATCAATTTTTAATTCACACATATATTCAACAGGTCCCACTGCGTCACGCACTCTTTGATCAAATCGTCTTAAATCCGCTTCATTAAACGCATTCGATAAACTCAACATCGGTGTATCATGACGTTTTTTTTCAAATGAAGATTGCGCTTCTCCACCTACACGTACTGTCGGTGAATCAGACGTTTTAAACTCTGGATGCTTTGCTTCAATATCAATCAACTCATGTAACAATTGATCATATTCACTATCAGGTACTGACGGATTATCTTGAACATGGTATTCATAGTTATATTGGTGTAAAAGTTGATGTAATTCATTAACACGTGCTTGAATATCCTTCACTGATTAATCCTCCTTTTTTTCAATAGGGGCAAATTGCGCCAGTAATCGTTTAGGGCCTTCACTTTTGAAGATAATATCTAACTCTATTGAACCATTTTTATTATTTACATGGGAGACCATCCCTTCCCCCCATGACTTATGCACTACTTTATCGCCCACTTGCCAATCAGATTGATGTTGTGCGCTTTGTTTTGAATGGGTTACCTTTTGGCTAAATCCCCGTTTTGTTGGTTTTTGCTGAGGTGTACGTGTAAATTGAGCAGATGCATTCAAGTCCTCTAGCAAGTCTGTAGGTATTTCATCTAAAAATCTTGAACGTGCATTAGATTGAGGTCGGCCGTAAAGTGTACGAGATGACGCATGTGTGAGATACAAGACCTCTTCAGCACGTGTAATCGCAACGTAACTAATACGACGCTCTTCTTCCATTTCATGATTATCATCTGCTTTAATAGCACGAATATGAGGAAATAGTGATTCTTCCATACCAATAATAAAGACGACTGGGAACTCTAGTCCTTTGGCAGAATGCATCGTCATAAGCGTCACACCATCTTCTAAATTTGCCTCATCCACATCTGCAACAAGTGATAAATCAGTTAAGAAATTAATGAGTGATTGATCCTCAAGCGGCGTATTCTCTTCGTAATCATGTGGCACAGACATGAATTCATCAATATTTTCAAGTCTACTTCTTGACTCAATAGATTGTTCTCGTTGCAACATTTCACGATATCCAGACTTATCTAAAACTTCATCAACAATCTCTGTAATTTCAAGAAACTCTTGTTCTTTCATTAAATTATTAATTAAAGTGTAAAAAGTTGCTGCAGCTTGTGCGACTTTTTTAGATAATCCGATAAAATCAACTTCAGCTAATGCATCAAACATACTAATATTATGTTCATTCGCATAATTTGCAATTTTTTCAACTGATGATGGGCCAATGCCTCTTTTTGGCACATTAATAATACGTCTTAAACTTATGTCATCTGCGCTATTCGCGACGAGTCGTAAATAACTTAATACATCTTTAATCTCTTTACGGTCATAGAACTTTTGTCCCCCTACCATGACATAAGGGATATTAGATTTAAGAAATGTTTCTTCAAGCACACGAGATTGCGCATTTGTTCGATACAGTACAGCGATATCTTTAAACTTTTTACCACGTTGCTGTTGCTTCATAATCTCACGTACAACATATTCTGTCTCGTCTCGTTCACTAAACGCTTCGTAATAATAAATTTTTTCACCCTGCTGATTTGCTGTCCATAATCCTTTAGGTTTACGCTCTGTATTATTACGTATAACTTCGTTAGCCGCAGTTAAAATAGTTTTTGTTGAGCGATAATTTTGCTCTAAATAAATCGTTTTTGCTGTTGGATAATCTTCTTCAAAAGATAAAATGTTTTGGATATCAGCACCTCTCCAACCATATATCGACTGATCGGAATCACCTACAACACAGAGGTTTTTAAATTTCTTAGCGATGAGGTTCACTAATGTATATTGTGCTTTGTTAGTATCTTGATACTCATCTACATGAATATACTGAAACTTATTTTGATAATACTCTAATACTTCAGGGACACGTTCAAATAATTTAATCGTTGTCATAATTAAATCATCAAAATCTAACGCCTGATTTCTTAAGAGTTGTTTTTGATATCCTTCATAAACTCGGGCGACCATTTTAGCGTAAAAATCACTTGCTTCACTTAAAGCCGTACTTGGTGATTTTAGATCATTTTTAAGTTGACTAATAGCCCCTATAAACATACGTGGCTCATATTTTTTAGGATCGATATTTTCTCGTTTTAAAATATCTTTAATCACTGATTTCTGGTCAGTCGGGTCAATGATTGTAAAGTTTCTTTCAATTCCTATGCGATCGATATCTCGTCTTAAAATTCTTACACACATGGAGTGAAATGTTGACATCCATATTACTTCTGCCTCTTCTCCTACAAGGCTATGTACACGTTCTTTCATCTCTCTTGCTGCTTTGTTTGTAAATGTAATCGCTAAAATATTATAAGGAGAAACGCCTTTTTCATCTAATAAATAAGCAATACGATGCGTTAATACACGTGTTTTACCTGATCCTGCGCCTGCCATAATAAGAAGAGGCCCTTCAGTTGTACGTACCGCTTCACTTTGTTCAGGATTCATATTTTGTAATAAAGCATTCATTATGTTCTCTCCTTTATTTTAGTAGTTTGTAAAGCTTTTTTAATATCTTCATAAATAATATTACCAACGACTATAGTATCAGCGATTGCAGCGACCTCTGTTGCACGTGATAAACTATCGATGCCACCACCATAAAAAAGTTGCGTTTCTGTGAGCTCAGAACGCGCCGCTTCAACCATCTTTAAATCACCAAATGTACCACTATATTCTAAATAAAGTACTGGAAATCTATAAAATGCATTAGCCATTTGACTAAATGCCACAATGTCATCCACATCTAAATTTGTATTTGCTTTTGTATGTGCACTCACTTTACTATCAGGATTCATCACAAGGTAACCTTCAAAGATAAATTCATCAAAGTTAATCATGTGACCATATTCTTTGAGCGCGCGATGCAGTAACCCATTGTGAAATTCTGTATCTTGGCTATTTAATACAGTAGGGACAAAATAAAAGTCAAACCCAGGCATCGTGCTTTCTATATTAGAAATTTCTAATGCTAATGGTAATGGATATCTACGAACGCGACTCATTAAATTTAAGACGTTATCTTCTGTCACATTATCTGTGCCGCCTATCATAATTGCATCAGTATTGGACATACAAATACGTTCTAAATCATCATCTGATATTTCTTTTGCTGGGTCTAATTTAAAGACGTGTCGCCAGTTTTTTATATCATACATCGTAAACGCTCCTTTAAAATTTCATACCTCATATTATATCACTTTTAGAATGCGATATCTAAAGTTCATCTAGTCATTTTGATACAGCATTTATCATTATACAATGTTCAAAACAAATAAAAAGATTAGAATACATTCGCCGTGCATTGCGATGTATTCTAATCTTTTGAATTCGTATATTTCCAATCCTAAAATAAGACTAGGACGAAGTGGCTTGGTGTCATCCTAACCACTTCCTTAAAGTCTTAAATTTACTGCTTTCACTTAATCTATTATTGGCGCTATTGCTTCGTTTCGATATTCATTCTTTCCAAAATCATAGTGTATGCATCATTTCCCCATTGAAGCGAACGTTTTACACGAGAAATCGTTGCGGTCGACGCACCCGATTCTTGTTCAATCGTCGCATATGTGTAACCTTGCTTAATCATCTTAGCGACTTGTAATCTTTGCGAAAGAGACTGTATCTCATTAACTGTGCATAGGTCATCAAAAAATTGATAACATTCTTCTCTCGTTTCTAATGTTAATATTGCATCAAATAATTCATCTAATGCTGGTCCACGTAATTTTTCAATTTGCATGCAAACAACCCCTAATTTATTAATCTACAATCATTTTAACGAATTAATAGATTAAAGTGTAGTAAATTATACTAATCCTACTCTTTTAAATATTGTATCAACTTGGTTAAGATGATGTCTAGGGTCAAAACATTCATCTAGCTCTTCTTTTGATAATTGATCTGTAATTTTTGGATCTGCTTCAACTAATTCTCTAAATGGAGTTTTAGTTTGCCATGATTCCATTGCTTTAGGTTGTACCGTATCATAAGCTTCTTCACGCACCATGCCTTTATCAATAAGGGCAAGTAACACACGTTGTGAATAAATTAAACCGAACGTTTTATTCATGTTTTCAGTCATGTTATCTTCATAAATTGTTAAACGATCAATAATGTTTGTGAAGCGGTTTAATGCATAGTCTAAAGCTATTGTCACATCAGGTAGCATAATACGTTCAGCTGATGAGTGAGAAATATCTCTTTCATGCCATAATGCTACATTTTCATAGGCTGTTGTAAGGTAACCACGAATGACACGTGCAATACCTGTAATATTTTCAGAACCAACTGGGTTACGCTTATGTGGCATTGCAGATGAACCTTTTTGTCCTTTTGCAAATGCTTCTTCAACTTCACGTGTTTCAGTTTTTTGTAAATTACGAACTTCGACAGCAAATTTTTCGAGAGATGTCGCAATTAAGCTCAACGTTGCAATGTAATATGCATGACGATCACGTTGTAATGTTTGTGTAGAAATTGGTGCTGGCGTAATACCTAAATGTTTACATACATATGCTTCAATTTCAGGTGGAATATTCGCAAATGTACCAACTGCCCCACTCATTTTACCCACTTCAATTTCTTCACGAACGCGTTTAAAACGTTCTAAATTTCGGTTCATTTCTGCATACCATAATGCCATTTTCAAACCAAATGTAGTCGGTTCAGCATGGACACCGTGAGTTCGTCCCATCATTAATGTCGTTTTATACTTTTTAGCTTTTGCTGCTAAAACTTCAATAAAACGCTCTAAATCTTTTTCAATAATGTCATTCGCTTGTTTAATTTGAAAGCTTAATGCTGTATCCACTACATCAGTTGATGTTAAACCATAATGTACCCATTTACGTTCATCTCCAAGTGTTTCTGATACTTGGCGTGTAAAAGCCACAACATCATGTCGTGTTTGTTCTTCGATTTCTTTAGCTCTTTCAACATCAACACGTGCATTTGCTCTAATCTTTTGAACATCTTCTTTAGGAATGTAGCCAAGTTCACTCCATGCCTCACTTGCAAGAATTTCAACCTCTAACCATGCCTCATAACGATTTTGATCTGTCCAAATATTTGACATTTCTTCTCTTGAATAACGTTCGATCATTATTTATAAGCTCCTCACATTCATTGTTAATATTAGTATATCAAAGTCTAAAAATATGTACATTATCTATTCAATCAAATTTAATGTTCGTAATCAAGTGTTTGGCGAAAAGTTTTTCATTAGAAATATCAAAATCAATCGCAAAAATACGAATGATATGATAAATGCTATGAATATAATTCACTTTTAAAACGAAACTTGGCTTTTAATAAATACGATACCTTGTAGTTAAAAAATAAAAAGTTGAGATACGGTATGATGAGCTAAGCAAGTTACCTCATACTGAATTTTTATCGATGAACGATTTTGTTAATTTCAAGAGATATTTCACTTTACAACTTTTCATCTTTGTATCTCAACTTTATATACATCTATTTTTCAATTTTCTTGCCTGTAAATATAATTTCTTGTTTCAACACTTCAACTTGCCCATCTGGACCTTCTTTAAATATAGGTTTCTCATATCGCTTCACAGGCATATATCCTTCTGACTTCATTCGTGCTAAACATTCGGTAATAGATTCGTTTTCTTGTACTTTAAATTTCATCCGTATCATACGCCTTTACTTTTTTACTACGTACACCTTTAACCCAGAATCCGCCATGAATTGTCCGTGGTTCATACGCAATTACGAAGGCTTTCGGGTCAAGTTGTTTAATTGTATCCATGAGTTTTAGTTCATAGCGTCTTGGTGTTAAGATTTGCATCACCAAACGATCTCCATCACGACCATGCGCACCAAAGTGAGTGACACCGTATCCTAACTCTCTTAATTGTCTTGGTAAATCAAGCTCATAGTCAGCTGTTGTCACATTGACTACCGAATAACCTAGCGCTAATTTTTCTTCAATTTTCATCCCTACAATAATACCTACTGAAAAACCTAACGCATATGCGATGATATTGAGGAACTGATCAAGACTTGACATTACCATTCCTAAACCAATTACATAAACTAACACTTCAACAAAACTTACTATAGCTGCAACATAGCGATAACCTTTAAGCGTTAGAATGACACGCATTGTTAAAGCTGTCACATATGCGACGTTAATAACAAATATCGCAATGAGCATCATCCAAGGGTTATCATTAATCCAACTCATATAGAACCTCATTTCATTTTCTAATTATGGGCTTACATATAGATAAAAGCGTGATTTTAAAAAGTTAAAGCAAACTTATCAATAAAGAGTGAAGTAGTCATTCATGTTGCGCATAATTAGGAATTATCTCAATCTCATTTTCACTCTTTATGCTTTAGTCTACGGTAGGCCTTTCATCATTATAAAGACTTACTTTGGCCACGTAAAGCGTGTATATGCTAACTCTCTTTTATGGGCATTTTTAATATAATGAGATTCAATCGCTTTAGCATCTTTAGAATTGACTTGTTTTCCTTCTAAATAATCATCAATAGCCTCATAAGTCACACCTAAAGCCTCTTCATCTGGAAGTTGTGGTTTCAAATCTTCTAAATCAGCAGTTGGTACTTTTTCATATAAATGCGGACTTGCCCCAAGTGCTTTAAGTAGCTGGCGTCCCTGTCTCTTATTTAGGCCAAATAATGGTGCGATATCTGCTGCACCGTCACCATACTTCGTGAAAAATCCAGTGACATTTTCAGCGGAATGGTCAGTTCCAACTACAATTCCACTAGTATTAGATGCAATCGCATATTGAACTTTCATACGCTCTCGTGCTTTCTCATTTCCTTTTTGAAAATCTGTCAGTGTAATGCCCGATGCTTCTAAAGCACTCACACTTTGACCGACAGCGGGCTTAATGTTTACAGTAACAACACGGTCAGGCTGAATAAATTCCAATGCATCTTCTACTTCATCTGCATCTTTTTGGACACCGTATGGTAATTTCACAGCTATAAATTCATATTTTTGAGACTCAGATGCATTGAGCTCATTGACTGCTAATTGTACAAGCTTACCCGCAAGCGTAGAATCTTGACCACCAGAAATACCAAGCACAAGTGATTGAATAAAACTGTGACTTTGTACATAATGTTTAATAAAATTTTTAATCGCTTCAATCGTTTCATGGCTATCAATTTCTGGTTGTACTTTCATTTCCTTCACAATTATCTTTTGTAAATCAGTCATGCTCTTCCTCCATCTCTTTTACATTTTCAGCAACTTCAAAAATACGTTTTTGTTTATTTTCCCAACAAGCCGTACTTAAATCGACTGGGTACTCTTCTGGATTGAGATAACGTTTGTTTTCTTCCCAAAGTAAGTTCAGATTATCTTGTAAGTAAGTTTGTGCTTCTTTTTCTGAAGGAAGCTCATAGACAAGCTCACCATTCACAAATATATCATGATGCAAATCAATTGCTTTGAATGATTTTATCCATTTCATTTTGTAAGTATGGATAGGATGGAACATTTTAAGTCTATCTTGTGCGCCTGGATTTTCATGTTCTAAAGCAATATAATCTCCTTCAGACTTGTTCGTTTTCGTATTGATAATACGGTATACTCTCTTTTTACCTGGTGTTGTAACTTTTTCAGCATTATTTGATAATTTAATACGATCCACTAATACTCCAGAATCATCTTCAACAGCTACCATTTTATAAACGGCACCTAATGCTGGTTGTTGATAGGCAGTGATGAGCTTAGTTCCTACACCCCATGAATCAACCGTTGCACCTTGTGCTTTTAAACTCGTGATTGTTTCTTCATCTAAATCATTTGAAGCGATGATTTTTGCATCTTTAAATCCAGCGTCATCTAACATTTTGCGTGCAGCTTTAGATAAGTACGCAATATCACCAGAATCTAATCGAATACCAATAAAATTAATACTATCTCCTAGCTCTTTTGCTACACGAATTGCATTTGGTACACCTGACTTTAACGTATGGAATGTATCGACTAAAAATACACAATCTTTATGTCTTTCAGCATATTTTTTAAATGCTACATATTCATCACCATAAGTCTGAACAAATGCATGTGCATGTGTACCAGAAACTGGAATATCAAATAATTTTCCTGCTCGTACATTACTTGTGGAATCAAACCCACCAATAATCGCAGCACGCGCCCCCCAAATTGCTGCATCTAATTCATGCGCACGACGTGTACCGAACTCCATTAACGTATCATTTGCTGCCACTTGCTTAATTAAACTCGCTTTTGTAGATATTAACGTTTGGAAATTAATAATGTTTAGTAAAGCCGTCTCAATTAATTGTGCTTGAATAAGTGGCGCTTCAACGCGAATGAGTGGTTCATTATTAAAACATAACTCTCCTTCTTGCATAGAACGAATATTTCCAGTAAATTTAAGTTCTTTAAGATATGCTAAAAAATCTTCCTGATAGCCTATAGAACGTAAATATTCAATGTCCGTTTCTGAAAAATGTAAGTTTTGGATAAATTCAATCACTCTTCTCAAACCATTAAATACAGCATACCCGCTTCCAAAAGGCATATTTCTAAAATATAAGTCAAATACAGCAGTTTTTTCATGAATATTATCAAACCAGTAAGATTCCGCCATATTAATTTGATATAAATCGTTATGCAACATTAAACTATCATCATTAAATTGATACATCATTTTCTCCTTCAACCCTCATAAACATTTATTAAGATATCACAATAGTAACATATTTATTCTGTAACTGCCGTTTTAATCATATGTATATTCATATTATACTTGGCTTTAATTTCTACACCCTTGAAAATGATTGATTTATATTTTTCTATGAAATGTTCTAAGAATTTGTGACAAATTTTTAAAATGTTAACAGTAAATAACGCTAAAAGAAAAGAAAACATTGTTATTTCCTATTATCATGAATTGAAATTGAATATAATAATGGTGAGGTGAGCACAATGTTTAGTCAGGCAAAACAGTTTATTGAACAAATGTATCATGAACTTGGCAAATCACATGAATCCTGTCAGAAGAGACTTGAGGAAATCAAGCATGAGATTCATTCAACTGGCACATATCATCATACAACAGAAGAATTAACATACGGTGCGAAAATGGCGTGGCGTCATTCTAATCGATGTATTGGACGCTTATTTTGGGAACGCTTAATTGTTAATGATGCAAGACATATTAAGGATGAAGAAGCATTTATTGACTCTATACATCACCATTTATCTTATGCGACAAACAATGGTCGTATTCGCCCGTTTATTACAATATATGCTCAATCAGAAGACGATGGACCTAAAATTTATAATAATCAATTGATACGTTATGCAGGTTATCCACATGCCGGCGATCCTTCTGAGCGTCAAGTGACCCAACTTGCTGAGCATTTAGGTTGGCGTGGTCAAGGGACACACTTTGATGTACTGCCACTTATATATAAACTGCCAAACCAACCTATGAAATTTCATGAATACCCAAAATCACTCGTTAAAGAAGTACCAATAAGTCACTCTCGTTTTCCAAAAGTGAAAGAACTTGGGTTCAAATGGTATGCGGTGCCTATCATTTCAAGTATGGATCTTAGAATTGGGGGTATTACCTATCCTACAGTGCCATTTAATGGTTGGTATATGGTTAACGAAATTGCAGTACGTAACTTTACAGATACGTATCGCTATGATTTATTACCGCAATTTGCAGAGGCAATGGGATTTGAGGATCTTAAAAATAATACATTTAATCGAGACCGTGTACTCGTTGAAATCAATGATGCTGTCTATCAATCATTTAAATCAGAAGGGGTTTCAATTGTTGATCATTTAACCGCTTCTAAACAATTCGAACAATTTGAAAAGAACGAAAAAGATCATGGCCGAACAGTAACTGGTAAATGGTCGTGGCTCGCTCCACCATTGTCGCCAAGTTTAACTTCTAATTATCATCATGGCTATGATAATACTGTTAGAGAACCCAACTTTTTTTATAAAAATAAAAAATCAGAAAGTTCTGGCTGTCCATTTCATTAATCTCATGTAAAATAAATGAAAAAGTAATTGATGAGGAGGAAATATATGCAGTTATACTATCTTGGACCCTTAGGTACTTTTTCATACTTAGCCGCGCAACAATATGTTAATGATAATCAACACCAATCCGTTACACTTTCACCTCAAGACAGCTTATATGAAGTGATAGCATCATTAAATCAACAAGAAGATGCTTTGGCCATTGTGCCCATTGAAAATGCAATCGAAGGTACAATTAATGTGGTTGCAGATACGATTATTCATCAAAATGTAAGTGTCATCAGTGAAGTAACACTAAAGGTGGCTTTAGCCCTTTATGGACAACCAAATCAATCCTTTAACGACATGACACACGTTGCGTCTATTGATCCCGCAATTAGTCAAGCTCAACAACTCATTCGACACCATCAATTTGATATTATTAATACAACAAGTACTATTGCAGCGCTTTCATATATTAATCATCATACGGGAGCGATTGCGCCATTGGGAAGCGGAGAGTTATACGGTTACACTCCACTTAAAACTCATATTGAAGATTCACCACATAATATGACACGATTTCTAGTATTAAGGAACAATATGAATGCTACTGTACAGACAGGTCGCGAATGTTTATTAGTAATTACACCAACATATGATAAGCCAGGGTTACTTGCGAGTATTTTAAATACATTTTATTTATTTAATATCAACTTAAAATGGATAGCTTCGCGTCCTCTTAAAACGAAATTAGGAATGTATCGATTTTTTGTACAAGCTGAGGACATTGATGACGACGTTTTAGAAAAAATATTTACTATTTTAGAAACGTTAGATTTTGAAATCTTACTGCTTGGTCGGTTTGATTCACATTAAAAACTAAAAGCGATTAAGAGTACATGGAAATACAAACAAGTGTAGAGAATGTTTGTACTATTTCCCCTATATCTTAACCGCTTTATTTTTTATTAATACATTATATTGATTTTGTATTTGAAGTAATGCGCTTGTTTTCAACGTGTAATTGATTGAGAGGTGGTAATTGACTATTTTGTATGATCTCTACATCTTTAACAGCCGTTAACTGTATTGGACCATTCTCTCCCAAGAATACATTCCGTATTATGTTGACATCATGATGAGGTGCTATTTTATGGCTTCGTATATGCAATACATCTAATGATTTACATTCTACGAAGATATTTTGTAATACATCAAAATGATTACCACCTTGTCTCCCCGTTTGTTGACCATCAAGACTATGCATATTTTTCCCTTTATACACACCCAAATAGCGAATCCCCCCAGCGCAGTTTATAAATACATTATCCTTTATAATGATATGTTTCCCTTTTAGAGGTGTTAGTGCATAGTCTTTGGTCTCTTCAAATATATTATTTTGTATGATGATATTTTCATAATAATAATTTAACCGACTAGCGTGTGATCCAATCGCTCGATTCCATGAGTGCATCACGCCTTCTTTAGAACTTCCAAAGTAACAATGCTCAATTAAGACATTGCGAGATATCGTACCATCATTCGCTCCGAATTTTGGAAATGCTCCTTTAACAAACATATCTAATTGAATCGTCTCAGAAAACGAACGGTTTCCATTTACATCATAAAATCCTAAGAAATTACAATGATGAATATGTACTCCATCCAACCCACAAGCATCAATAGCATGCCCACCCACTACGTTTTTAAACGTCACAGCATCAATCTCTATATTTCGTGCATGTCCAATACTCATAGCCGTATTATTATAAGGACAATTATTTCCATTCATATCAAATGTTCCACCTCTAATTTTGATATGACTATTACCCTCATAACCGTAGTATCGTTTCAGGCTCGATCCATTTTTGATGAGCGCATCTCTTCCTACTCTTAAAAATACAGCTTTATCATCTAAGATTAAGGTTGTACCTTCATAGATTTTTAAAGCCTTGCCAATATAATAAGTTCCTTCAGGAATATTGATTGTTACGGTCGCTCTTTTCCCTTTATTTAACGCACTTTGAATTGTAAGTGTATCTTTAATGGTTTTTGTTATCTTAACGAGTAAATTTAAGATTTTAATCATACTATTGTAGAAACCTCCTCTATTTAGGTTATACTATTAATAATATTGTATTTACTTATTTAATTCCATATTTTTCAGGAGGGGGATATTATGTCAAAAAAAGCTTTAATTGTTGTTGATTATTCATATGATTTTGTCGCAACTGATGGTAAGTTAACTTGTGGTGAGCCTGGTCAAGCAATAGAACCATTCATTTTAGACCGCATTCAACACTACCATGATGCAAATGATCCTATTTTCTTCATGATGGACTTACATTACGAAAATGATCCTTATCACCCAGAATCTAAAACTTTCCCACCACATAATATTGAACATACAAAGGGTAGAGAACTATATCATAAAGTAGGAGAAAAGTACGAAGAAATTAAAGATGATTCACATGTTTTCTTTTTAGATAAAAGACGTTTTGATGCTTTCTACGGTACACCACTAGATAGTCTCCTTCGCGAAAGAAATATCGATACAGTAGAAATTGTTGGTGTTTGTACTGATATTTGTATTCTACACACAGCGACGAGCGCTTATAACTTAGACTATCAGCTGATAATTCCTAAAAATGGTGTAGCATCATTCGATTTAACAGGTCACGATTGGGCGCTTACACATTTTAAAAATACATTGGGCGCACAGGTAGAATAAATTTCATATGACATGATAAAATAGAATTCAATCAAACAATAAACATAAGGAGATTTTATAATGACAACATATATTTTCGGTCATAAAAACCCAGATACAGATGCAATTTCTTCTGCTATTATTATGGGAGATTTTGAAAAGCTTAATGGTAACTCAGAAGCTAAAGCTTATCGCTTAGGCGATGTGGGTGCTGAAACAAAATATGCACTAGATTACTTCAAAGTTGAAGCACCTACTCTATTAACTGATGATTTAACTGATCAAGACGTTATTTTAGTGGATCATAATGAGTTTCAACAAAGTGCAGATTCAATTGATAAAGCTGTAATTAAACATGTTATCGATCACCATCGTATTGCAAACTTCGAAACTGCAACACCTTTATATTACAGAGCTGAGCCTGTTGGTTGTACAGCTACTATCTTATACAAAATGTATAATGAGCAAAACTTAGAGATTAAACCTGAGATTGCTGGATTAATGTTATCAGCTATTATTTCAGATAGTTTATTATTCAAATCACCAACATGTACTGAGCAAGATGTTGAAGCTGCAAAAGCAGTAGCTAAAATTGCAAATGTAGATATAGATGCATATGGCTTAGATATGTTAAAAGCTGGTGCTTCAACAACAGACAAATCAGAAAAAGATTTACTTGAAGCAGATGCAAAATCTTTTAATATGGGAAATCATGTTGTACGAATTGCACAGGTTAATACTGTAGATATTGAAGAAGTCATTGACCGTCAAGAAGCACTTGAAAATGAAATGAACAAAGTAAGTGCAGAAGAAGGTTATGATGCGTTTGTTTTAGTAGTTACTGATATTTTAAACAGTGATTCAAAAATCTTAGTAACAGGTGCACAAAAAGAAAAAATTGGTCAAGCCTTTAATGTACAACTTGAAAATAACACAGCATTCTTACCAAATGTAGTTTCACGTAAAAAACAAATCGTACCACCTATTACTGATATTTTATCATAGGTTCGATATATTAAAGGAGCGATGATGATGACACATACTATTCATGAAGGTTCAAATTCTTTTTACATCGGTGAAAATGAAAAACGTGCAATCGCTGAGATTACTTATGTCTATCGTGATGATCATACGATTGATGTTAATCATACCTTTGTTGATCCATCTCTTAGAGGTGGCGGTGTAGCAAGACAATTATTCGATAAAGTTATTGAAAAAGCACGTAATGAAAATTTAAAAATTATTCCTACTTGCTCATATGTCTATACACAGTTCGAAAAAAATCCTGATTTAGCTGATTTAAGAGCTAATCGTTAATATCAAGTTTAGAAAAAATATGACGATTAAAGCGAGACTGATTGATTCTAGGTTCACATGATTTAGACAATCGTCTCGCTTTTTAAACCGCTTAGGAAAGGAATTATATAATGAATACTTATGATATATTGTTTGAGCAGTCACGTTCGTATTTTAAAACACATGAAACGAAATCTATAAAGTTTCGAAAAAAACAACTTAAATTATTAGCTAAAAGTATAAAACAACACCAAGATGAATTATTAGAAGCACTTCATAAAGACCTTGGGAAAAATGATGTTGAGGCATACGCGACAGAAATTGGTTATGTCTTGCATAATATTAAGCTTATACGTCAAAAGATTTCTAAATGGGCAAAGAAAAAAGCCGTTGATACTCCTTTTTTCTTATTTCCTGCAAAAAGTTTCATAGTTAAAGAGCCGCTTGGGACTGTTTTAATTGTAGGACCATTTAACTATCCATTTCAACTTGTAATTGAACCACTTATCGGTGCAATTGCAGCTGGAAATACTGTTATCTTGAAACCATCAGAACTCACACCACATGTTAGTCAAGTACTCGAAAAAATTATTACACAAACTTTTGACCCAAAGTATATTTCTATCGTTCAAGGCGATGCGTCAGTATTACAATCTCTTTTAACATTACCTTTTGATCATATTTTCTTTACAGGCAGTCAACGTGTTGGACAAATTGTTTATGAAGCTGCAAGTAAGCATCTTACACCCGTAACATTAGAATTAGGTGGCAAATCACCAACAATTATTGATAAAACTGCAAACTTAAAAGTAGCAAGTGAACGTATTTGTTTCGGAAAGTTCATGAATACTGGACAAACTTGTGTGGCTCCAGATTATATATTAATAGATGAATCTGTACGCCACGACTTTATTCAATCTCTAAAAAGAACAATTACTGAGTTTTACGGAAAATATCCTAAGAATAGTGCGGACTTTGGTCGAATTGTTAATGATAAACATTTTAAACGCCTAAACCATCTCATTCAAACCCATAAACATCAGATTATTTTTGGCGGTGAGACTGATCAAAGTGATTTATATATTGCGCCAACACTCATGGATCACATCCATCCTGACGATCTTATCATGCAAGATGAAATATTCGGACCTATCCTGCCCGTTATGACTTATAAACATTTAGATGAGGCGATAGACTTTGTCCAAAGTCGACCAAAGCCATTATCACTGTACTTATTTAGTGAAGATGAAAATGTTTCAAACCGTGTGATGAATGAATTATCCTTTGGAAGTGGCGCTATCAATGACACCGTGCTACAACTTGCAAATCCGAATTTACCGTTTGGTGGTGTCGGTCAATCTGGTATTGGACGTTATCATGGGCGATATTCATTTGACACGTTCACTCATGAAAAACCTTATATTTTTAAATCAACAAAACTGGAAACGGCTATTTTATTCCCACCATACAAAGGAAAACTAAAATACATTAAACAAATCTTCAAACATTAAAAAAATCGGAATTGGTGATTGATCTAATTTCAATTCACTCAATTCCGATATGATTTAGTTATTTAAAAATTTAACACAAACCCCTTCTGGAGCTACTTGTGATGAATCTTTTAATGTAAGGGTTCCATTTTCAATATCACGTTCAAAAACCGTTACCGTTGACTCTCCTTCTTGGTGTGCTACAACTAAATAACGATCCGATGGTGTAATATTAAAATCACGCGGGAACTCTCCTTGTGTCGGAACGATGTCTACAAGTTCCAAATGACGTCCATTATCTAAAACTTTAAAAATAGCGATACTATCATGACCACGATTACTAATATATAAGAACTTTTGATCATGTGATAGATGGACAGCCGCGAGTTTTGTAGGTTGGAAATACTCTTTAGGAATTGTGAGATGTCTTTCAATCGGTGTGAAACGACCATCTTCATACGACATCACAACTACAGTATTTGAAAGTTCATTCACTACATACGCATATTCACCATTTTTATGGTATTCAATATGTCTAGGACCGTCTCCAGGCTCTAAAGTTGTTCGATGCGCAACCTCTAAACCTTTATTTCCATAATGATATGTCACCAATAAATCTGCGCCTAAATCAACTGCTACTACATATTTTTGCTCCGGCGTAATATCAATATAATGCACATGTGGTTTTTCTTGACGTTCCACATTCGGACCTTGCTCATAATCATGATAAATTTCTTTAATCAATCTCTCAATTTTTTGATTTTTAGCATCGAACT
This sequence comes from Staphylococcus canis, assembly GCF_016238445.1. Taxonomy (GTDB): domain Bacteria; phylum Bacillota; class Bacilli; order Staphylococcales; family Staphylococcaceae; genus Staphylococcus; species Staphylococcus canis. The sequence continues at coordinate 64,070 of NZ_JABANU010000007.1, forward strand.
TATAAATACGTGCGATACCATCTCCATATACCGCTTCAAACACAAATTCTCCATCTGGTGAAAAAGATACGTAACATCCCGAACCTTTAAAAGATTCTAACGCTTCTCCATTTTTTTCTAATGTACCATCTTTTTTAATATTAAAAGTAGCTAAACCTGAATACGTATCATTTTTTGTGATGGCTGCTAATGTATTGTCATATTGTGCTAAATATGTAGATGCATTTATTTCATATCCTGTCTCTAGATTTTCAATAACACCAGTTTCTTCATTTAATTCGAATCGATAAATTCCTTTTCCATTCTTCTTCGTGTAAGATCCGATAAACCCTTTTACCATATTATGCTTACCTCCAACATACTTGATACGTTTATTTTACCAGATTTATTCACATTTCCATATTTTATGATATTTTTAATTCAATTTCCCCTTCTGAGACGTGCCATTCACATCCGATAGGTGAAATGCCTTTCATACCTTCAAAATATTTGTATCCAATCAATTGCATTAAATAGTGAGAACACATATTACTGATACAAAATGTTTGCTCTGATTTAAATTTAGGGTTTCGATATAATCGTTTTAACAATCGGCTAAAACTTAAGGGTTTCGAAAAAATTATCCATAAATCTGGCTCATTATCTACAAATGCTCGTTCAAACTTTTGCATACTTGTACTGTGTTCTTTCCAAATAACCATTCTAATTGTACAATCACTATTCCCCGTATGATTTAAATATTGTTCTAAATCAATCTTAAATCTTCTTGCACTTTCTAACATTAACTCATCATGACTTACCCCTATCATAATATGACGTGCTGTTTCATGATTTAGCATAATATCATGAATCCATCTACTTGGAGTGTATTCTTTTAAATGTTGATTATTAATTTGACGGTTTAATTGATAGAGTTGACCAATAGTACTAGCATTAAATTGATAAGATACTAAAATATTTTCATCTAAGTACACACACATCACCTTAATATTAGATTTTTGATCAGACTTTAAAAGGATTTTGCATTTTCGATAGAATAAAAATAAGGTTGAGACCTATAAACAGTCTCAACCTATACCAATTAATTGTTTGCTTCAATATCAGCAATAATAGCTTTAGTTTTGTTTTCGATGTCTTCAAAGTCTTTCTTGAAAACATAAGTTAATACTGCAGCACCTACACCTATGAGTAAGCTCACAATTAATAGAAAACTAAATACAAATTTAAAAAATCCTTTAATGAAATCCATATTCACAGTCACCCCTAAATCTTTATTCTACTTCTTTATCATACCATATAACTCATCTATCATTAAATAAATACCTCAAAACTTTAAATTTCTAACACTTCCGCTCTATAATTATATTGTTATTTATGGTACATTAATATTAATAATAAAATGAAAGAGGTATATTTTTTATGCCGCACATATCTTTATTAAACTCTTGGAAAAATCATGATATTCAAAAAATTGATAACATGATTGATAATAACGTAGTTGCATATTATTTTAACGAAGTCGGTGAAGCTCAAAGACTGAATAAATCTACGCTCTTAGCTATGCTTAAAAGACGTATGGATAATGTGCAATCTAGTGATACTTTACAGTGGAATTTTGAGATTATTCACAGAGCAAGAAAAAATGATGAAAATATGATTTTATTTTATACGTATTCTTATGAAAACCCTGACTATTTTAAAACTAAAAAGACCCTAATTATGTTAACATTCAAACATAGTGGGAAGAATGCTTATCATCAAATAAACAGTATATATATCACTCCGAATATCAAGGATTTGAACGAATAAAAATTGCTACATCACCTTAACATTAAAAGTGATGTAGCAATCTTTTCATCTTATGTACTTTGTTCGATGTGTCAGCCCTAATTCATAAAGTTTCGATAAAACCATTGTTTTGTTTTAATAAGTGTTATCCACATACTCCCACTCCTTTATTTGACAAAACAGAGTATATGCGTTTCATTATAATAAGCTTCTTCCGTGTTTACCATTAAGGGAAGGTTACAACATCGTAACAAATTGTTTTAAAGTAATGTCAGAGATTTCAGAGAGGAAGATGATAATGCAACACGTTACTTCGGACATACTCACTTTTAGAGGTAATCATTATGACTATGGTGTATCGGTTGGACAATGGCTGAAAAAGACTGAAATGCTCAAAAATAGATCGCGTGAGTGGAAGAAACGTATGCCTCGTTTCGATATAGACATTGCCGAAACACATCAGATTTATCAACAATACGCACCTCAGATTTGGCAAGAGATTCTAGGTATTCAAGATGTTCTAAATATACCAACGCGCCAAGCCATACTTAATTTTGCCCATTATCGCTTTACCGAACTTCCTGATAGTGGTTGCACAGTTTATGTTGGCTCGGACTATATTGTTAGAAACTATGACTATCACCCTGCAACTTATGATGGTCGATATCAATTATTTCAACCAAATGATGGTGGATATGCTCAAATTGGACCGATGTCAAGAACAACAGGCCGTATGGATGGTATGAATGAACATGGCTTAGTTATGGCTTATAATTTTATGCACCGTAAAAAACCTGCAAATGGTTTTGTATGTTATATGGTTGGGCGTCTAGTATTAGAGTTATGCAAAGATGTACCAGAAGCTGTGCAGTTTTTGAAAACTATTCCGCATCGAAGTTCTTTTAGTTATATTTTACAAGACAAACATAATCAACACGCCATTGTTGAAGTTACACCTAGAGGCGTTGAAGTCCGCTATGATACAACCTGTACTAATCATTTCAAATTACTTACACATGAAAATCGCAACTATACGAAAGAGTCTAAAGATCGCCTTGAACGTCTTGAAACAGCTTTAAACCAAAACACTTCAGACCGCTTCGAAGTATTTAAACTATTTAATCAACCTGAACAACACATCTACAGTAAATTATTTAAAAGCTGGAGTGGGACGATTCATACTTCTATGTATGAACCTAAAACGTTACACGCTTGGATTGCATTAGGTGAAAACCAAGCACCTACTATGATTGATTTCGGTCAATGGCTACAAGGCACACCTTTAACACTAACAGAATTACAAGGCTATATCGATACCGACATCACTTTTGCAACCCATTAACTGTTTAAATTTTTACATTCTAAATGTAATAAGCTTGGGATTTTGATATCCCAAGCTTTCTTAAGTTTACTTTATGATTTCTCTGTTTATGCATTTCTCTATTTTACAGTGATATCACCACGGTCAGCATATAATTCTACTTTATATGTACCTTGACCATTCTTACCTCTGTGAATGTGCTGATTTTGAATATACGACTTCCCTTTTTCAGAATCAATTTTAAACATCGTATTTTGAGGTGCTTCTAAATAATTAAGCAAGATATCTCCTTTTTTAATTGAACCTTTCATAGATATTTTTGAAGGCGCATGGTGAAGTTCGATCATACCTTCCTTAACTTTACAAACACTAGTGTTTAACATTGTCTTATTAAGGTTAATAGTCCCTTTATTAAGATTCATTTCACTATGTTCAAAGCTACTATTTTCTACATCCAAAATGGTTTCATTCCCATAAATATACGCATTTTTAAAATCACTATGTTTAATATGGATGCCACCATGTTTTTCATTTTGAATCGTTGTTTTGATATGCTTTAAATGATTTAAATTGATATCTGACATACGCGATTGAATATGCAATTCCTCTAATACATCTTTAGGTACTTCAATATTCAGTTGTCCATGATGACTTTCAAAAGGATTAACATTTACCATACTCTTAGACGTTTTGGCCGCTTCATTAATCTTTAAAGTCCCACCTTTACCATTAAGATTTAATTGATGCGGTCCGTGATATGTCACTTTAAATACTTTTCCTTCTACAACATTTATGTCTGCTGTATTGCTTTGTACCATTAAGTGTTCGAATTGTTGGTCATTAAAAACTTTTTCAATATTTTTTAATTGATGATGATCTTTTTCAAAACCAAACCAAGCCACTGTGCCACATATAAAGAAAAATAAAAAAGCACTTACTCCGAATAGAAATAATTTTTTCATTTATTCACTATCCCTTTTTAAATAAATTAATATTCCATGTTAAGTATCTAATGACAAGATAACGAATTGCAAGTAACAATTTAGCAATAATCACTAAAAAAGTGACACCTAAACCGAAATATGATAATCCGAATAATAGATTACTTAAAGAAAAATATTGAAACCCAACCCACGCTGTTGATACAAGTATAATGATAGGCGCAAGAACCATACCTACTGAAATCAGTACTCCTATCGTTATAAATAATAGCGTGAAAAGAAGCGGAATGAGTACAAATATTAAAGTAATAATACTCATACCTATAGTTGCGAAGAGTGCACGTAAAATATGTGGTATATCTGGCTTATGCTGCGCTTTTTTTACAGCATATGTTGCATAATTTTGTTTCGCCACCTTTTTAGGTGAATCAAGCGTTTGCACAATCTCTTTCGCACTTTTCCCCTTTTTTTCTGCTTCAAAAAAATACTGTTCATACAGTGACATAATCTCATCGACACGGGATGCTGGGAGTTTATGAAGACGTTGTTCAAGCTCATTTAAATATGTAATTTTATCCAAACCGTAACCCCTTTCTTAAAGGATTGTACAAATATCATAATACTTTAAATTATATATAGGCTTTCTCATAATTTGAAGCTAAACTTCTAATTTGTATTTTAATTGTTAAATTCTTAATTTGTCATAATCTTTTTAATTTTCCTTATAATAAATTATTGCTATAATGAAGATTGAATGGGAGGGATACTAATGGTACATTTAAAAACATTTTATGAAGAAGCAAAGCCTTTATCACAATACATTGATGATATGACAACAAACCAAGAAGCACTTAAAGGGGTATATGATCATTTCGAATTACCTAAAAATGACCCCAGATTGGACGCTATTAAAAAGAAAGATTACCGTCATGTTTTAGTCATTAGTGAAGATTGGTGTGGCGACGCAATGATGAATGTCCCGATCTTACAACATATCGCGGAACAATTAGACTTAGACGTTCGCGTTTTTTATAGAGATGAAGATACACGTCTCATCGATCAATATTTAACAAACGGTAAGTCTCGTTCAATTCCTATCTTTATTTTCTTAAACGATCAATTCGAGCAACGTGCAGTCTGGGGGCCTAGAGCTAATCAAGTGCAGAATTTCGTCGAAGATATTCGCGCTAAATATTTACCAGATAAAGAAGATCCAGAATTTGATGATAAACAAAAAGAAGTCCATCAAATGATTCATAACCGTTACACTGCCGATTCACAATTTTGGCAATACGTTTATGACTCAATTCTTGATAGACTTCAATAATTCAATTTATATTGAGCTGTATAGAGGTTAGAAAATCATGTAGACAGATATGATTCCCTAGCCTCTTACAGCTTTTCAACTCTAATTAAATTAAACGAAAAGACTTAATAGATAAACACAAATTAATCCACTCACTGAAATTATCGTTTCAACCATAGACCATGTTAAAAATGTCTCTTTAATCGTTAATCCAAAATACTCTCTGAACATCCAAAACCCGGCATCATTTACATGTGAACAAAATACACTACCTGCCCCAATGGCTAAAACTACTAGCGCTGCATTAACATCACTTGTTTCGAGTAACGGTAGAATAATACCTGTTGTTGATATGGCAGCAACCGTTGCTGAACCCAATGCTAAACGAAGCAATGCGGCAACAAGCCATGCAAGAATAAGTGGTGAAATATGCGCATCAACAAAGAAATACTCGATTGTTTTACCTACGCCACCATCAATAAGAATTTGTTTAAATGCACCGCCACCTCCAATAATTAAGAGCATCATACCAATGGGTGTAATTGCCTGAGTAACACTATCCATTATATCTGACATAGAACGCTTCATATGTAGCCCCATACTGTATATTGCAAAGAGCACTGCAATTAACATTGCTGTCCCAGCTGTTCCAACAAAGTAAACTAGACTCTCTATAAAATGAGTGGGTTGTTTTTCATGTCCTGTAATAAGTTGCCATACCGTAGCAATTAGCATCAGAATTACAGGTAATAACGCTGTAAATACACTGGTTTTAAAACTTGGCAATTCCTCTGGTTTAAATGAGCGTGTAGCACCAAGTGATGAAATATCTCCTTCACGATGAAACGCTGATTGTGATAAATGTGGTGCTATTTTAACAAATAATGGTCCTGATATAAGCGTTACAGGTATTGCGACAATGAATCCGTACAGTAGTACTTGGCCTATATCTGCATGTAATGCTTGAGCAATTACAACAGGACCTGGATGCGGTGGTAGAAATCCATGTGTCACTGATAGTGCTGTTACCATAGGCAAACCAATTTGAAGTTGAGATATTTTCATTCTTTTCGCAATTGTAAATACTAAAGGTATGAGTAACACTAATCCAACTTCAAAAAATAGCGCAACCCCAATAATAAATGATGCGATTACCATAGCCCATTGCACATAACGTTGACCAAACTTTGTAACTAAAGTATCCGCAATTTGAGTCGCACCACCACCATCTGAAAGTAACTTACCTAACATTGCACCTAATCCAAAAATGAGCGCAATATGACCCAGTGTACTTCCTATCCCTGTCTCTATTGTTTCAATAATTTTATCCAATGGCATACCAAGTAAAATACCTGTTACTACAGACGTCATAATTAAAGCAATAAATGTATTGATTTTAAAATAAATAATTAAAACTAATAATATTAAAATACCGATGATAACACCAAATAATGGCCATAACATTTCAAACATTCTTTTCCCTCTTTTACATTAATGATTTTTTGATCTTTGAAACTGAGCGAGTTCACGATATGTGTGTGTTAATGATTGTGCAATATCATCAAATATCGGTACCAATTGTTGATAAATTTGATGGTTGTCTTTATTTGGTTCATGGATATACGTGGTTTCTGTCCAATCGTTTAATATTTCATAATCATCTATCTCACCAATAGATTTTAGTCCTACCACGCACGCTCCTAAGCAAGAACTTTCTTGTTCAACTGGAACGTCGACTTGAGCATCAAAAATATCCGCAACGATTTGACGCCATAACGCACTTTTCGCAAATCCACCTGTTGCACTGATCTGAAATGCTTGTGCATCAATTACTTCATTTAATGCTCTAAATACACTGTATAAATTTAAAATTACACCTTCTAAAACTGCACGAATCATATGTTCTTTTTGATGTGCTAAAGTTAATCCGATAAATGACCCTCGTGCATCTGATGTCCAGAGTGGTGCACGTTCTCCTGTTAAATAAGGATGGAAAAGTAAACCATTAGCACCCGGCTCAACTGTCTCCGCAATTTCCGTGATTAACGCGTAGCTGTCTTTATTTAGACGCTTTGCTGTTTCTGTCTCACTTGCAAGCAGCTCTTCTTTAAGCCATCTGAGTACTACAGCACCGTTATTCACTGGGCCCCCTACTACATAATGGGATTCATCTAACACATAACAAAATGTCCGCCCCGCTTCATCTATAATAGGCTCATCTACAACGGTACGAATTGCTCCTGACGTTCCAATCGTTAAAGCAATTTCACCTTTTCTAAAGCGATTCACCCCTAAATTAGATAAAACCCCATCGCTAGCTCCAACGATAATTGGCGTATTCTGAGATAACCCCAAATCCTGAGCAATTTCTTGATTTTTAAACCATAATTGCTCCGTAGTCGGTACGATTTCTGGTAATTGATTACTATTAATGTTGAGTAAATTCAAAATCTCTTGATCCCATTGTCGTGTCTTTAAATTCATCATACCTGTAGCTGATGCAAGTGATACATCTATAACCCATCGACCAGTTAATTGAAATAGTACGTATGATTTTATATCAACAAAACACGAAGCACGATGGAATATATTCGTTTGATGCTCTTTAAACCATAATATTTTACTTAATGGTGACATTGCGTGAATCGGTGTTCCTGTTTTTTCATACAACTGTATATTATTTGCTTTTAAACGTTCAGCAACAATTTGTGCGCGATTATCTGCCCAAGTTATACTATTAGTTAAACGATGATGGTCATCATCCATGATAATTAAACTGTGCATCTGTGCACTTAAAGCGACAAATTTGATTTCATTTGCTTGAATGCCCTTTGCGACAATAACTTGTTTGATTGTATTTTTAACGGCTTGTACAATTTCATCTGGATCTTCTTCTGAAATGTCTACTGTTGGTGTATGTAGTGGATATTCAATATGAGCCTGATACATCATTTCACCTTCAACCGTGTAAAGGACTGCCTTCGTACTCGTTGTTCCAATATCCACGCCAATCATATACTGCACTATGCGATTCTCCTTTCCTTATTTGGCCCAGAAAGCACCAATGTTATTATTAATATCAGTAAAATTTGCTTTAAAGGCATCGTACATTTGTAAGCGATCTTTTGCTTCAATCGCTTCAACAAATTGCTTATGATTTTTTAAAATACGCTCAAAATCTTGAGGATTCGATTGCATTCGCTTATGCATACTAATGTATATAAGACACAGCATCATTGGTTTCATTTGTTGCCAAAGATGCATCAGGTATTGGTGATCACAAGCTTCTACCATAAGTTCATGAAAATTAAGATCTTCCACCGTAAATCGCTCTTCATCGTTAAATTGAACACTCACACGCATCATTTCCAATGACTGATACATCTTCTGAATAATCTTGCTCAAATCATTACGTTGAATCACTTTTGTAAAAGCAAAAGATTCAATCATCAAGCGTATATCAGTTAATTCTTGTTTATGTGTCTCATTAAATGGCAACACTTCTGCCCCCATTCTTTCAAGACGAATTAAGCGATCTTGACTTAAGATTTTAAACGCATCACGCACAGGTGAGCGACTAACTCGAAACTGTGTAGCGATTTGATTTTCAGTAATGACTTGTGGTTCTAGGTCACCACTCAGGATATCTAGTCTTAATGTAGCAGCAATAGCCTCACCCTTAGACAACGGCTTTAACCATGCTTTTGGATATTCCATTATTACCACCTCAACTTGTATACAAGTATTCTAAATGAATTTCTATTTTTTGTAAACGTTTTCTTAAATATCAAAAAAATTGCTATCTCTCATAGACTTAGAACAACAGTGTCTCTCTCACATCTATTTGATGTGATGTATAAGCGAAAGCTTGTTCTAAACTTATGAGGATAGCAATCCTTTGAATCATATTAGATTAAATATCTTTTTTAGTAATCGAAATGAAATTAGCTATTGTTAAAACAACAATAGATGCAATATTGATAAACCATTGCCAATTTGTGAAAGTCAATTTCCCTTCAAGTGACTTATCACTTAAATAACTAATTGGGATATATTTCATTGATTTTTCCAGATTATCACCTATTTCAGGAATTAACGGAATGAATGGTTTCACAACAGGCAAAATAAGTAGTAATAAAATACCTAATGTAAACACAAGTGATGGTTTTTGAACAAATAAATTAATTAAGAATAACAATAAACCGTATACTAAGAATAAAATAAGATAAAATACTAACAACTCACCAATTTGATCAGTTTTTAAATCTTTACCTTTTGTTGTCCACTGAATGATATATGTGATGATTAGCACTACTGCAGTTGTTAACACAGCAATACAAATGATTGAAAGAAATTTTGTTACAAAATAACCAATTCGACTGCGTACACTGTTTAAATATAATTGAATAGTACCTTGACCACTGTCACGTGTAATTGTTTTAATTACGAATAGTAATCCTATTAGTGAAAAGAACCATTTCGCAACACTAAACATAGTATTGGCATCAATGTCAGTATCATTAGCCACCATAATGCCAACTGTAATACCAATAGGTAATACGCCTAACAGAATTGCAATATAAGTTAATGGACTTTTAAATATACTGATCATATCAAACTTCAATAATTGCAAACTATTCATTATGCATCACCTCTTTGATTAATATTAAAGTACGTATCACGTAATGACGCTTTACGAGTATCGATAAATCGAGGATATATATTGTGTTGAGCTAATCCTTTGAGTAAGGTTTGATAATTATTTTGAGCATTAATCGTAATTTCACCCGTATCTTTTTGAGACTGAACCACTTTGAAATGCTCTGTTAAGTAACTTAAAGCCGCTTCAAAGTCTTTCTCATCTATATTTATCGTTGTTTGATCTGTCGTTTGACCTTCTGCCATGTTAACATCTTGTACAAAATGACCGTCTCTTAAAAATACTGCTCGATCACAAATCAGTTCAATGTCTTCTAGTTTGTGACTTGAGATCAATATTTTCATATCTAACTCATTGACAAGTGACTCTATTGTTTTAAGTACATCTATCGAACCATCTGGATCCATACCATTTGTCGGCTCATCAAGTATTAAAAACTTTGGCTTATTCATAAGAGAAACTGCGATTGCAAGTTTCTGTTTCATACCCATGGAGTACTTTTTCACTTTTTTCTTAATATACGACTCCATACCAAATGCACGAATAATATTTTCCGTATATGGTTTATCAAATCCATTACCTAATACTTGAGCAAATAATTTTAAATTATAAAGTCCTGATTTATTGTCATATAACTTTGGATGTTCAATCAAATACCCAATATGATCATTTTTAGCAACCTTAACTTCTCCAGAATAGTTAATAATGTTACCATTCATAATTTTCATTAGCGTAGTTTTTCCCACACCATTTTTACCAATTAATCCCACAATTTTACTATCATGAAATGCAAATTCTATATCATCAATGACAGTGTTCTGTCCGTAACGTTTTGTAATATGTTTTAATTCCACATTGAAAACCTCCTACCTTTTTTTAATTCGATAAACTTGGTACAGATATGACAAGATGGCAAGTATTATCGATAAAATAAAATACCATACCCCAACATCAATCGGTGCAAAGTATAATGGATTTTTAAATTTCACAATCCCAATTGTCACTAAAATAACACCAATTGTAAATGGTACAACAAAAAGCATTGTGATGATATAAGCTGTCATTGGTATCTTATCATTGAGCTTTTCACTACATCCTGGAAAACCAAAAACAAATGTTAATAAGTTAGCACTAATGAATAACCATAATACACTAAAGGTGATACCATTAAAATCGACTATATTAGCCTTTAATTCATAAGACCATATCAGTAGCGCACCAAAAGCTGTGAGACTGATGACTGTAATATAGTGAGCGTTTAAAAGTTGGAATCGAGATACAGGCAAACTATGATGAAAAATATATGCTTCTCGATTGCCCAATCGACGATAAATACGATAAGCGTGTGCACTATCAATAATCGCAATAACATGTATGAATAATAATATAAATGACACCCAAATCATATTGTGATGTAAGACAAAATGATGTATTGGTAATAACAATAACGCTATACTATATATTGCTATTGTCCATCTCCGAAAATAGAGATTACGTTTTATAAGTTGTACCATAACGCTAACCTTCTTTGTAATGATAATCATTAAAATTTATAATCGACTTTATAACACAAGTTAGAGTCAATCATTCCCGTTTTATACCTTTATTCTTGAATCTCGCTTGTTCCCTTTTCATAAGCAATCATCACATCTTCTATTGATGCATTTGAAATAGTAACACGATTTCCAAATAATTCTTTAAATACATCTGCATGTTTAGTCATTCCGGTAAATCCTACATCAGTAGTTTGATAATGAATCATTAAAGATGCTAATTCAGCATCTAAATCTTGAACATCACCTCGGACGATACGATGTGTTTCGAGTAAGTGTTCTTTAGAGTCTTGAAATACAATCTTACCGTCTTTCAGATGTACTATATAGTCTGCAATACGCTCCAAATCCGATGTAATATGAGTTGAGAATAAGACAGTTTTATTCGCATCAAGTAGTAAATCTTGAATCATTTCAAGAACTTCATGTCTTACTACAGGATCTAACCCGGCTGTTGGTTCATCGAAAATAAAAAGTTCTGCATGATGACTGAATGCAATGGCTAAAGAGAGTTTCATTTTCATTCCAGTCGATAAGTGTTGTATTTTCTGTTTGTAATTCAATCCGAAACGCTCTAAAAAGTTTAAAAATATATCATGATCCCAGCGACTATAAAAAGGAGCAATGAGTTTTTCAACTTTTTGAATGGACCATCTTTCATTGAGATATAACTCTGAATAGACAAATCCAATTCTATCTTTTATTGCGACTGGGGCTTCTTTCATAGTTTGGTTTAATATATAAATATTACCTTGAGTCGGACTGATTAAATCCATAATCAGACGAATTAAAGTTGTTTTACCGGCACCATTAACACCGATAAATCCTGTTACGTAGCCCTTTGGAACAGTCATATTAATATGATCTAACTTAAAATTTTGGCGCTTATAACTTAGCCCTTCAATTTCAATCGCAAATTCCCCCATTATAACTCCTCCTCATAAATCATCGCTACGATTTCTTGTAATTCATCTAAAGACATCCCAATTGTTTTAGCTTCTTTTGTTATTTCTTGTGCGAGTGTTTCAATAACGATAAACTGCTTTTCTTTTAAAATTGAAGTATCTTGTTTTTTTACATAAGTCCCTTTACCTCGAACAGAAATGAGATAACCATCCTTTTCAAGATCTTCATAGGCACGTTTAGTGGTAATGACACTGACGCCTAAATTTTTAGCAAGTTCACGCATTGAAGGTAAGTGTGCACCAGCAAGTAAATCTCCTTTAAGAATCTGTTCTTTAATCTGTCGTTTAATTTGTTCGTAAATCGGAGACTCACTGTTGTCTTGTAATAAAATTTTCACGGATATCATCCCTCATTAACTGTATATAATTAATATACACACTATATTTTTGTTTGTAAAGTGTTTATTTATTTTTGTTGTGACATTTTTCAAAGTGTTGCTTTATAAATGTTGATTTAATGACATTTATATAAATATTTATAATGTGATAAGTGTATTTGTTCATACCTATCTGTCTATATACTATATATACACTTTCTATAAAATCAGTTGCTTTGTAAATAAAATTAAAAAGAGACCCAGAAATTTGTTTTATCTCGATCTCTTTTGAGTATTCTTATTCAATTTATTACGTTATTTCCGCTTTTTACGGTCATTATGGCGACTAATAAAAGCACAAATCATAAACATAATGGTCGCTATAAAGAGCTTGATCGCGGATGTTTCTTCTCCCATGAATTGTAAGATGATTCCAATTGTAAAGATTACAAGTGCAATCCCTACAAATATTTTAGTTAAATGTTTAATCATGCACGTCACCTCACCGAAAAAGTATATCAAAGTCCCTATCCAATCACAATTCCCTTCAATATACCGTAATTTCACTTCTCATCGGATTCCCTTTTTTTAGCTTCTTTTTTTTCATGATGTGTTTTCCATTTCAACTCTAACCAACATCTAAAAACAATCAGTATCCCCCCAGATAGTAACGTCATCACTAAATCACTCCAAGACACGACCAAGCACCTCCTACACGTTTTGCTTTAGAATTTAAGTAGGAATTTGATAACTAGTTATAGTTTAACATAAAAATGCGAACATATATTCTATTTTATAGAGGTTATTTGAATATATTCTTTAATTTTTACTTTTTTAACGGTATGATAGTAATGAACAAGAATTTAGAAAAGAGGTTAGGCCTATGAACCCCTTAGCATTAAAATTAAATGAACAACTTAACGAAGTGAATCCTATTATTTCAGATATGTTATCTGATTTAGGTAAAAGTATGTATTATCCTAAAGGTATATTAACGCAATCTGCAGAAGCAAAATCGACTGATTATAACGCAACGATTGGTATGGCTACAAATAAAGATGGTAAAATGTATGCTCCCTCTCTTAAACACGTGTTTAACGATTTAGAACCAGATGAACTTTTCGCTTATGCACCTCCTCAAGGTATTGAAGCATTACGTGAATTATGGCAAAAGAAAATGTTAAAAGAGAACCCAGATTTATCTGCTGAATCTATAAGTAAACCTATTGTAACTAACGCTTTAACACATGGTTTATCTCTTGTTGGTGACTTATTAGTTAATCCAAACGATACCGTATTACTACCAAATCATAATTGGGGAAACTATCGTCTTGTATATGAAGTACGTCACCAAGCACGTATCGAAACATATCCTATTTTCGATCAAAATGGACATTTTACGACAAAGGCTTTAATTGAAACATTAGAAAATATTGACCAAGAAAAAGTAATCTTAATTTTAAACTATCCGAATAATCCAACGGGTTACACACCTACTCAAAGTGAAGTTGAAGCCATTGTCCAAGCGATTGATGCTTTAGGACAACGTGGTGTCAATGTTGTAGCTATTGTAGATGATGCATATTATGGCCTATTTTATGAAGATGTGTACACACAATCGATTTTTACTGCTCTGACAAACTTAAAAAATGATCATGTGTTGCCTGTGCGTTTAGATGGTGCAACGAAAGAATTTTTTGCTTGGGGCTTTCGTGTTGGTTTTATTACTTTCGGTATTCAAGATGAGACAACAGCATCTGTGATTGAAGCTAAAATGAAAGGTCTTATTCGTAGCAATATTTCAAGTGGCCCTACACCATCACAGTCTGCAATACAACATGTACTCGAAAACAATGAGACATTTGAAGCGGAAATTAAAGAGAACATCGACACACTTGAAGCACGTTATAAAGCAACTAAAGAGATTGTTTACAAAGATGACTACACATCATTATGGCAACCTTATGACTTTAACTCTGGCTATTTTATGGCTTTAAAAGTCAAAGGTGTGGATGCAGAAACACTTCGTAAGCATCTCATTGAAAAACACTCAATTGGTATTATCGCATTAAATGAAACAGATATTCGCATCGCATTTAGTTGTATCGAAAAAGATGATATTGCACATGTCTTTCATACAATTGCTAAAGCGATTCAAACATTACAATCTTAACCATTATTAAGGTTCGATTAGAACTTTAGTTACTTAAGAACCACTACTGTATTGTCGAATCCTAATGACGTACATTAGTGGTTTTTACTGTTCTTTCCGACCAAAAATAGAGTGACTTATCACTGATTGGAGGTAACAATGGACATTGAAACGCGCCAACCTAAACAATTTTTAACAAAAGCTTCTGGATTTTTAAAAGACTATTCTCATACACTTAATCCTTATATGGGATGTCAATTTGCGTGTAGTTATTGTTATGTACGCAAATCCCCTGTTTCCTTATTTTCTGGTAAAACATGGGGAGAATGGGTCACAATTAAAAAAGATGTAGGTGAACAATTTAAAAAAGAGCTACATCGTGCCAAACAAAAAGGAGCAGTTACGATTTTTATGTCATCATCTACAGACCCCTATCAACCTATTGAGAAACATCAACACATTACACGTCATCTTTTAAAAGTTTTAAGTGAAAATCCACCTGATTTTTTATTTATTCAAACGCGTGGTCCGCTTATTCAACGTGATATTGATATTTTAAAAGCGTATCCAGGGCGATTTATCGTTAGTATGACCATTGAAACAGACCGTGAAGAAGTATTACGTACATTTACACCTAGTGCACCGAGTATTAAAGCACGGCTTATTGCTTTGAAGAAACTAAGACGTGCTGGTATTCCTACACAAATTGCCATTGCGCCTGTTTTACCTTGTACCGATCAATTTGCTAAAGTGATAAGTCCATATACGGATAAAGTTACAATAGACGACTACTTTATGGGAGATGGATCTCATGGTCAAAGAACACAGTCACTCGGTATCGAACGCTATTATGACCAATTAGACGAACATGACTGGTATCATAAAGATGCTTATCGTTATGTTGTACAACTCATGGAAGCCGAATTTGGTCATGACAATGTATTCGTTAATATTGAAGGATTTCGTCCAACTTAGATAAAAGGAGTATATATTATGATTTTGTATTATCAATTGATTAACACACCAATGGGTGAAATGATAGCTGTCGCAAGTGATTCAGCTCTAGTTAATTTATCTTTTACAGATTCTGATGACTATCATACTGTAATCTCAAAACTTAAAGCACAAGCACATCTTAAGCATGTTTCATTTCATCCTGTTATTAACCAAATTGCATTAGAGTTAGAAGGTTATTTTCATGGAGCCCTTCAATCTTTTGAAACACCGATTGACTTTGTCATAGGTACACCCTTTCAACAAAGTGTTTGGCGTGCGTTGTATGATTTAGATTATGGAGCACGCGCAACGTATAGTGACATTGCTCATATTATTCAAAAACCTAAAAGTGTACGTGCCGTATCCTCTGCGATTGGTCAAAATCCATTATCGCTCATCGTGCCATGTCACCGTGTATTACGTAAGGATGGTAAACTTGGAGGGTTCAATAGTGGCATTCATCGAAAGAAAGCATTATTAACAATGGAGGCGAATACTGATGCTTAATTCACGTCATTTTGATATTTTACAAACATTAATCTCACACCCAACTGAAAGCCCACCTGCTCGTAATACCGTTCCTTTACAACAAAAAATTCAATCCTGGCTTGAAGCAATCGGTTTTGAAGTTCAAAACATTCCTTTTTATAACAATGATTCAATTATTGTAGGTACATTAAAAGGAACAGACCCTTCAGCGCCAAAATTAATATTAAATGGTCATGTTGATGTCGCCGAAGTAGAAAATACGGATTATTGGCGCACTCCCCCTTTTGAATTAACACAAGATGAAGATGTGTTAATTGGTCGAGGCGTTGCTGATATGAAAGGCGGTATGTCGAGTTTATTTTACATATTAGAATGCTTATATCAAGAAAACAAACAACCGAAAGGAGATATTATTGTTCAATCTGTTGTTGGAGAAGAAGTGGGAGAAGCTGGAACGAAACTCGCATGTGAACACGCACCTCAAGCTGATTTAGCACTTGTCTTAGATACGAGCGAGTCTATTGCGATGGGACAAGGTGGTGTTATTACAGGTTGGATCACTATTCAAAGTCAAGAAACTATTCATGATGGCGCGCGCAGCCATATTATCCATGCCGGTGGTGGACGTCATGGTGCAAGTGCAATTGAAAAAATGATGAAAATCATTCAAGCTTTACAAGAACTCGAGCGCCATTGGGCAGTTACAAAATCTTACCCAGATTTGCCTGCTGGCGCAAATACTATCAATCCAGCTGTTATTGAAGGTGGTCGCCATCCTGCGTTTATTGCAGATCAATGTAAGCTTTGGATCACTGTTCACTACCTTCCTAATGAAGATTATAATTCCATTACTAAAGAAATTGAAGACTATCTTAATCGTGTGGCAAACAGTGATCTTTGGTTGCGAGTTAATCCGCTACAATTCGAATGGGGCGGCACTTCTATGATTGAAGATAAAGGTGAAATATTCCCAAGCTTTACCATTCCAACTACACACCCGGGTTTCCATAAATTACAGGAAGCTCATGAAAAAGTGCATCATACACCATTAAAAACCGCAATGAGTACTACGGTGACAGATGGCGGTTGGATTGCCAGTTACGGTATTCCAACAATTCTATATGGCCCTGGTGAATTAAATGAGGCACATGGTACAAATGAAAAAATCAAAATCAAAGACCTTCAACAATTTACTGATGTGTTATATCAATTTCTAAATGATTGGTATTCTCATCCTGTGAAGTAAAATCTAACCAAATTAAATATATTATTTCAATTGAAAAAATCTATAACAAAATTGATAAAAAAAAGACGCTTCCCAAAAGTTTAGTCAACTTATGGAAAACGCCTCAAAAGAATTATTTTAAATGTCCTTTTAGTTCATCTGAATTGAAGGGCATTTTTATTTTTCGGATTTTTATGTCATTATTATGTCATTTAAAATTTCGAAATACTGTAAAATCAATGTTTATAAGCTGTTTTACATCATACCTGGCATGCCGCCACCCATTGGCATGTCATTATTTGAAGATTCTTCTGGAATATTAGCGACTACAGCCTCTGTTGTAAGGAACATTGCCGCAACACTTGCCGCATGTTGTAGTGCAGAACGTGTTACTTTTGTTGGGTCTACAATACCTGCATCTAACATGTTAACCCATTCATCTGTAGCTGCATTGTAGCCAATACCTGGCTCTGCATTTTTCATACGTTCTACAATAACTGAACCTTCTAATCCTGCATTTTCAGCAATTTGACGTACAGGTGCTTGTAAAGCTTTTAATACGATATTTACACCAGTAGTTTCATCACCTTCTGCTTCGATAGCAGATACTTTATCAAATACGTTCATAAATGCTGTACCACCACCAGCAACTATACCTTCTTCAACTGCTGCGCGTGTAGAGTTTAAAGCATCTTCAATACGTAATTTACGTTCTTTCAGTTCTGTTTCAGATGCCGCACCAACTTTGATGACTGCCACACCGCCCGCTAATTTTGCTAAACGCTCTTGTAGTTTTTCACGGTCAAAATCTGAATCTGTTTCATCAATTTGAGCTTTAAGTTGATTTACACGAGCATCGATATTTGTAGCGTCTCCATTACCATCAACTACTGTTGTATTATCTTTAGTCACTTCAACTTTACTAGCAGTACCTAACATATCAATCGAAGTTTCTTTTAATTCTAAACCTAAATCATCTGTAATAACTTGTGCTCCTGTTAAAATCGCTAAGTCTTCTAACATCGCTTTACGACGATCACCAAATCCTGGTGCTTTAACTGCAACTGCAGTAAATGTACCACGCATACGGTTTAATACTAAGTTTGTTAATGCATCGCCTTCTACTTCATCAGCAACGATTAAAATTGGACGATTTGATTGAACAATTTGTTCTAATAACGGTAAGATGTCTTGGAATGAAGTGATTTTCTTATCTGTAATTAAAATATATGGATTCTCAAGTTCGGCTGTCATTTTATCTGAATCAGTAACCATATACGGTGATTGATAGCCGCGGTCAAATTGCATCCCTTCAACTACATCTAACTCCGTATTAAATCCATTTGATTCTTCTATAGAAATGACACCATCGTTACCTACTTTTTCCATTGCTTCTGAAATATAACGTCCTACTTCTTCATCTGCAGCTGAAATAGAACCAACTTGTGCAATTTCTTCTTTATTTTCTACTTTTTGAGAAATTTCATGCAATGCATCGATAGCTACTGCTACTGCTTTATCAATACCTTGACGAATACCTACTGGGTTCGCACCACTTGTAACGTTTTTTAAACCTTCTTGAATCATAGCTTGTGCTAACACAGTTGCTGTAGTTGTACCGTCACCTGCGATTTCATTTGTTTTGTTCGCGACTTCTTGTACTAATTTTGCTCCCATATTTTCATATGGATCTTCTAATTCGATTTCTTTCGCGATTGTTACACCATCATTAGTAATTAGAGGTGCTGTAAATTCTTTATCTAAAACAACATTACGACCTTTAGGGCCAATTGTAACTTTAACAGCATTGGCTAACTTATCTACACCACGTAACATTGCTTGACGTGCATCTTCAGAGAATTTTAATTCTTTTGCCATATTTGTAATTCCCTCCACAATAGAATAATATGTCTAATTGAAATTGATTCATTTATTTATTCTTCAATAATAGCTAATACTTCTTCTTCATTTAAAACTAAATATTTTGTATCATCACGTTTAACTTCTGTACCTGCGTATTGATCAAAAACGACTCTATCTCCTACATTCACTTCAACCTCTACGCGTTGTCCGTTATCTAACACTCGGCCAGAGCCAACTGCGACAACGACACCTTCATTTGATTTTTCTTTAGCAGTATCTGTTAATACAATACCACTTTTCGTCGTTTGTTCTTGTTCTTTTTTCTCAATGACAATACGGTTTCCTAATGGTTTAAGCATTGTTGTGCCTCCTCGTGATAACCTAAATTTAGCACTCATATGATTCAAGTGCTAAGCTATTTCTATATTAATCAAAGTTGGTCAAAAATTCAAGTGATACGCTAATGATTGTGATGATATTTTGAATTCGCTAAAATATTATTTTAAGGAGGTTTTTTTCATGCGTCGATGGATTGTTGCACTACTTACTATAGTGATTTATTTATTAGCTCAATTTTTACCTGCAATTTTTCAATCTTTAGGTTTCATCTCAGCATCTCAATCAATGAGTGCTTTGAAAGAAAGTATTTATATTCAAGTTGCTGCGTTTGTGGTTGCTGCGATTATAATTATTTTTTTACACCAACGCGTCAAAAATCCAATGGCCTATGAGCTTCGTGCTAAAGAAAGAAAACGTTATATCTTACCCTGGATTTTAGCAGGCCTTGGTATCGTTTTTATTGGTCAAATCATTGCTAATCTCATTTCTATATGGTTATTCGATGTGAACGCAGCAAGTGAAAATACTTTATTACTGACACGTATTGCACGTCAAATGCCAATTTTTATAGTTTTAATAGCAGTTGTGGGTCCTATATTAGAAGAGTTTGTATTCCGTAAAGTGATTTTTGGTGAGATTTATCATGCGGTACGTGCCAAACCAATTGTAAAATACCTTATTGCTGGTGTTGTGAGTTCAAGTATATTTGCCATAGCCCATGTAGATTTTAGTCACTTTTTAACTTATTTTATTATGGGTATGATTTTTGCATTCTTTTATATCTATACGAATCGTTTAAGCATCGCTATAGGTATTCATATGGCTCAAAATGCTTTAGTAACATTTGTTCAACTAATGATACCCGAAGAAATGTTGCAAGAAATGATAGAAAAGAGCCAATTTATTTTTCATTTGTTCATCTATCTCAATTAAATTTTAAATAGTAAAAGAGGTTGAAACTTTTGTTAATGAACTTGTTTCAACCTCTTATATATTATTTATTATGTTCTCTTCCTTTACGCCAAAAAATGTAACCCAGTAATACAGCGATGATAACACTTAATCCGATAAACGTAATTTGTTTTATAATATTAAAGTGTTGCCCTTGCATTTGTTGATTTTGTGCACTTTGGGTTACACCCATATTCTCTCCGTTTTGTTTAATCGTCTTCACTTTATCTTGTGTTTTCCCTACCGATGTTCCTGCCTTTGAAGCGTCTTGAACATGATCAAACTGATGACTTTCTTCTTGTTTTGCACTAAGCCGTATTATATCTGGCATAGGCTTTTCTTCAGTTTCACTGTTTTGTGATGTTCTAGAAGAGAATGACAGTTCATCATGATTGGATTCCGCATACTCGTTAGATGATTCTGAAGTTTTAAGTATATCACCTTGAGGGGTTTCAGTTGTATTATTATCCTCTTGAACCCCTTCATTTTCAGAGCTATGTTGTTCTGTATTTTGGTTTTGCCCATTCGGAGGAGTTTGAGATGGTTCGTTAGACGGTGCACTTAAACGCCCCGTCTCCTCATCAGAGCGTTGAGAATCATTAGATTGTTGTGCATCATTATGCGTGCCTTGTTGCTCGTTTTGCGTATCATTAGGCTGATTTATAGTGTTGTTCTCCTCAGCTGAGGGTTGACTATGCGACTGATTGCCTTCTTGCTTTGGTGTTTCACTAGGCGGTTGTGGACTGATTTGACCTGATCCTCCTCCACTACTAGTCATATCATCTTTTCCGGGTTGCTCTGTTTTTGGTGGGGTTTCTGTACTAGAATTCTCTTCTTTTTTAGGTGTTTCTGCTGAATTTGATGGTGATTCCGTACTAGGTTCTTCACTTGTATTCGGGTATTCTTCTGTACTGGATGACTCTTCCGTACTAGGTGACTCTTCTGTACTTGATATTTCTTCCGTACCGGACGACTCTTCAGAATTTGGGAGTACTTCTGAAGGTTGGGTAGGAGCAGGAACTTCTTCAGATTTATCCACTTCACCTGGAACTTCATTTGTCTTCACATTGTCTTGACTAGAGACTTCGGTAGACGTCGTTTCATTTTGTGTCGTTTCTTCTGATGGCGTATTGTTTTGAGAGTTAACTACATTAGAATTAACATGAGTATCTTCAGTTGATTGCGCGAGTGTTACATTTTTATCTTGCTCTAACGCTCCAAACGTAATAAAGCTTGCAAGCATCCCAGATAAACCAATTGTTAAATTGAAATGCTTCATACGCATGTATCTCACCTCCGTTACTGATAAATCCTCATAATTTTTAACAGATTACGTCATTATTATAACATTGCCAACACGCAATTAACATTTATCTTTGTCGTTTCATCTATCAAAGACATTTAGTTTTATATTCACATTTATCTTTAGTACACTTATATTCATAGTGAGGAGGAGAATAACAATGAAAATACAACTCTTTCAATTTAAAGTCGAACCCGCTCAAGCCGATCAAAATAAAGCTAAAATTGAAGCATTATTCGAAAAACATGTAGACGATACTGTAGATGTCGTTGTGTTACCTGAAATGTGGAATAATGGTTATGCATTACCTTCTTTAAATGAATTAGCGGATCATAAATTAGAAGATTCATTGCCATTTATCCAATCGTTAGCACAAAAATATCATGTCGACATTATTGGCGGTTCTGTGTCTAACCATCATGAACAACAGTTATTTAATACTGCATTTGCGGTAAACCAAAATGGTGAACAAGTTTATGAATACAATAAAATTCATCTTGTTCCGATGCTTGATGAACCAACTTATTTAGATGGCGGTAATAAAGTGCCTTATTCATTTAAATTAAGTTCAGGCACTGATGTGTCACAAATCATTTGTTATGACTTACGTTTTCCAGAAATCAGTCGCTATCCAGCAGCATCTGGCTCTGAGATTTTATTCTATGTAGCCCAATGGCCAACACCACGTCTTAACCATTGGCGTGCGCTTTTACAAGCTCGCGCAATTGAAAATGATGCATTTGTTGTTGCGACAAACAGTTGTGGAAATGATGGCAAAACAGATTATGCTGGTCATTCTATGGTTGTCTCACCTAATGGAGAAATTATTGAAGAAGCAGATGAGCAAGAAAGTGTTCTAACGGTAACTATTGATACAAGCGAAGTATCAAAACAAAGACAAGCAATACCCGTTTTTGATAACATGCGCCCAGATACTTATCGCTATGCACAACGTAAATAAGCACAAAAAATAACCAAGCAAGTTTGGGAGTACTTGCTTGGTTTACGTTTTATATTAAGGGAATTTTGATTAATTACAGTTATTCTATTTATTATAATTGGGGATGTTATTAATTATGAAAAAAATTAGTGAATTTACCGATTATTAAATAATGTTTACACTCGCTTATTCATTTTGGAACTAGCAACTTCATTCTTAATTAATATACATACGGGAAAGGTTGTTAGCATTACCTTACGTATGGCAATTATTTAGTGAATTTTTGAACAGTTTCTGCGATTAATTTTACGAATTCGATGATTGTAGAAATAATATCTTGTGCCATAGTAACACCTCCTCAAAAGTATGATCATTTCCAAAGACAAATAGATTTGTTTGTTCTAAGTAAGTGTATCTGAGCGAAGAATACAATTACTGAGTTGTAAACTGACTTCATTTAGCTTTTTAGTTGGAACAACATCATTCTCATAAATAATGACTATTGCATCTCAACCTTCCAATCACTCGCTTGTGATTATGTCTATATTTAACCATGGATTTTCCCCTTTATGTTGATTTTTGCGTACTTCATCATATTTCATTCTTAACTGTGGACAAAATTTATAAAAAACATATTATTTCACCTAAATCTAACAGTTACGCATGATAATCAAACAGTTAGGCAAAAATGAGTTTTTGGTGTATAAAGTAATATATAATCTAATTAAGGAGGAAAGAACTGTGCAAATTATCGATAAGGGAATTGAACAACTTGCACTTAAAATGCAAGAGAAGCAAAACTTAGATCATATCGAATTTTTGAAAGTACGTTTGGGGATGCAAGTTGTTGCAACAAATCTCTTTAAAGGTATTGTCACATACGGACTTGCACTCCTACTACACACATTTTTATACACACTCGTCGTACACATTAGTTACTTTGTATTGAGACGATTTTCGCATGGTGCCCATGCAAAATCATCCTTATTATGTCACATTCAAAACATTGCGTTATTCGTAATTGTGCCATTACTGATAAGTTATTATGACATATCATTCGTATTTATGTTATGCTTAGCTATATTAGGGGTATTAATTGTTATACGATTTGCGCCTGCCGCAACGTTGAAACAACCAATTAAGGCATCTCGTCGAAAAGGCTTAAAGATTAAATCTATCATCGTTATAGTAGCGTTTATCTTATTGTCACTCGTGGTGCCAAGCCCTTACCAACAACTTATTTGTTATGGTTTAGTTTTACAGTCAATAACGTTATTACCAATATTTTTCCCTAAGGAGGCACTTATATCATGAATATTTTTGAAGGTCTTTTATCATTAATTACTAAACTTTTCCAATCAATCGGTAACTTTGCGAGAATTAACACTTGCACTGTTTATTTTGACGAGCCAGAAGTACCTCGCGAATTACTTGATTTAGATAAGTAATATTTAATTATTATTAGAGAGTGTGTATATAATTTGGAAGTCTTAATTGTTATTATTCTATCTTTTTTTCAAGCATTTGCATTATTTACAGTTACTAATATCATTTTAATTGATAGACCAAATTACACACGAAGGGATTACCTCTCTATTGTCATAGGGATTGTAATCCCTTCAACTATTTTGTTTTTATTTATAGGAAAAGCAAGTTTATTTTTTCTTATCATTTGCTTTTTAATTCTATTCTATAAAAAAAGAAGAATTATCGGTATTAATAGTGTTGTAGTTAGTGTATTAATTTTGATATTATGTGATTTTATTTCTACGCTTTTTTACCAGTATATGGTCGCACATGATATTAATTTTTATGTTAGTCAAGTTCTTTATGTACTATCTTTCATTTTAGCTTCAGTTATTATTGCTTTTAGCTTTAGACAACTCATGAATTTTCTCAAATTATCTTGGTTATATGTTAATCGCTTTTATTTGATATTTTTGTTTGTCTTACTACTTTTATTTTTTATCACGATTTATTTTTACCGTCCAACATCGGTTAAAACATTGGATGATATGTTAACCGTAGCGTATCTAGTTTTACTGTATTTCTTAGGATTTGTCGCTGTGATTATTTTAGTATCGATAACAGCAGCTCGAGAAGTACGTTATCGTCGTAATAAGAAAGAAATTGAAGATTACTACAAATATACGCTACAAATTGAAAAGATTAACAATAAAATGCGTAAGTTCCGTCATGATTATGTTAATATTTTATCAACGATGTCGGAATATTTAAGAGAAGATGACCTTGATGGTCTTAAACATTACTTCAACGAACAAATCATACCTTTGAAGAGTAATTTTGAAATGAATGCCTTAAAACTCAATGGTGTTGAACAACTCAAAGTGCGTGAGATTAAGGGGTTAATTACAACTAAAATTTTACAAGCTCAAGAAAATCAAATTGAAGTGAGTGTGGAAGTGGCTGATGAAATTACTGAAATTAACATGGAATTGATTGATTTAAGCCGAGCTTTAGGAATTATCATGGATAATGCGATTGAAGCGTCATCTCAAGTAGAAGAACCAATGATTCAAATTGCTTTCATTAAGACTGATAGTTCTGTTTTAATTATTATTATGAACAAAACACCTAAAGATATGCCGAAATTGCATACTTTATTTAAAGAAGGATTTTCAACTAAAGGAGACAATCGTGGTCTTGGACTCTCTACTTTAAAAGAGATTACAGATAATACGGATAATGTACTCCTTGATACAACCATTGAAAATCAATATTTTATACAAAAACTTGAAATTATGAACGAAGCGTTTTAAGGAAGTGATATTACGTGAAAATTTTAATTTGTGAAGATGATCCTAAACAACGTGAACGTATGGTGGACATTATTGAAAATTACATCATGATTGAAGAAAAACCAATGGAAATTGAAATTGCGACAGATGACCCTTATGAAATTCTTGAAACTTCTAAAAATATGACAGATGTCGGATGTTACTTCTTAGACATTCAACTTGAATCAGATATTAATGGGATTAAATTAGGAAGTGAAATTCGTAAACACGATCCTGTAGGTAATATTATCTTTGTGACAAGTCATAGCGAACTCACATATTTAACGTTTGTCTATAAGGTAGCAGCGCTTGATTTTATCTTCAAAGATGACCCAGATGAGCTTAAAACACGTATTATTGACGTGCTTGAAACGGCACTTAATCGTTTAGATTTGTTGACGAAAGATAATACGATTGAAACACTCGAGTTAAAACGCGGCAGTAATTCCGTTTATGTAAATTATGATGACGTCATGTTTTTTGAATCATCACCCAAATCACACCGTCTCATTGCGCATTTAGATAATCGTCAAATTGAATTTTATGGTAATCTCAAAGAAATGGCTCAATTGGACGACCGCTTCTTTAGATGTCATAATAGTTTCGTTTTAAATCGTCATAACGTGTCTCGTGTGGACTCGAAAGAACGTATTGCTTATTTTAAAAATGATGAGTTTTGTTATGTATCTGTACGCAATCTCAAAAAAATTTAATACAAAAAATGGGACATCCGGTCAGCTTAAACGAACTGAAACAATGTCCCTTTTTTTACGAATTAATCGACTGAACTTAAATCATATTTTGCGATATTGAGATACACTTGACCAGAGTCAGTAGATACTCTAATTTTATTTCCATCTTGAGTCGGAAAGATTCGTGAAGTTAACACACGCTCTCCTTCATTACAAAACACTTCAATACTTGTGGTATCAACAAAGATTCGAAGTTGGTATAAATCCGATGGTAAAACCGCTAATGTTTTTGTAGATGCGCAGCCTACTGGAAGTTTACCACTATCAAAACGGTCTAATATAACCTCTTTAGTTTTACTTTGATAACGAACCACAACATACTCATCC
Source organism: Staphylococcus canis (assembly GCF_016238445.1). Lineage (GTDB taxonomy): Bacteria > Bacillota > Bacilli > Staphylococcales > Staphylococcaceae > Staphylococcus > Staphylococcus canis. The sequence continues at coordinate 91,056 of NZ_JABANU010000007.1, forward strand.
CTAGTGGCTCTAAGTTGAAATTCAAACGCTTGTGCTTCATTCTCTAAAATATCAACAACAAGTTCATACTGCGTACCATCATAAGGATGTAATTGTTTAACGAACTTGTTGGCATATCCTAGTGCCGTCTCTTTTTCCCCTCTCAACTTTCTCAGATTCATATAAGGTTTTTGTTTTAGCTTGCCTTCTTCTAACATCAATGTGCGTGGTAGTGTTAGACAGTTAGCACTTCCTTGATGATCAGTCGGGTACACAACATCTGAATGGTTCATACTGGCAATCATTACTCGACGTCCCACTTCGTCTACAAAAGTTTGCGGCGCATCAAAATCAAAACCATGATCTAACAATTGGAACGGTTCATGCTGAAATTGTAGTGTATCAAAATCAAGATGACCTATAATATATCCACTTTGATTAACATTCGTCATTTCACTTTGTTGATGCATTTTTGGTAGAAATAAGAGGATATCTTTCCCGCTTAACTGGAACAGCTCTGGATACTGCCAAGTCGACTCCATTGTTTTTAACTCTGTTTTGATTTCTCCTAAAAAAGTCCATTTCGCTTCTGGATGTTCAGCTTGATATAATAATACGCATCCTGTTAAATCTTCACGTTGTGCGCCAATGACCACATAAAGCTTATCATCTCTAATTAGAGTAGAAGGATGTTCTAAATTTTGATATCCCTTTGGAGCATGGGGTATAAAAACATGTTCTTTGACACCCAATTGTCCGTCTTCATCTTTTTTCGAAATCACTTGCTGATTCAAATACGTATCCGCTTCTGTTTTTGAATACCGCGTATACATATAGTAGATTGTTTTATTAAAAACAAATGCATGCTCTCGAGATACCCTTATATCTTTTTGAAAGTGTTTATGTGTCATCACTTCATTCGCCGTTTTGAAATCGACCAGATTTTCACTCGTCATTTGATACAAAGCTACTGCTTGCTCTGCTAACCACTGATATGTAATCTCATAATCTCCTTTATTAAAAACAATGCCAGATGGTCCTTTTAAATCTCCAGATTGCGGTTGAATATGGAATTTCTGTTGATAAGGAGAAAAAGATGTGTGGGGTACTGAGGATTTATTATCTTGTATTGTCGATTCAATGGATACATCATGATGTTGATTGGATGCTTGTGTCATAGCTCAATTCCTCCTTAAACGAATATTACGTACGAAACTTCCGGGTCCATACATTCATTATATATCGACCTCGAAAATGAATAGATATATTGATGCTCACATTGGCTATTTTATCATATTTCATCGACTATCTTTATATTAAATTTTCATTTAATTCGTGTTCTAATAATTGTCCAGTTGAACAAGGTAATGATGATGAACACCTTAAATATTTTATAGTAACATTACATATAATTAAAATATCAAACAATGTACTTATTATTAAACAACGGCTTTAATCTTTAATTCAGTCATGTATAATGAAATTAAAAAAGGAGGGAAACTTGTGTCAACAAAATTAATCAAGACATTCATTGAGACTTTTGGTGTCGGTGTTCTAGCCGTTCTCGTTATGTGGATTATCGGATATGTCCCACCAAACCCACGAATATTTAACGTTGTAGATAAAATCACTGTCACTCATTTTTTTGAGAATCGTATTTATGATAATTGGATGATGCTTGCCTTCTTATTCGCCGTGATTGTTACCGCAATCGATGCATTTCAAACTCAAAACAAAGGCGATGAATAATTGAATGCATATTTGTTATAAAATATGTCATATACTTTTTTACTAATTAAAAGATAATCATAGCAGTATCATTCAATATAGTTTATACATACAAACACGACACCTTATTGATGTCATGTCATCAATCTCAAACGTTCTAAGTTTTATAGAGCTTAGTACGTTTTTTTCTTCAGCCAAAATAATAACGGCTAGTGGAATTCACTAACCGTTAAAATCATAATGTATTAAAATTTAAAACTACGCTTTTTGAACTGTAATTGTCCATGATGCGTCATCTAATTGTTCGAAGTTTGTAATTGGATAATTTTGTTCTGCTGCCCAATTTGGGATAGCTTCTGTAGCTTGAGTACAATCAAAATCGATTTTTAATTCGTCGCCACTATCTAATTCTTCAATTTTCTTTTGTGCTTCAATTAAAGGAAATGGACACACCATTCCAACTGTTCCTAATTCATATACCATGTCTATTCCTCCTCATCTAACTTATGACATACTTATAGAAGATTGTGTATGTTGTGAACGTGCTGCTTTTAACGGTTTCACAAATAAAAAGTAACTCATGAACCATGTTCCTAAAATCATAGAAGCTAACGCGATCCATCCTTGCCATGATAATGCTGCTGTAGCAACAAGACCATTACCAATAGAACAACCTCCAGCAACAGCTGCACCAAATCCCATAAATGCGCCACCAAAAGCACTATTACGGATTGTTTTCTTATCTGGCAATCTCCATTTAAATTCTCGTGAACCACGCGCCGCAATATAAGATCCAACGAAGATACCTAAAACTAAAAATACGCCCCAATCAAGTAATGATACATCACCAGTTGTTAAAAACTGAACGATATTCGCTGAAGGTGTTGTAATACCAAGTCCGCCTTGACGTCCAGTAGATTCACTCATCGGCCATGCAAGAAGCGCAATGAGTCCCACAGCAATTCCTGCTATAAATGGATGGAAACGTTTCTCAAATAAAAAGTGACGTAATCCTGTATAGCGTGATTTTAATTTAGGAATCGCTACATTAGATTTTGGTTTACGTAACGTTTTAATCACGAAGTATAATGTAATCGCTACTAATACAATTAACCAAACCCATCCAGGAATACTTGTTGATGATGCCATATCCGCATTAGTTACTGTTGCGCTGTTTATTTTGTCTTTAAATGGTAAAAGAATACCATATTTAGAAACTGCCGCGAAAAAAGCATAGCTTACAAGCGCAATCCAACTGCCGATTAAACCTTCACCTGCACGGTACCAAGTCCCTGTCGCACATCCACCTGCAAGAATAATACCTACACCAAAAATGAATGAACCGATCACAGTACCTACAATAGGAAATGTACCATTATCAATATGAATCACTCCGGCACTATTTAATGTATACACACCAATTGCTTGGATACTTATCGCAATTAAAAGTGCGTAAAACACTTTGTTATTCTTTTGGACATACATATCTCTAAATCCGCCAGTCAAACAAAATCGTGTTCGTTGCATAACGAATCCTAATAACATACCTACAATAAGACCACTTATAATTGTCCAGATCAAAGTATTCCCTCCTATATCCGATAAATATTATAAGAATTATAAACTATTATGCTGATTTTGGCAAGTCTCTGTCATATTTTAGGAATATTTAAACATCTTTAGATAGATTTAAAGCTCTGGATCATAAGTTTTTAAAATTTAAATTCTTTAGTAACTGATGGATTTCAAACTTTTTAGTGCAGATGATATTATTTAGAAAAAATAAGATGTTAAAGTAGAATCAATTAAAGAGAGCGTTTAAACGAATCACAGAAATGGATGCATAGCTGTACTATTAAGTAACATAAATAAACGCCTAAGCATATAAATCAATAAAGTATGCACTTCAAAACATAAAGTTAAATATATGTATTATACTTTAGTCATACTCCAATAATAAAACTCCCTTCCCAATATTTTGAATGTTCCTCAAAGATTGAGGCTTTGATTAATCTCCAAGATCAAAGCCTCAATTTTATTATAAAAAAAGGCGAGACATAATAGGATTGAAGTTGTCATTTATTTCAAATGACTATCCCATTATCTCGCTATCTTCTAGTGATTATGATTGTTTACCGTAATTTTTCATAAAAAATAAAAGTGATTGTAGTTCTACACCTAAATCAATTTGATGCACTTGTACGTCATTTGGTGTTACGATTCGTTTTGGTGTGAAGTTAAGAATACCTTTGATGCCTAATTTAACTAAATCATCCGTAATCTCTTGTGCTACAGATGATGGAGTTGTAAGAATCACAACTTCAATGTTGTCTTTTTGAATAATCTTCTCAAAATCTTTCATATCTTTAACGACAACATCTCCAATTTTTGTTCCGATAATGTCATCATCTACATCAAACGCTTCTGTGATTGTCATGTCATCATGAATCGAGAAGTTATAGTTAATCAATGCTTTACCTAAGTGTCCTACTCCAACGACACCAATTTTAATCACATCTGAGTCACTTAATTCAGATTTAAAGAATTCAAGTAAACTATCTATATTATAACCGTATCCTTTTTTACCTAATTCACCAAAATATGAAAAGTCTCGTCTAATTGTTGCTGAATCTATATTTAATCCTTCACTAATCGCTTTAGAATTTACGCGATCTTCACCTTTAGCTTTGAGCGTATTGACAAAACGATAATATAAAGGAAGACGTTTCAATGTCGCTCTTGGAATTTTATTGACCTCTTTCACCATTTCCAATCCTCCAAAATTATTTCTAAATTTGTGACGTACTTCACAGTTGTTATCTTAATTATACCCGAATTTAAAACTGAATAAAACACTAAGTATTTTATAGATTGCACGTTTATTGTACAATATGGTATTGAGAGGAGTATGCCCGATGATATTAATGCAATTGAGTCAAGTCTCAAAATCATTTGATGGAGAAACCCTTTTTGAAAACGTCAACTTTGAAATTAAAACTGGTGAACGTATCGGTATCGTTGGACGAAATGGGGCTGGTAAATCAACACTCATGAAATTAATCGCAGGTGTTGAAGGCTATGATGAAGGTCATATTTCAAAAATCAAAAATTTACGTCTCGGTTATTTAACCCAACAAATGACATTAGACACCCAAAATACAGTTTATGAAGAAATGTCTAAGCCATTTGCTTATCACCAATCTTTAGCTGAAAAAATGCAGTATGAAGTTGAGTGGTTAAGTCAAAATGCTGATGATTATGATACAGAAGCATATCAAGAACATCTTCAACGGTATGAAAATATTTCAAATGAATATGAAAAATTAGAAGGGTATCAAGTCGATAGTAAAATAAAAACAGTACTGAATGGATTGAATTTTACAGAAGCGGATTATCATCGTCCTGTAGATGATTTTAGTGGTGGTCAAAAAACACGATTATCCCTTGCGCAAATGTTACTCAGTGAGCCAGATTTATTACTTTTAGACGAACCAACGAACCATTTAGACATGGAAACGACAGAATGGCTTGAAGATTATTTAAAATATTTTAAAGGTGCAATCGTTATTATCTCACATGATCGCTTCTTTTTAGATAAAATCGTCACACAAATTTATGACGTTTCTCTTGGGGAAGTTCGTCATTATATTGGTAATTATGAAAAATTTATTCAACTGAGAGATCAATTTTATCAAAAACGACTTGCTGAATATGAATGTCAACAAGATGAAATTAAACGATTAGAACAATTTGTAGATAAAAATATTACAAGAGCCTCTACAAGTGGCATGGCTAAGAGTCGACGCAAAATGTTAGAAAAAATGGAACGGCTTGAAAAACCAATGCTTGATGCAAGACGTGCGAACATCCAATTTGGGTTTCAACGTAATACTGGTAATGATGTTTTCCATATTCGCAACCTTAAAATCGGCTATGACTCCCCTATTACTTCACCTATTCAATTAGAAGTAAACAAAGGAGATCATATTGCAGTTATAGGACCTAATGGTATAGGAAAGTCAACATTCATTAAAACATTAGCCGGTAAAATGACAGCACTTGGTGGTGAAATTACAACAGGTGCGAATTTAAAAATTGGCTATTATGATCAAAAACAAGCTGAATTTTCTTCAAATAAAACGATTTTAGATTATGTTTGGGATCAATACAAACATATGCCTGAAAAAGACATAAGAGCTGTTTTAGGTCGCTTCTTATTTACTCAAGAAGATGTCAAAAAAGTCATTCATGACCTGTCAGGTGGCGAAAAAGCTCGTTTACAGTTAGCTTTACTCATGTTAGAAGAAAATAATGTGCTTATCTTAGACGAACCAACCAACCACCTAGATATCGATTCAAAAGAAATGTTAGAACAAGCCTTGTTAAACTTTGAAGGCACGCTAATATTTGTGTCACATGATCGTTACTTTATACGTGCTTTGGCAAATAAAATATTCGACCTAGACCAAGAAGGCGGTACCGTATATCTTGGTGACTATCAATATTATTTAGATAAATTAGAAGAAAAACGTGCATTAAAAGCGCATCAAAACTCAAAATCTGCAGTAACAGAGAATGAATCAACAGTAGATACAACAACTTCTCAACAAGCAACATATCAAGACTTAAAAGCACAACGCAGAGATAAACGTAAAATTGAAAGACAAATCGAAACGTTGGAAGCAGATATTGAGCAATTCGAAGCAGACATCGAAGTCATCGATCAAAAAATGCTAGATGACACAATCATCAACCAATACGAAGAAACACAAGCGCTCGCTAATGAACGCGCAACACTCGAAGTAAAACTCAACCAAACACTCGAGTCATGGGAGCAGCTACAACTCCAACTTGACCAATATAACTAAAAGGTCTTTGAGAAAGTAATTTGAACAGAACTATAACAATTTAGGAAATGATTTATAATGTTAAAGAATCACGACGTTCTGATGAGAATTCAGCTTTTGAAAAGTGGCTCTCTGTCAAATAGGACTGGTCAGCTCAATTAAGGAGGTTAGGCAACTTGCTGTTGCTTAACTTCCTTTTTCTTTTCTGATGCGAATAATTTTGAACTTAAAATGATTCTATTACGAAAGTGC
>NZ_JABANU010000070.1 GCF_016238445.1 Staphylococcus canis
ATGAAAGACCCAAATATAATAAACTGAAGCGTCATTGGAAACTCTTGTTAAAACCTGCGAACGAACTCGATCGCATGCATTACCACCCGTTCCGTCTTTTTGACAATTGGCATAGCCAATACAGTCTGGTTCAATATTTATTAGGTCTGAGTGAAGAACTTGAAATGACATATATAACAGGACACTTTATCTTAGAAGCATTGAAATCAAACTGTATTAAGAAGTTAGAGGTTGCGTTGTATTCTTCGAAACGCAAGCCAATATTCAAGGGACTTAAACGTGTTATTCAAACACTTATTAAATACTTACCTTACATCACGAATACAGTAAAATACCCCCATTTAACAAATGGACCAATTGAAGGTATTAACAATAAAATTAAACTTATTAA
>NZ_JABANU010000071.1 GCF_016238445.1 Staphylococcus canis
AACCAAGTTGCCCGCTTTTGTATTCTTGTAATATTTTAAGTTTGAAATCTAAACTATAACTTTTATTCATAATTAAACACCCCAAAAGTTGAATTTTGTAGGTTCAACTTTTGGGGTGCAGTACATGCTTAACTTCCTTTTTTTTCTGATGCGAATAATTTTAAACTTAAAATGATTCTATTATGAATAGTCTCATAATTTTTATAAACAAATGATACTCTTTTAGTAAGTTTAATTTGGTTATTAATATCTTCAATCGGACCATTCGTAAAGTTGGCATATTCTAATGTGTTGGTGATGAATGGAATATAACTTTTTAATGTTTTTATGACAGTTCTTAATTTAGGATGGATATCTGGTAAAGCTACGTTTTCTAA
>NZ_JABANU010000072.1 GCF_016238445.1 Staphylococcus canis
TTACAACTACTGTTGTTCCTGGTTCGCCTGTTCCTGTTACGACTCTGTCTCCTGGTTGTGGATTATTCACTACTGGTGCCTCTGGCGCCACTGTGTCTGTTACTGTTCCTGTTGATGGTGTTGATGTATTACCATTACCATCTTTGTTCACTACAGTCACTGTTTCGCCTTCCTCTAACGTTTCTGTCGCTGGTACATCTACTGTCCAGTTTCCGTTTTCGTCCACTTGGCCAGTCACTTCTTCACCGTTAGGGAATGTCACAACTACTGTTGTTCCTGGTTCACCTGTTCCTGTTACGACTTTGTCTCCTGGTTGTGGATTATTCACTACTGGTGCCTCTGGCGCCACTGTGTCTGTTACTGTTCCTGTTG
>NZ_JABANU010000073.1 GCF_016238445.1 Staphylococcus canis
ATTGTATTCAGTTTTGAATGCTCATTCATTGAGTTATTCAATTTAAATGGGCCTATAGCTCAGCTGGTTAGAGCGCACGCCTGATAAGCGTGAGGTCGGTGGTTCGAGTCCACTTAGGCCCACCATTTAAATGATAATAGTTGTTAAATAGTTATGGGGGCTTAGCTCAGCTGGGAGAGCGCCTGCTTTGCACGCAGGAGGTCAGCGGTTCGATCCCGCTAGTCTCCACCATTTATAAGATTGTACATTGAAAACTAGATAAGTAAGTATAGATTTTACCAAGCAAAACCGAGTAACAAGCGAAACGCTTGAAACAAACAATTATCGCTAGTCGTTGAAAAACGACACACATAATTAATAACTGGT
>NZ_JABANU010000074.1 GCF_016238445.1 Staphylococcus canis
ATTCGTAAAGTTGGCATATTCTAATGTGTTGGTGATGAATGGAATATAACTTTTTAATGTTTTTATGACAGTTCTTAATTTAGGATGGATATCTGGTAAAGCTACGTTTTCTAAAGACTGAAGTAAGCCTTCTATATCATTGTTATTAATATGACAACGAAGTTGATTGACTGTAAAGTGCGTACGACTAAGCATCTCATTTTGTTCATTAAGATATTGAACTATCCCTTTTTGTGTCTTCCACGATTTAAACAATGGAACCTTTCGGTACTCAAACGCTTCTAAATCTTCTATAGGTTTTAAATATAGTTTCCAGAAGCGCTTGAACTTATTATATAAAGGGCGATCAA
>NZ_JABANU010000075.1 GCF_016238445.1 Staphylococcus canis
TTAAAGACTTTAACCGACGGTCTTCCACAATATCTATGATACGATGTGTGAGTGAATCAGCATAAATAAAGCTCATATATCCCGATACGTTTTTAACACTTTTAAATTCATCCATCATTAAATGTTTTGGTAATGGTCGATGTGGCAACTGATAGAGACTTTCTGCAGCTTCATCAATAAAACGTGCTACAGTTGTAGGTGATACAGAACAATCCTGCGCTATAGAAGCTTCAGAGCGTATATCCGTTGCCTTATTGAGAATAGCCATTTTAGTATTTTTAGAGATAAAACAAAACTTATCAACGACAGGAGACTGAGCTGTAAAGTACGTATTACAAGCTT
>NZ_JABANU010000076.1 GCF_016238445.1 Staphylococcus canis
CATAGCTACCATTGTCTCCTACTGTGCCTGTCGCTGTTGTACCATCCGGGAACGTAATCGTTACCGTACTTCCTGGTTCTCCTGTTCCTGTGATTGACGTTGCGTCTGACGTTACTTCGTTCACCGTCGGTGCTTCTGGTGCTGTTGTATCCGTCACTGTTGTTGACGTACTTGTTGATTCATTGCCTGACGCGTCTGTTGTTATCACTTGTAACGTTTCTCCGCCTTTAAGGTCAATGTTTCCTGGAATCGCAACTTCGTAGTTTCCATCTTCCGCTACTGTTCCTGTCGCTGTTGTGCCGTCTGGGAACGTAATTGTCACTGTACTTCC
>NZ_JABANU010000077.1 GCF_016238445.1 Staphylococcus canis
CATAGCTACCATTGTCTCCTACTGTGCCTGTCGCTGTTGTACCATCCGGGAACGTAATCGTTACCGTACTTCCTGGTTCTCCTGTTCCTGTGATTGACGTTGCGTCTGACGTTACTTCGTTCACCGTTGGTGCTTCTGGTGCCGTTGTATCTACTACTGTTGTTGATGTGCTTGTTGATTCATTGCCTGATGCATCTGTTGTTGTCACTTGTAACGTTTCTCCGCCTTTGAGATCTACACCATTTGGAATCGCAACTTCATAGCTACCATTGTCTCCTACTGTGCCTGTCGCTGTTGTACCATCCGGGAACGTAATCGTTACCGTACTTCC
>NZ_JABANU010000078.1 GCF_016238445.1 Staphylococcus canis
TACCACGTCATTTATCATTTGATGAATTCAAGTCAACAAGTGATGTAGACAGTGCTATGAGCTTTATTTACTGTGATGGTATTACACACGATATCATCGATATCTTACCAGACCGTCGTAAACATAAGCTCGAAGAATATTTTTTAAGATTTTCTAAACGACAACGTAAAAAAGTGAAAACAGTCTCTGTAGATATGTTTCCACCTTATATATCGTTAATTGAATCTTTATTCCCTAATGCCGATATTATTATTGATCGATTTCATATTGTTCAAGCGATTAATCGTGAAATAAATCGTTGTCGTATTCGTATTATGAATCTGTTTAA
>NZ_JABANU010000079.1 GCF_016238445.1 Staphylococcus canis
TTCCATCTTCCGCTACTGTTCCTGTCGCTGTTGTGCCGTCTGGGAACGTAATTGTCACTGTACTTCCTGGCTCGCCTGTTCCTGTAACAGTTGTCGCATCTGACGTCACTTCGTTCACCGTTGGTGCCTCTGGTGCCGTTGTATCTACTACTGTTGTTGATGTGCTTGTTGATTCATTGCCTGATGCATCTGTTGTTATCACTTGTAACGTTTCTCCGCCTTTGAGATCTACACCATTTGGAATCGCAACTTCATAGCTACCATTGTCTCCTACTGTGCCTGTCGCTGTTGTACCATCCGGGAACGTAATCGTTACCGTACTTCC
>NZ_JABANU010000008.1 GCF_016238445.1 Staphylococcus canis
GAAAAAAATTAGGAAGAACTTAAAGTGGGAGTACTTCAAAAATAACACTAAAAAATTGCTTTCAGATCCGGAAACTTCAAAAATCTACAGTCAAAGAAAAAATGACGTAGAAACATTTTTCGGAAACTTGAAGGCTAATTTAAGTTTCACTCGAATGTCTCTTCGGGGCAAAGAAAAAGTTGAAACCGAAATTGGAATTGCATTTATGGCAGTTAATATCAAAAAACTATCAACTCTACAAGTTGATAAGTTTTATTTAAAATTAAAACAGGAAGATTTTTCATTTTTCATCATGAAAATCTTCCTGTTTTCGGTTCTGAGACACATTAATGTCCCAGCCCCGATGTGATTAGTCATCAGTGCGATTGATTTCTTCAATCACTAAATCAGCGAGTAATGTGATGAATTCGTCCATATGAATAAACCTCCAAATATTTAATTTATAATTCTAAATCATCGTTAGCTTCTATTTCTCTGGCTTGATTAACAAAGTCATTAAGCAAATTTTTATTTGTATTATCAACGAATGGTGGTGGTATGCTAGGTTCTGTTTTAGAACTCAAACCAAACATTGAAGCATAAGTCATATCTAGCTTAAGATGGTAAAAGACAATAGTCTTCTTTTTACCATTAGAATCTGGGACACTACGTTTTGTTGTTTTACGGTTGCGGTCAGATTGGATATAACCTTTGTCTCGTAAAGCATCAATTACAATATTTACATCTTGGAATTGATTTTCATTCAACATATTTTTAAATACATTTTTCAGGATTTTAACTTGTATGTGGTCTTCTTTGAGTTCAATAAGTCCATAATTCTCAATCATTGTTGATAGCTTGGCATCCTCAGAGAATTTCCCCCGGTTTTGCGCTACAAACTGAACAATGACCTCGATAGATTTCTCTGCTAGTGAGCGTTCTGAAACTGACTCCAAGTGATAACTAACCAAGTATTCTCTTACTGCATCTATATCAATAGGTACTGCAATAACACGTTCGAATATCCGAGCAGATGTCGCAATCACTGCATAGCGTTTGAACATACGAATACCAGTATTACTCGTTTCATTTTTTAGTTGGTTTTTGAACCAATCATGTTCCGCATGAAACCATTTAATTACTTCGTCTTCACGTTTTAAAAGATATTCAGCTACTAATGGCATGATATGGCCATAATTGACCGATGTAGCCCTTTTAATTGCATCTGCATTGTCAGCACTCGTCGTAAAAGCTTCTGATATTTCAATGGTACGAACATTTAATCCATCATTACGTGCACTATTATTTAAAACACTGTGTTCTGCCGTACTTATTACTGACCCAATTTTTGAGTGCTTTGACATTACCATCAATATTAGAGCGTTGTCGGCCCTGTCCCTCTGCCAAACTGTACAACAATCCAGTATTGTCTTTGAAGGTTGCAGCTGACAATTCATCTAATACGATAGGCACACCAAAGTTACTACTTAAATATCCTTCAAGCGCGTTTCTAGTACCATTCCATGATCTAAACAGGGTATTACTGCCTTTAGTAGGGTTGCCGGCTATTGAAACAGCTAAAGCAGCTGCAGTCGATTTACCTGTGCTTGAATTTCCCATAAATGAGAAGATGGTTCCCGCAAACTCGACCTCATGTCTTGTTTTTAGGAACGCAGTAACTAATGAAGAAGCAGCAAATACTACTGCAAGTTCTAGTAGTAAGTTTCCTTTAACTTGTTTTAAGTACATCTCCCACCAGTCTTTGAAAGTACCTTTTGGTTGTAAATCATAGTGTGTTTCACAAATGATTTCATTAGCTTGAGATTGCTCTATTTCTTTTGAAAAGTATGGTTTATCCAATGAAATGACCATACCTTCATCAGACTGTAATACACCTACGCCGGTATATAATTTAGATAATGGAAGTGACTGGCGCATCGATTGTAACGCATAGCTTAATGATTTAATGTATCGTTCATTGATGTTGAAGCCGTACTTAATTAATCCAGGTAGCTTGAAAGATGTTAAGATATCTGATGCCTCAATACGTTCAATATTTTTTCCATCTGTAATAATCAATTTCTCAACCCCTGTAGACGGGTCGAGAAATTTATTTTCAATAATGATGGGACTAGACAATTGAATGATTTTTTCTACATCATTGTTACTTTTAGGTGGAATCACTTCATAAAAGCCATTTGAATTTAAAAAATATGGATATTGCTTGAATATGTTGTTAGTCATAAAAATCTCTCCTTTGCTATATAAGCATTAAATTTGTGTTGCTAAATACATTTTAAAGGAGAATTAAACGCAAATAAGGAGGTCGTCCATAAACAAAAAAAATGGACGACCTCCTTTGATAGTGCTATTCAAATTTTAAATTGTCTAAGGTTTCACTTAGAGTTTTTGCGATAGACCAACTAGATAAATCATTGACTTGTTTACTGACGATTTCGTCTTTAATTTGAGTAGATTTTATTTCTTCAAATAAGTGGAAAGCGTTCGTTAAATCGGTAATGTTTATTTTTGAAAGTGGCTCAATATCTTCATTAAATGAATATTTATCTAATAAAAGATGAATTCGATACAAGTCATTTAAGAAGCTCTCTACTTGATTTGGACTCATACCATCATCAATATAAGATTGGCGATTAGTATAAAATAGATTAGAAAATTTAGATAATGATAAATAAAATTCTTTATAAATATGGAAAAACTTATCGTTTGATATTAATGCCTTGGAGCTATTTATTATATTGTCTAGACGTGATTCAAAATTTTGTAAATCAAAAGTACTATTTTTATATTGATTTATAGTATTAATAATTCTTTGATAGTTAGAAAATAAGTCGTTTTCAATACTGAGAAAGTATCCATTAACGTTGAATGGGTATTTTACAATTTCTTTTTTTCTTAATTTTTCACGGATTTTCGATTCATCATTTTGTATATCATCAGTCACAATTTTATGATTGATTCTTTTATTCAAACTTGGAAGGTAGAGTTTGTTTAATATATCAATAATGAAAAAATCTAATAATTTGTTATCAGTACGTTCACTATACTCATCTATAGTTGGCTCATTTGATATATATCTAGCTACTTCATGATTTACATTTGAATACTTGGAATCATCAGGTTCTACTTGGTTGTATATAATAAAATTTTCGGGATTGTTTTCTTTATTATATTGATGAACTTTATATAGTTGCTTGAAGTTAAAATCATTATCAAATGTCATATTATCTTCCATTAATGTTTCAAACAGTAACTCGTCAATTCTATGTGCTAATTTTCTATATAATTTTGAACTCTTATCTAAATCTAGAGAATTTGTATAATTAAAAAATGAAGACAATGCATCATTACACTTTGACTGAGCACTAAGCCATTCTAAAGTGAAAGAATAGTTTTCAGATGCATAAATTTGCGCTTTTAATGCATCATTTTTAATATTATCAATTGAATCGCTGATATTAGTAATATAGCTAATAAATTGACTATTATTTTTCTTTAATGCCTCCTCTCTTAAATCTATGTCATCAAATTTTTTAGCAGATGTAGGAACAGGAAAGTCCTCAATAGTGTTTAGCAAAATTTTAAATAACTCTAATTCAAATAAGTTAAAACTGTAACCGCTATTGGTTGCTGATGGATTTGATTTGTACCTATTTATATCTAATTTATAAACGCGTTCGAGCTTATCCATACTATTCTTAAACATTTTTTCACTCAAGTTACATTCCTTCATTAAATCTTTTCCAGTAAAATATTTGTAATTTTCAAAATTCAATTTAATTCTCCTTTTTATCGTTATCATGCATGGATAATATGTACTTTACCAATATTATAAAGTACAATTAGAATTAACGATAATAGGAACATATGTTCTTTGGAGAGGGAGATTATATGAAACTTATTTATTTTGATGAAAGTACTGCAAGCGACTACTTGAAAATTATTCAAAATGGCAAAGAATCAAAACAAACAGTTGAAAAAAAGAAAAATCAAAATCAAACAAGTTTAGGAGGTAAATTTGGAATAGGACCTATGTTTTCTAAATTGTTTGAAAGTCTTTTTTCTGTAGAGGGACATATGGGAGGAAATTTAAATCGTACTTCCGAGAAATATATTGAAAAAACTTTAACCAATGCAATTTTAAGTGATTTTAAAAATTTAGCAGAAAATGAAGAAATAGGTATCACAAAATTTTCTGAGTATAAATTGAGTTATGTTGAGAATTCAATTGCACATTTTCAAACTATTTCACCATATTTAAGTATGGTAGAGGGAGATATAGTGTTAGATGAAGAAGTGTCAATTAATATTAATAAAATGCATGAGACTTTAAAATTAGGTAAGGGTTATTATGAGATTCTTGCTAAGAAGAACGATAATGAATACATCGTTAGATTTAATAATAAAGCTTTTGTAAATAATTATAACTTAACTGATTTGTCTCAAATGCAACTCACTTTATACGGTGTAAAAGTTGGACTAATTGATAAAAATCAACTTAATTTTCAAAATGCGATAAATTCACTTGGTTTTAAAAATGAGGTAGTAACTTCTATTTCAGAAGAACCAGTGAATTCTTCTTTTAATAATGAACAATCGATATTAGAAATGTACGATATTATATTGGCAGGGGTCGAGGTTGAAAATGAGTTATAAAATTAAGATAGTTATGGGACCAAAGTCATATTTAAATGAATTTCTTAATAAACCATATATAACTTTGGAAGATTACGTAATAAAAATAGACTCACTTACTAGAAATTTGGTTGAAAAATTTACAGATAATGATTATGAAGAAATCTTAAAAGATAAAATTATTCTTGCTAAAACTGAATCATATTCTGGAATTACTTCAGCTGCATTAAGCAATTTTATACAAATCGTTAACAAATCTATTGAATTTGGAAACGGAATTATTCTACAGAATCCTCCAAAATCTGTTATTAATCAGATTAAAAGTCATTTTGATGAAAATCAATATGCTTTTTGTGAATATAAGTATCCAAAACTAGATTTAGAGGTATTGTTAAATATTAAAGAGAGGTCAACTGAACAATTATTTGGTCAAGTTAATGCAATAAAGAGAATTTTAGCTTCACTATACAAACTTACTAAAGAATCTAGAAAACCAATTGTTTTGATGTTATACGGTCCATCAGGAGTCGGTAAGACTGAAATGAGCAAAATTATTAGTGAATGTATAGGCGGAGAATTATTTAGAAAACAGATGTCAATGAATAAAACCAATTATATGTTTGACTACATATTTGGTAATAATCACGGTGAGCCTAGTTTAGCTAGAGATTTATTAGAGCGGGAGAGCAATATTGTATTATTTGATGAATTTGATAAGGGAGTTAATGAAATAAATAGTGCTTTTTACCAATTGTTTGATGAAGGAATTTTTGAGGATTCTCAGTATGAAGTCAAAATGGGGAATTCAATAATTATATGTACGTCTAATTTTAAGGGAGAACTTCAAATAAGAAGAGAGCTAGGTGATCCAATTTATTACAGGTTTGATGATTTTATTGAATTTTCTGAGTTAAATAAAGAAGCTAAAAAAAGTATATTAACAAAAATTTTAAGTGATGAATTTATTAAGTTATCGGATAATGAAAAGTCTTTATTACCTAGTGAAGAAAGTTTATTGGAACAATATGTGATTAAGATAAATCAATTTACTAATTATAGACATATGCAGAAATTAGTTGAAAATGACATCAATTTAAGGTTAATAAGTACTTTGATGGGTTTTTAGTAACTTGCAAAGATATTTTATTAGGGTGAATGTACAATAAGGTATTGAATATATAAAGATATGGATAGACAAAAGAAATTAATGGAAAAAGAAAGTTCGACTTTTTATATACTCACATGCTACATTTATTGTAATAATACAATATGGTAGGAGTGTGAAACATGGAAATGAATCGCTTTGATATTTATAGAGAGTTATGGACAAAGTCTCGTACCGCATTTGCTGAGGAACATAATATCGATTTTAATGATTTGAAGAAAATCATTGAAATCCATAAGATTCCCTTACCTAATTCTAAGTATTTGTATGATTACAGAAGAGGTATTATTGGTCAGCTAGAACCTATAGAAGGTGAAGATTATTCAATTAAACTTGATGAGAAACTGAGCGAAAAAACTAAAATAACAAATAAATGGTCATACTTTGATGATGATAAAAAAGAAAAAATTTACAATGTATATACCGAATTAAAGATACCAGATAAGGTTAAACGTCATCATAAAATCATCACTAAACATAAAAACTACCTTACATCTGAAAGAAGAAGACAGAGGGAAGCGGAAATGAAGCCTTGGGGTTATTATCGCTCAGAGCCACAGAAGGTTTTGAATGCCTCTCATATCTCAAAAGAAGCATTAACAGACTTTTACAGACTTTGTGATACTTTATTTAAAGCTATAGATTGTTTAAATTATCAGATTACTGTTGATGAAGAATATATTTGTATTCATATACCTCGTAGAGACAAACAAGTGAAGAAAAGTGACTTGATGTACCTAAAGTTGAATGTATTTCATATAAAATTAAGGTTTAAAGAAAAGAAGAAAAGAGTCAAAAGAGATGATGATCGTTATTCTTCTTATGATTATCTCAATACTGGCTATTTCAAGGCTGAACTCATTGGAGTCTATCCTTGGAGTAATAACGTCTATGGTATTAATCGAGACTATCCTGGTACAGATGACCATAACACATTGATTAAGAAAATTTTTGAGAGAATATTTGAATTACCACAGTTATTGAATGATGCAGAGATTGAATATATTGAAAAGCAGAAAGAAGAGGAACGCAAACGAAAAGAAGCAGAACAATTAAGAAAAAGTAGGGAATCTGAATTTAATAATATCAAAACACTAATCAGTGATTACAAGTTACATAAAGAAATAAAAGCGTTAAGCGAGTATATTAATGAGTATAAGCTAAAGAATGCAACAATTGAAGAGACGATGTGGTATAAAGAGATACTTACATGGTTGAAAGACTCCAGTAAAGTTGAAAAAGCATTAGGAGATAGAAACCATGAACAAATAGTAAAATATTTATTAAATGAAATGAAAGAAAGCGATGTTGATTTCCATGATCCATCGAGTTATAGATGGTGGTGAGACAGTAATCATTGAAACAATTACAAATAAAACTGATAATGAAAATAGCTATGAATACATTAAAGAGATAATTGGTTTTAAAGGCTACGAGGAAGATATAAAGTATAAAGATTTTCCATATAAGGAAAGCAGACTCTACATACCTTCAAATTTACCAAAATTTAATAAACGTGATGATAAATATTATGAAGAAATAGGTAGACATATTTATGAATTGGCATACCAAAATAATGGAGGTACTTTGGTGTTATTTACTGCTAAAGACGATATTAATGGTGTATATCACGATTTATTGAAAAGAAAGTTTAGTAAAACTATTTATGTAGATAATGGTAGTAAAAGTCAAAATGAAATTATTGAATCATTTAAGAAAACTAAAGGTGTAATATTGGGCACGGGAGTATTTTGGGAAGGGATAGACTTAAAGAAAGAATTATTGACATTATTAATTATTGTCAGATTACCTTTTCCTACGATTGATCCAATCACAAAATATAAAAATCGCTAAATTAAATGATGATAATGAGACAGTTATAGTTCCTGAAATGATAATTAAGCTGAAACAAGGTGTAGGAAGGTTAATTAGAACGAAACAGGATAAAGGTTTATTAGTGTTATTAAATTCAAGAATGAATAAACCCATTTATAAGCATAAAAAAGCAGTATTGGATGCGTTACCAATTATAAATATGATCGATGAAGATGAAGTCAAAGATTTCTTGAATAACATTTAATGTAAGTAGCAATAGTCATTTATTATTTTTTAATACATAAAAAACCGCATCATTAACTGATACGCAAAAGTACCTAACAAAAGTAACAAAAAAATAGATTGCATGATATATTATAAACTTACTTATTAAATAAAGGAGAAATGGATAATGACGATGTTTCGTGAAGCACTCATATGGATAGTGCTTCTCATATTCAACTTAATAAACACGTTTTTAGCGTTTGTAGGAAAAACATCATTGTTCAAGGTTCCGCTTTGGAGTACATGGTTAGTTTGGGGAATAGTTACTATAATTGTAATAGGCGTTTTGCTTTTTAGAAAACATTTACAAAAAAAGCATCCACTCATTAATGAAAGTCTCAATAATAAAGATTTTGAAGCGGGAGAATTCTTTGTACAAATGCCTTTATATATCATTGAGAATCAAAGCAATGTGATATACGGTAACGAAACAATAACGTATAAACCCGTTTTTGTTAATATATTTCATAAATTATTGAGTCTCTTTGGTGTTCAAACAAAATATAGTCTATATATGACTTCTAGTGAGAACGATGTAAAAGTAATTCGTAAACATGTGGTAGCGAATAGACATCAATATACAATGTATTTGAATAATGAAGAAGTAGGTACACTTGAGATGAAACAGTTCTTCAAAAGTGGAGGAAAGCAACAACTTCCCTATACGTTTAATTACAATTCTGAGGTGTTTGATGTAAGCAATCCATTTTTTAGTAATGAAACCAAAATTACATTTGAGAATGACGTATTATTAACCGCAAAGCGTAGTTTTTTAGATATTTCAAAAAGTAAACTGACTAAAAAACGAGGAGAAAAACACACTATACACATTCACAGCACTAGAGTAGAGAAAGAAATATTAATAGCCATTTACTTACAATGCATGATCAATAAGCAAACACAATAAATTAAGTATAGCTATAGTATAAGTTGACCAGTATATTAGCGAATAAAGATTTTAGTACAAATATACCCTATTATCATAACGGCTAAAAAAGATAGTGAAGGTAATAAAACAAACCATATTGACATAACTATCTCTCCTTACTCATCATATTTTGTATTGAAAATCTAAACTTATAAGTAAAAGTGATAGATGATTTTAAATATAGTTTAACAAAAATAGTTTAAAATGAAATAACTCACAAAGGCAAATGATTTTGCTTGTTTAGTAATTCTTTAAGACTTATAACAAAAAGACGTTAATTAAAAAACCGCATCATTAACCGATACGCAGAAGCGTATCATAAATGAGAAAATATAAAATTGTCGTATTTTATTTTTAATTAAATAAATTATTAGAAAATAGTAAGAATTAAAAATAAATTTATTAGACAAGAGCGTATTAGAAAAGTAAACTTTTCTGAATAAAATTTAAGGTTGTCTCATTTCCAATTACTATGGGTTAATTTAAAGATTAATTAATAATTAGGTGATATTCACACACATTTGTGATAATATGGTATTTAATGGAATTAGGAGGCTTGTTAATGAACTATATTGAATTATTTGCTGGAGCAGGTGGTTTTAGCTTAGGCTTTGAGCAAGCAGGATTTGAAAATATATTTTCAATAGAATACGATGAAAAAATTGCTCAAACTTATTTATTAAATTTTCCTGAAAACCATTTAATAATTGATGATGTGAAAAACATAGATAACAATAAAATTTTGGAACTAATTCAAGGTAAAGAGGTTGATGTTGTAATAGGTGGTCCACCTTGCCAAGGTTTTAGTATGGCAGGTAAAAATGGTAGAACTTTTATCGAAGATGAAAGAAATGAATTGTTTAAAGAATTTGTAAGATTTGTTTCTATAATAAAGCCAAAAATGTTTGTAATGGAAAATGTAGCAAGAATGTTAAGTCATAATAAAGGGAAAACTGTTACTGAAATAAAAAACGCATTTAACGAGCTAGGTTATGATGTGAAATTTAAGGTGTTGAATTCTGAAAAATATGGGATCCCACAAAAGAGACAAAGAATCTTTTTTGTAGGAACTAAGGGACAAAAATTTAATTTTCCAGATTCTTATGAAAAAGAAATTACAATTAAAGAGGCTATCCATGATTTACCTTCATTAAAAAGCGGTGAAAAATCTAATATTCCAAATCATTTTGCGATGAATCATAGTAAACAAATGCTTGAAAAAATGTCCTATATTTCAGATGGTGGAGATCGATCTGAGATCCCAATTGAAATTCGTCCAAAAAGTGGAGATATAAGAAAATATATCAGATATAATAGTAATAAACCTTCAATTACAGTTACAGGAGATATGAGAAAGGTATTTCATTACGAACAGAATAGAGCGTTGACGTCTAGAGAACTTGCAAGGTTACAATCATTTCCTGATTCGTTCGTTTTTGTAGGGACAAGTATTATTATTCAACAACAAATTGGAAATGCTGTTCCCCCAAAATTAGGATTTGTAGTTGCAAATGAAGTGAGAAAAAGTTTGGAGTGAAAGTACTTTATGAAAGAATTCGAATTACAACCTAATATAAAGTTTCCTAAAATAAATTATATAGGAAATAAAGAAAAATTAACTCAATGGATAGTTGATAACTTTCCAACTGGAAGTGGTAGTGTGTTAGATTTATTCTCAGGAGGAAGTTCAGTTTCGTTTGAGTGTAAATTAAGAGGTTATAAAGTAATAAGTAATGATGTATTATATGCTTCCTTTGTTGTAGCAAAAGCCATAATTGAAAACCAAGCTCAAACTTTAAATTATAGACATATAGATGAAGCCTTAAAGATGAGTTTAAGCGTTGAAGATAAAGAAAAGTATGCTTGGTTAGATAATAAGTTGTATTTTTCCAATGAATTAAATGAATTAATAAAACTAATAGAATACTCTAAAAAATTGTGTAACTATGAAAAATATATATTTCAATCTTTGATACGTAGGGCTATGATTAGAAAATTACCTTATTCTAGAATGAATGTTCCTTGGGCTAGTATAGTGAAACTTAGAGATGAAAATTATTCATATAAAAAGTATGGAAGAAAGAGAGCTTATCATAACGAAAGTTTTTCTTATCATATGAAACAAAATATAGAGAATTATAATTTATCTATTTTTAATAATGGAAAAGATAACATAGCCATTCAGAAAGATGCACTAGATGCAATTGAAGTGATTGATTCTGTTGATGTTATTTATCTAGACCCGCCCTATCCAGGTACAATGAATAACTATGATAAATTTTACGGAGATTTTGATGAAATTTTTGATAAAAAGAAAGAGCATCTAGATTTAACTAACAAAAATAATTTTATAGAATCTTTAGAAACTATTATTATTAAAGCAAAAAGTAAAGCAGAATATATAGTTTTAAGTATTAACTCCAATTCAATACCTGGAATCTCGGAAGTTTCTCAAATGTTATCTAAGTATGGAAAAATAGAAATTAAAAAGAAAAAACATAATTATCAGGTAAGCGGAAAAGTTAATAAAAATAGCAATAATGAAAACTTACTAATATTACGTATAGAAAAATAAATTCACAAAAATACACTTATTTTTAATAAATTCCCCCTATTTTTTGATTATTTGATATAATATTGATAAAAAATAGGGAGATGTAATTATGAGTGCTGATAAAACTGTAAGTTCAATAAAAAAGCAACAATATGAAGATTATTGGAAATTAACTGTTGAGTATACAGATATACACAAAATGCGTTTTCGTAATACTTTAGAAATGATAGTTAATTATATAGATAATCATCCTGACTTAAAAATCGGATATGACAAAAAGTTTTATAAAGAGTTACAGCAATTAGTTGCATCAGTTTACCAAAAGGCAGATTTAGGATCAGTTAGAAAATCGATTAATCAAATGGTTAAGTTAGGTTTTGTAAAACCTTTTCTAACTGGTTATCATTCGGAAACAAGAAAGTTTTTAAAAGCTTCTTCTAATGAAGAAAGAGAAGTAATATTTTCAAGTGTGTATTATTCATCTGCTAATTTCCAATCATCAGTTACTAAAGATAATAGTCATTTGAAGCATATTAATTTCTTCTTAAAGACCTTAATGTATAAGAGAAATAAAGAATTGAATAAGGAAGAAATAGCAGCTTTAATGAGCTCAGATATACAAGCGTATAAAAATAAAGGATATATGAATGAAAAAGAGCTAAATGAACAAATTAAATTTGTTAACTTTAATAAATTTAAAGAAAGAAAATATAATCAAATTTCATATTTTTTGGATTTTTTAAAGTATGTCCCTGGAATTACAGTAGCAAAAAATAAGTCTGTTGTTTATTATACTGAAGATGCAAGTATACATTTATCTAATACTATCGACGTAAAAAGGGACCCCACTTTATTTAGATTGATGAAAGAAAAGATAAAACAAGAAAGTATAAATGTTTACGGAAGAGTACAATGTTACTTTACGAAAAAAGAACAAAAAGGTTTAGTGGTATCTCACATAATTAGATCTGAAGATGCCCTAAGAAATTTGGATATTGAAACAGCGTATGATTATAAAAATGCGTTACTATTAGATCCCAACTCAGATGCTTATTTCGATAAATATGATTTGACTTTTAATAATATCGGAGAGCCAAAATTTGGAAAATCGGTTCCCCAAGAATTTAAAGAAGAGAAAAGAGATTTAGTATTAGATGGTATAATATTAGAAGGTAGACAGGAATACTTAAAAAAACATAAGGATAAATTCCTAGAAAAAAATTAGAGTAACTTTTAAAAAGATATGATAAGAGAGTTTTCGTAATACACAGTAGAATTACTTTGGTACTAATTTATTATTAAAATTTTCAATAATAAATGGTTCTATAATAAATCGGACTGGTGGCATTTAAATTATAAATGTTGCTTGTCCGATTTTTTACTTTTTAGATGCAAAAAGACGCAATGACCTCTATTATTAAAAGTGCCTAAACCCAAATAAAGGAGATCATGCGTCCATGAATTATTTTATATTAAAAACACTTAACATTAAAGATGAAAACATACAATTTGAGGAAAAAGTTGAAAAATCGAAGTTTAAAGGTCGATTAAGCCTTTTCTATTACGGTGAACTTAGCTACACACCAAGCCATTGTGAGTGTTGTGGGGAGGAAAATGAACACCATACAGTTATTAAAGCAGGTAAAAAGCAATCTAGGATTACACTCCCTCACATATCTGAGTTACCTGCTTATCTCATACTTAAAAAACAACGTTTTTATTGTAAAGCTTGTAATACGTACTTTACAGCTCAGTCTCCTGTCGTTGATAAGTTTTGTTTTATCTCTAAAAATACTAAAATGGCTATTCTCAATAAGGCAACGGATATACGCTCTGAAGCTTCTATAGCGCAGGATTGTTCTGTATCACCTACAACTGTAGCACGTTTTATTGATGAAGCTGCAGAAAGTCTCTATCAGTCGCCACATCGACCATTACCGAAACATTTAATAATGGATAGATTTAAAAATATATAAGGTCATATGAGCTTTATATATGCTATTTCACTCATGCATCGTATAGAGGTAATTAATAATAGATCAATTTCATAAAAAGAGTCTTCTTTGGTTATAGAAATTAAGATTACTTTCGTAATGAAATACTTTTAAGTTCAAAACTATTCGCATCTAAAAAGATGTTAAGTAACAGCAAGTATTGCCTAACCTCTTTAATTGAGCTAACCCGTTCTACTTGATAAAGAGTCTTTATTTACAACTTTCCCTTAAAGATATGTGTATGGGTAAAACATATTCTTTCTTTGTTTTTTCATTATTTATACGTTTTACTAGAATTTCAATAGCCTTTTCAGCAATATCTTCGATTGGTTGAACGATTGTCGAAAGCTGAGGATTTAAATTACGTACTAAAGATGTACCATCATAGCCAATAATTTTTAAATCATCCGGTATTTTATAGCCAAGAGATTGAGCTAATTGATATATTTGAAGTGCATCTGTGTCATTTGAAGCGAATATGCCATCTAAATCCTCATATTCATCAAATATTTTTTTAAAGATATCTAGTTTAAGATTGTAATTCAAACTAAAGTCAACAGTATAAACAATAGGTTGTAGTCCGTGTTCTTTCATTGTATCTTCGTACGCCGTATTTCTTAAATGAGCAGGTGTATTTACGTCTACAGGACCATTGGTATGAATGATTTTTTTACAACCAAGATTAATTAATTTTTTAGTGGCTATCTTTCCTCCATTGTAATTATCTGATCGAATAGTAGGTATGTCCTCATTCATAACTCTATCTATAGCGACTATTGATAAATTTCGATTGTTATATTGTTCAATACCGAAATTATGTGTCCCAACGATTAATCCATCTATTTGATTCGATAATAACTGGTTAATGTAATGGGTTTCTTTTTCAGGGTCATTCATAGAATTTCCAATTATTACAATATATCCTTTTTCATAGAGTTTTTTTTCTAATTGAAAGGTAAGTTCACCAAAAAAGGGATTTTCAACTGTAGGAAATAATAATCCTATAATATTTGTTTTCTGTTTGAAAAGTTGTCTAGCAGCTGAATTTGGTTGGTAATTGAGGGTATTCATAGCACTATAAACTTTATTTTTTGTTTTTTGACTAATGTAGCCGCGATTATTTAATACTCTCGAAACGGTTGTTTTAGAAACTTCAGCTAATTTAGCGACATCATCGAGTTTTGGTTTCATGATATACTACTCCCCTATAATTTTTATACTTTAGATTTATTATGAGCTATTTTATATAGGAATGCGAATTAAAAAGTCAGACTAATTACCATTGAATATTAGACTGACTTTTTGATATTTGTTAGTCAAAAGTGATTACATTATTTTTTAATTCGAATACTTCAATCTCTGAATTGATAACATCTTTGTCTTTAATAAAAATTTCAGGAATTTCTTCGGTATAGTATCTTTCTGTGAAAACGGATTCACCATCATTAATAAATATTTCTATAGAACTTGTATCAACGTATATTTGAAGTTTGAGTTTATTTGAGTTCATAATAGTTGAATAACGGTAACTATTTAAATCGTTACGATATAATATAAATTTATTTTTATCATGATTGAAATTTAATGAAATAAGTTCGTCTTTAGAATCTTTCATCGCAAAAGTGAAATTTCTGTATGGAATACTTATATTGATTTCAAGATTTTTAGAATCACTTGAAATTATATAATGTTGAGTGTTTTTAACCTCATATTTGATCCCAGTATTTATGCGTAACTTTTTTAGCTCATCTACTGGCTTCATATATAAGTGATTATTTTTTAGTATTAATTCTCTAGGCAAAGTGAGCGCACCAGACCATCCGTCTTTCTTTTCAGGCATATGACTCTCCCACATTGCCATCCATCCGATAAGTATTCGACGATTATCTGGTGAAAGCATTGTTTGTGGAGCATAAAAATCATGGCCATGATCTAGTTCTTTAAATTCGCCTCTTGTGAACACTGTATTTTGATAATCTAAGTTTCCTATGAAATAACCATTTTGAAATAAGTTTAAATATTTTTCTTCTTTAGTTTGGATTCCCTGAGGTGAAAATAGCAACACATGGTGGCCATTAAGGTCAAATAAATCTGGACATTCCCACATATAACCCTCAGCACTTTGGTCTTTAGACTCGCTAACGGGACCTAAATACTCCCAATTTATTAAATCTTTAGATTTATACATGATTATACGACCAAGTTCTCTATTATTCTGACTTCCTATAATCATATAGTACGTATCTTGGTATTTCCAAACTTTTGGATCTCTAAAATGATGTGTGTTATCTTCTGGTGGTTTAGAGATGACAGCATTTTCACTATATTTCTTAAAATGAATGCCATCATTACTATAAGCTAGGTTCTGATTTTGCCAAAAATGGTCAGGATTATTATCTCCATAGTAATGATGACCGGTATAAAATAAGTATAAGAGACCATCTTTTTCAATAGCTGTGCCAGAAAAGCATCCGTCTTTATCTTCTAGACCCCCAGGTGTTAAAGCGATCGGTAACGTTTCCCAGTTCACAAGATCTTTACTTCGCGCATGTCCCCAATGCATTGGACCCCATTCGGGTTTAAAAGGATAGTGCTGATAAAAAATGTGGTAATAACCATCAAAATATGAAAAGCCATTGGGGTCGTTTATCCAACCTGATTTTGGCATAATATGATATCCTAATCTATAGCGATTATTTGTAACCTTTGCGTATTTCTGTGACATATAGCTAACTCCTTCTTTTTTAATTTTATTCTTTAACAAAAGGATCTCCGTTCACTTTTTCATTGTCTTTACGTAGAGTAAAGAATGCGAAAATTCCAGCTAATAACACAATGAATGAAATTATAAAAAATGTGGGTTGATAACCAATGTTATCTCTTAATATTCCAAGTGGACTTGAAAGTAAAACTTGACCTACTTGAGCAGAGACACAAAACCCTACCATATAAATAGTTGCTGATAATTTTGTATCGAAATGTAGTGTTATATATCGAAATATTGGTAGTATAAATAAAGGTACTTCTAAAGCGTGAAACATTTTGACAAAAGATACACTAACAGGACCTTGAGCGATACCACATAATCCTATACGTAGAAACATCACAGTAGCTCCTAAAAGAAGTGTGTTTCTAACACCTATTTTTGACATGATAACAGGTACAATCCCCATCATTAATGCTTCTAAAAAAACTTGTACTGAATTGAGTGTGCCATATGTTTGTTGACCAACACTAGGTGATGAAAACAACTTTGTGTAGAATTCTGGGAACATTTGTTGGTCGAAAATAGTATAGAAAGACCATGAAAATACAATGAAAATCACTATAGTCCATAAATCTTTTACTTTTATTATAGATATCATACTTGTAAAAGAAGGAACTGACTCTTCTTGATGATGATTAAGATTTTCTTTAATATTAATCTCTTCTTCTGATTTCCAAAAAACTAATGTAATTAATAAAATCAACCCGATTAATGAACCTAGCCAAAAATTTAAATGAGGATTGATAACAAATATAAACCCTGCAAATAATGCTAATAATGCATAACCAAATGACCCCCATGCTCTTGCTTGTCCATATTTAAAATAAAAAAGTCGACTGAATCGCTCTCCAACTGCTTCATAAACACCAACTGCTGCGAGAAAACCAAACGAGAGGAATATAGAGCCTAGTATAACACCTAACCAAAACATTGTTTGAATTAAAGGAGTATATATCCAAATGAAAAAAGGCCCTACAAAAGCTGAGCAAATTGAACAAAAGATAAGTAGTGATTTTTTAATTACCAGTTTATCCTGAATAAATCCAAAAATAAACATCAATATAAGTGTTGCAAAAGAATTAGCTGAAAATATAGAGCCTACTTGACTACCATTTAAGCCTAAACCATTTTCTTCTGAAGTAAGCCAAATTTGAAAAAAGGACCACCAAATACTCCATGATGCAAAAAATAGCATAAAAATTAAAGAACTTTGTAAATAATGTTTATTACTAAGGGTATTTAATAATACATTCTTTTTCATAAAAAAGCTCCTTTGTATTTTTTTGAAAGCGATTTCATTTAGTATTCTAAAATATTGTAGTTCTTTTACCAAATTATGTCAACCGGATGACATAAAAATGTAAAACAAAAAGCAAAGTCAAAAGATATTTAATATCCTTAAAAAAGATAATATATGAAAAATTCTAGATGTAAATTATATTAAGAGAGCCGTTAAAAATTATTTCATTTGATATTAGTGGCTATTTTAACTTATATTATTTCGAGTTGACGTCACAAAGTAAGGCACAGGTAATGCATTTGTTGAGAATGAATGAGTTAATAGAGGTCTTAGTATTTATAAAATGATATCGTTTGAACGTTTAACTAAAACTAAATATATTAAATAATAATTTTTCTTTTCATATGTTCATGAGGGTTACATCATTGATACTGTGATTCATATAGGAAAATAATTCAAGAATAAAACTAATTAAGTCTCTGAAGTTATTGAACATATTTCAATAGTATATGTGATAAATAAGGAAACAAAAATACTAGTTTAAGAGGCAGATAAAATCTTATCTGAGTTTTCTAACTTGTTCTTTGAGGTGAAAAATGTAAGTAAGAATGGTGTATTCTAAATGAGTGATATTCACTTTAATCATGCGGTTGTCCCTTTGAAGAATAGCATCAACCGAACGTTGAATACAGGTGTTGTGGTTTCTATGGACAGGAGAAGAACAAGATTAATAAAGCATAATATATATTGTTGGAATCTTGTCGTTTGTGATGAGGAAATGATTGTTCCGATTTCTGTACCTGTTAATATGGATAATTTATCGATAAACGATGAGAATAGAGCTTTAAATCATTACATTGAAGAAAGAAATGCAAAATATCATACGAAAATATTGATATAATGATGGTCTTTCATAACGTTGTAGATAATTATTTTGAGTTGCAAGTTAAAGCCACTTCTAATATTAATAAGAAATTAGAAGTGGATTCAAGAATGATTAACTGCACGATAAAGTATTGCTTAGAAAATGAAAAAAGATGTTTAGATTTTTATACCACTTTGGTCATCCTGTGGTAAAGATACACGAATATAAAGTCTTAGTGAATAAAAGTGAATTATTTTCTGAATCATAAAGTTATCGTATCCTTACTATCCTTGTTAAGATTTTGAGTCGTCTTAACAAGGATTTTTCATTTTTTACTGTTGTAAAAAAATGATGTCTATAAATAAAAATTAAACCTTGCTTAAAAATTAAGGAATGCTAAAATTATAAATGTAAACGATTACAATATTGATATTGGGAGTAACTATGTAATGATGAAATCAATTGACTATACCAAGTCATAAATGGGAGAGATAGAAATGAAAGGTACAGATAGCACGTATAATGTAAATAAGGGAGAACAAGGTATTACATTACCTTTTTTAAAAAAAGCAGTTATTTTTTCGATCACATTTGGTTTTTTTGGTGTAAATATGGCTTTTGCACTTCAATCCGCTATGATGGGGAGAATATTTCAAACGTTAGGGGCTAACCCTAATAATTTAGGATGGTTCTTTATTTTACCACCTTTAGCCGGAATCATTGTGCAACCAATTATTGGATACTATTCTGACAGAACTTGGACGAGATTTGGACGTCGTATGCCGTATCTGTTAGTTGCGGGTCCTATCGGCGCACTTGTATTAGTGCTATTACCTAATGCAGGGTCATTTGGGTTTGGATATGCGTCACTTATGGCTTTAGCTTTTGGCGCAATTATGACTTTATTTATGGATTTAACAGCAAATGCATGTATGCAACCGTATAAAATGATCATTGGGGATATGGTTAATGAAAAGCAAAGAGATATGGCATGGTCTTGGCAACAAATTTTCTCAAATTTAGGTGGTATTATTGCGACAATACTTCCATTTGTATTAACAGTAATTGGAATAAGTAACGTCGCGCCTAAAGGTGAAGTGCCAATGACTGTCAAAATAGCATATTATATTGCGGCAGCAGTGTTATTAATCGCTTCGATATGGACGGTTCTTTCTGTTAAAGAATATGAGCCTAAAACTTATAATTATTATCACGGTATTACAGAGAAAGATAAGCATGATAAATTAAACTTTTTACAATTATTAAAGATAGCACCTAAGCAATTTTGGCAAATTAGTGTCGTTCAATTTTTTAACTGGTTTGCTTTGATGTATCTTTGGACATATTCAACAGGTGCCATCGCAAAGA
This sequence comes from Staphylococcus canis, assembly GCF_016238445.1. Lineage (GTDB taxonomy): Bacteria > Bacillota > Bacilli > Staphylococcales > Staphylococcaceae > Staphylococcus > Staphylococcus canis. The sequence continues at coordinate 19,617 of NZ_JABANU010000008.1, forward strand.
ATGTGTGGAATGTGACAGATCCTTCTTCAGCAGGATATCAAGCAGCAGGAAATTGGTACGGGGTTTTATTCTGTATACAATTCTTAACTTCAGTAGCTTTTGGTTTTGTTATCGCAAAATCTAAACCATCTCAACGAAAATTTTGGTATAGCTTTGGTTTAGTTTTCGGAGGATTAGGTCTTATGTCCATATTCTTTATCCATAATCAATGGTTACTTATTATTTCATTTATGTTTATCGGAATTAATAATTTAACGATGAATACGCAACCATTTACATTGTTAACTGAAGCCATCGATGGAGAAAATTCAGGTGCATATTTAGGGTTATTTAACACAAGTATTTGTTTACCACAAATCGTAGCCTCTGTAGTCAGCTTTGGACTTTTCCCATTACTAGGAAGTTCAATGCCTGCCATGTTACTGTTTGCGGGTATAATGATGCTTTTAGGTGCAATTTCAGTTAAGTTTATTGATGCAAAATATGAGTAGTGTATTTGACTAAATATCTATATACATCATTATTTATTCTTAGCGTATTGGAAAAGATATGTTTGTTCGACTATACTATAAAATAAGAGCAATAATGTATGATTAAAGTGTTTTATAAGTAAGATTGTTTTTTATTTTATTTGTATCGTAACAAACCGTAAAAGGTAAAAACAAAACGTAAGGAATGATACGATGATTGCCAGATTATCAAATGTCAAAAAGGAAATCAAAGGCCGGCATATCATTGATGATATCACGTTTGAGTTAGAAGCGGGTTCGATTCATGTGATTTTAGGGCCTAATGGAGTCGGGAAAACGACAACGATTCGTTTAATGACGGGCTTACTTAAGCCAGATAGTGGAGACATCGAAGTATTACAACATAATAGTAAGCATCATGATTTTGATCGTGTGAGAAAGCATATCGGGGTACAAAATGATGGGAATCTTTATGAGAATTTGACTGTGCTCGATAATTTAAACTTGTGGGCTGAGTTCTATGAGGTCCCTAAAGACAAAAGAGATCGAAATATCAAAGAGTTATTAACATTATTCGACTTAGACGATAGAAAAGATTCTCAAGTCGGAACGTTGAGTAAAGGGATGAAACAAAAAGTCTCTATCATTAGAGCGTTAATTCATGAACCACAATTGCTCATTTTAGACGAACCGACGTCTGGTCTAGATCCGTCGACGTCAGAATTGTTAATCACACATATTCAAAAGATAGTGAGAGAAAAAGGAACGACTGTGTTCATGTGTACGCATCATTTACATGGACTTGAAGAAATTGCGGACCATATTTACATCATGTCTAAAGGGAACTTTATCGCTGATGGAGCGCCTAACGCTTTATTAAGAGAAGCATGGCCATATCACGAATTCGATATTGAAACGAGTGACATTCAAAAGACTGTCGACGCTCTTAAAGATACATACACATTAGACGCTAATGAGAAATCCATTCGAATTCGACTAGACCAATATCGTGATATTTCCCAAGTGATTCGATACGTATTAAACCAAAACATTGAAGTCTATACGGCTATTCCAGTACAACATTCTATCAAAGAATACTATTTGAAAAAGTTAGGTGATCTCAATGCGCATCAAGTTTAACCATGTCAAAACTATCATCAAAAAAGATTTATTGGAGATGAAAAAGGATACTGGCACGTTGGCACCACTCTTAGTTATTCCATTTATATTTAGTGTGGTACTCCCGCTTTTAATCATTTTAGGAGGAAGTAGTAATGCGATGCTGAATTTTATCGGCGGTGTACGCTTATTTACTGAAAAAGTTCCTAGTAGTATCTTACCAGCGGGATTAGATAGTAATGACAAAATTGTTTATGCGATTTTGATGTATTTCTTTGTCCCTTTCTTTTTGTTAATTCCGGTTATTATCTCAACGGTATTAGCGGCATCAAGTTTAACAGGAGAAAAAGAACGTAAAACTTTAGAGGGGCTATTGTATACGCCAATTAATAATAAAGAATTGATGCTCGGTAAAATTTTAGCTGCAATGTTGCCAGCAGTTATAATCACTTGGATAGCATTAATTGTGTACGGCATAATCCTTAATAGCTATTCATTTAAAAGCTTTGATCAACTGATATTTCCAAATACAAATTGGATCATTATTGGGGTATTACTAGCGCCTTTAATTACATTTCTTTCAATCACGTTAGTATTATTCATATCTCACAAAGTCAAAACAAGTAAATCTGCACAATCTGTATCAATGTTATTAATGTTGCCTATCATTGGGGCGTTAATCTCACAAGCAAGTGGTGCGATTTTATTCGGTTACAAATTATCGCTCATTTTATTTATCTGCTTACTGATTATTGATTTAATCGCATATGTGCTGGTTTCTAAACAATTTAATAAAGAAAAGTTTCTGACTAATATGTAAAGGGAGGCTTGAGCTACATTATTTGATAGATGCTGAATTAAAGCATATCAATAATGTAGCTTTTTTAGGTTGTGAAGTGTTTGTATCAATATATCGTTAAAATGATTATTTTCTAACAAGAAGAATTATGATAAAATATATAAAGCGCTTTCATTTAACTGAAAATTAGAATAATTTAAAAGGGGTGATTGTTAAATATACTGTGTGATTTTTCATCATTTAAGGGGGATTTTATAATGCAAGGGGATAGTGTTTGGTTAACAATTGTAGGTTTAATCATTATTCTTTCAATTGTTGGTTTATTAATTACTAAAAAAATTAGTCCAGTAGTGGGTATGGTATTGATTCCATCTATTGGTGCACTGATTTTAGGCTTTAGTGTTACGGATTTAGTGGATTTTTTTGATAAAGGTTTAATGCAAGTTATAAATGTTGTAATTATGTTCATTTTTGCCATTATTTTCTTTGGGATTATGAATGATAGTGGTCTGTTTAAACCACTTGTAAAGCGTTTGTTACTCTTAACGCGTGGAAACGTCGTTATAGTATGTATTATGACAGCGTTACTTGGAACAATCGCACAGCTCGATGGCGCAGGTGCGGTGACATTTTTGCTCTGTATACCTGCATTATTACCGCTTTATAAAGCTTTGAATATGAGTCGATACTTATTGATTTTACTATTAGCGTTGAGTGCTGCGGTAATGAACATGGTACCATGGGGCGGCCCTATGGCGCGTGTTGCAGCAGTATTAAAAACGGAAACGGTCAATGAGTTATGGTATGGATTAATTCCTGTACAAATTATAGGTTTCTTATTAGTCATGCTCCTTTCAGTATATCTAGGCTTTAGGGAAAAAAGACGTATCAAAAAACGTATTGAAAAAGGAGAAATTGAAGAAACACAGAATATTAATATACATAAATTAGTTCAAAACTATGTTTACGATCAAGAAGTTAAATTTCCAGTTCGAGGGCGCGCTAAAACGTATCCGTTTATCAGATGGATTAATACGATTTTAATATTAGTAGTAATATTTTTGATGTTAACGAATATAGCACCACCTGAATTTGCGTTTATGATGGGGACTGCGATAGCGTTATTAGTCAACTTCAAAAGTGTAGATGAACAAATGAATCGTTTAAAAGCGCACGCTCCGAATGCGTTAATGATGGCAATTGTGATTATCGGTGCAGGTATGTTTTTAGGTATACTTGATGAAACAGGTATGCTTGAAGCCATTTCAAAGAGTTTTATTTATGTGATTCCGCCTGTATTAGGTCCATATATTCATATTATTGTAGGGATCTTTGGTGTACCGCTTGATCTAGTTACAAGTACAGATGCTTATTATTTTGCAGTTTTACCGATTGTGAAGCAGATTGCTGCAGAATTTGGCGTATCACAAGTTTCTACGGCTTACTCTATGGTTATCGGTAATATTATTGGTACGTTCGTAAGTCCGTTTGCACCTGCTGTATGGTTAGCATTAGGGCTAGCAGAAGCAAATATGGGTACATATATTAAATACGCATTTTTCTGGATATGGGGATTTGCGATTACGCTTTTAATTATTGCGATATTAATAGGTACAGTAGCATTTTAATGTTTAACTAATAATATTACATTTAATATTTATTTTATTTTGCTATTTGCGTTTTATTTTGTAATTTATCTCGTTTTTCACTAATCTCATTAAGCACATTGTATCCATCATAAAAAGGGCCTGAGATGTTCAGACCCTTTTATTTCATATTATTGAATTTTCATTTCTAATTGGTGGATAAGGTGTGTAATCATTTCGTTTAATGGTGTAGGTACATTCACTTCTTTACCATAAGCAGCAATTTGACCGTTAAGGTAGTCGATTTCTGTTAAGCGACCTTTATTAAAGTCTTGGTGCATTGATGGGTAGTGAAGACCTTGTGTTTCTTTTGGATAAGTTGCTTCGATTTTGTCTAATAATGCAGTGCGATCAAGATTAATGTTTTTCGCTTTAGCTACTGCAACGATTTCATCGATAAGTGGTACAATCATATCTCTAGATTCTGAATAGCTGCCGAATTCATAAATTGTTTTATCTAAAATTGTACATAATGGGTTAAGTACACTATTTACTGTCGCTTTAGACCAGATTGATTTAAATACGTCGTCACTGATTTGTGCGTTTAATCCAGCTTCGTTAAGTACGTTTAAGATATATTCAGTACGCTCGTCTTTTTCACCATCAGCGCGTTGTAAGTCGATTGAACCTTCACCTTCTAATAATAGTTGACCAGGTCCACGTAAACCAGCTGTCCACATTGTTACAGCAAGATAAATTTGTGACATTGGTACATATTGAGATAAGCGTTCTTCATGACCTAAACCGTTCATCATACTTAAAATTGCTGTACCTTCGTGAATTGAACCTTGGTTTTGAAGTTGTTCTAACATTTTTTCTGAATGCATTGATTTTGTAAGAATAACAATTAAATCAAATGGTTCTGAAACGTCTTTTGTTAATACAGCTGGAACTTCTACAGTGTATGTTTTTGTTTCTGTTTGAATTTCCATACCTTTTTCATTAATGCGATTAACATGGTCTTCCCAGTTATCGATTAACGTTACATCATAACCAGCTTGTTTAATGTAAGTTCCAATACGTCCGCCCATTGCACCTGCGCCTGCGATTCCAATTTTAAACATAAATATACACCTCTCAAAAATTTTAAATTAATTATCTGGATCGAAAACAAAGATTTCCGAACTATATACTTTTAATACCCTAGAACATACATAATGAACAACTAAAGCTGAAATGAGCGGTACAACCACATATGCGATAAGACTAATGACTAAATTACCTATCACGCTGCCATCAAGTAGTCCCATTGATCTAATTGGCCCAATTAAACCAACTAAACCAAAACCTGCTGAGTCCGGTGTACCTTGAATATTTAACAAGGCACTCGCTAAACCAGAAATTGCAGCGGTAATTGTAATGGGTAATAAAAGGATAGGATAGCGAATCATATTTGGCATCATCATTTTCATAGCACCAAGCAATACCGCAATAGGTACACCAACTTTATTCACGCGCCAAGTCCCAACTGTTAACATAATGGCACTTGCTGCTACACCAATCGCAGCCGAACCTGCCGCAAGTCCTGATATCCCAATCGCAATACCAATGGCTACTGTTGAAACAGGGGAGATGATAATAATAGAGAATAGCACTGAAATAATAATTGACATGAGAATAGGTTGTGTATTCGTTACACTATTAATCAACTCACCCAGTCCAAGCGTAATCCATTTTGTATAAGGTAAGAGTAACAGTCCTGCTAAACCAGCCAATCCACCTGCAATAATCGGTAATAAAATAATATTTAAACTACCGAGTTTGTCTTTAATGATTAACATAATACCAACTGCAATCGCAGCAGTAATCATTGTGTTAATCAAGTCACCAATACCTAGTAATACCCATTGATTTTCCTTAAACACCGCAGCACCTGAACCAACAAAAGCAGCTGTCCCAGTAATAACCGTCTGCATAGGATTTAACTTAAACTGCATCGCAATTAAAACACCAGTAATAATCGGAATCGTAAATTGAATCCCTTGCACCACATATAACAGTGTGATGAAAAAATCGTGATATTGGCCTAAATATTTAAACAGGCCTCCTAAAATAGCGTTGGGAATCAATCCCACAACAATTGCTAAAGCAACCCCATTTAAAACATTAAATAAAAACGTTTTGGGCGTTAATCTCTTTGTAGCTCCCATAATACATCCTCCTAATTGTGAATACATTCACATTATCATAATAATTATAACTTAATTACTATGATTGTCAAACATATTTCGCAATTCATTAGAGGAAAATTTAATTAGCTTACAATAGATATTTTGAAAATTTAAATAATTTAAATTCAAAGATAAAGCAATGAGTAATGCACCAATCTTAACGATTGATACGCGATTCAATCAAACTCACCAATGATGCGTCAAGCATTGACATCATATTATCATTATCTAAATACTCAAGATAAAGTTCATCAAGAATGTCATCATCGTGAATATCATGAAAATAAGATACAATGGCTTTGAATACTGTTTCATCAGATGATTGATGGAGTGTTGATTGAATAGCATACCAAGATGACTGTGACATGGAGACCGCTCCTATATTAATTATTTTTAGGATATAATTAAAGTACATGTTCATAACAAAGTCTTTCGTTTTAAATCACAATAAAATCAAAGACTTTAGTATATAAATATTATACCACGATATTTAATGAAATTATATCATAAGAAACTATAGGCAATATATTTATTTAAGGAGAAAGCAATATACATTGAAAGAAGGGGTTTAAATGGCAAAGTTATATGCAATTGGAGAAGCGCTGATTGATTTTATTCCAACCACAAGAGATGTAGCACTGAAAGATGTAAAAGGATTCGAACCACAAGTAGGCGGTGCCCCAACGAATGTTGCGAGTAGGGTCGCAAAGCTTGGTGCTCCGTCAGCTTTGATTACACAATTAGGTCAAGATGCATTTGGTGATCGTATTCTTGAAACTTTAGAACATGAAAGTGTGGATACGACACTAATTAAGCGAACAACAGAAGCGAATACTGGGCTTGCGTTTGTCAGCCTTACAGCATCAGGAGAACGAGATTTTGCTTTTTATCGTAAACCATCAGCAGATATGTTGTTAGAACCACAAGCAGTTCAAGTCGACTTTCAACCAGAAGATATTCTCCATTTTTGTTCAGTAGATCTCGTACCGTCTCCAATGAAAGCAACACATGAGAAAGTGATTCAGCAGATGGAAGAAGCAAAAGGTACGATTATATTTGATCCAAATTTAAGATTTCCGCTATGGCCATCGAAAGACGAACTGAAAGAAACAGTATTAGAATTTCTACCTAAAGCGCATATTGTGAAGATTTCAGATGAAGAATTGTCATTTTTAACAGGAAGTGAAGATGAGTCATCTATCCAAAACTTAATACAAGGTAATACTGAAATCATCATTTATACAAAAGGCGCAAAAGGTGCTTCGATTTATACAAAAGAAGGAGAAATCGCGCATCACAAAGGCTATAAAGTAGAGGTTCAAGATACAACAGGAGCAGGCGATGCGTTCACAGGCGCTTTCATTTATCAATTGTTAGAAGCGCAAGATACTATGATGCCTTTTGAGTATATTCAAGAAAATGCTGAAAAAATGTTGTCTTTCAGTAATGCAGTTGCCGCGCTATCAACAACACGAAAAGGTGCGATTGAGAGCCTACCAATATTAGATGAAATTTCAAAATTAATAGATGAATAGATATCTTTTTCATTTTCAGCATGTAGCTTTTTGACTACATGCTTTTTTAGTATTCATTCTATTGATAAACCCTATTATAACAAGGTTTGAATATAACGGGGTAAGTGTGAGGGTTGTCTGAGGTTAGACATGCGGTATGGTTAAAATGTTATAGAGTGAACATGGTTTTAAACTAATTTTGGTGTTTAAAATTCTTGTTCAGTTTTTGGGATGATTTGATATTTTTAAGGATATTAAGCGCTTTCACTATCGTGTTATATTAATCGTAATCATAACGATAGAGGTGATTCAGATGAACTTTTTTAATATCCATAAGATTCCGAATCAAGGTATTCCGCTTTCGGTACAACGTAAATTATGGTTACGCAATTTTATGAAGGCTTTCTTTGTTGTGTTTTTTGCTTACATGGCAATGTATTTGATTCGCAATAACTTCAAAGCGGCGCAACCGTTATTGAAAGAAGATATTGGTTTAACGACGCTTGAGCTTGGTTACATTGGTTTAGCATTTAGTATTACATATGGTTTAGGGAAAACGTTGCTTGGTTATTTTGTTGATGGACGTAATACGAAGCGTATTATATCGTTCTTATTAATATTATCTGCAATTATAGTACTGATTATGGGTTTTGTGCTCAGTTATTTCGGTTCTGTAATGGGATTATTAATTGTGCTATGGGGACTTAATGGTGTGTTCCAGTCTGTTGGCGGCCCTGCGAGTTATTCTACCATTTCGAGATGGGCACCACGTACGAAGAGTGGTCGTTATTTAGGCCTTTGGAATACGTCTCATAATATCGGTGGTGCAATTGCAGGGGGTGTTGCACTTTGGGGTGCGAATATGTTTTTCCATGGTAACGTGGTCGGCATGTTCATTTTTCCATCTGTTATCGCACTAATTATTGGGGTTGTTACGTTATTTATTGGTAAAGACGATCCTGAAGAGTTGGGATGGAATCGTGCTGAAGAAATTTGGGAAGAGCCTGTTGATAAAGAAAATATCGACTCACAAGGTATGACGAAATGGGAAATTTTCAAAACGTACATATTGAAAAATCCTGTGATATGGATTTTATGTGTTTCTAACGTTTTCGTGTATATTGTGCGTATCGGTATTGATAACTGGGCGCCACTCTACGTGTCAGAGCATTTACATTTTAGTAAAGGTGATGCGGTCAATACTATATTTTATTTTGAAATTGGCGCATTAGTCGCAAGTTTACTATGGGGTTATGTTTCTGATTTACTAAAAGGACGCCGTGCGATTGTTGCGATTGGATGTATGTTTATGATTACGTTTGTTGTTTTATTTTATACGAATGCGACAAGTGTATTAATGGTTAATATTGCACTATTCGCGCTAGGTGCGTTAATTTTCGGACCGCAGTTACTGATTGGTGTGTCACTTACAGGATTTGTGCCTAAAAATGCAATCAGTGTTGCGAATGGTATGACGGGCTCATTTGCGTATTTATTCGGAGACTCAATGGCTAAAGTAGGGCTTGCGGCGATTGCTGATCCAACGCGAAATGGGTTAAACGTTTTTGGCTATACTTTAAGTGGTTGGACGGATGTTTTCATTGTCTTTTATGTTGCGTTATTCCTAGGCATGATTTTATTAGCAATCGTTGCGTATTATGAAGAGAAGAAAATTCGCAGTATGAACGTATAGAAAGGAAAAAGGTTCGGACATAATAGGGGTTCCAACAATCTCTATTTTTAATGTCCGAACCACTTTGTTTTTCAATCAATGCGGTGTTCTTCAATGATGTTGATGTATATAATCACTTGGGGACATGTGTAAATATTTTTTAAAGTGATAGCTGAACATTTTATATTCTGAAAAGCCGACTTGTTCAGCGATTTCGTAATGCTTAAAGTGTTGGTCTAAAAGTCTCAGAGATTGTAAAATGCGATACCGATTTAAATAATCAACAATTGAAATACCAACGTGTGCTTTAAACGTACGCATCGCATACGATTCACTGATATTGATATCTTGAATTAAGTCACTTATCGTTATTTTTTCATGATACTGTTGTTGAATCTGTTGAATGATTTGATTAACATAATATGCGCTATATTCTATTTTTAAGAGCGGTGTAAAGATATCGCTATGAGCTAAATCGCGTGTTTGAATGTGTGACGATTGCGCATGTAAACGTTTGGATAAGTTACTTAATAAAGCTTCCAATTGTGTATGGTCTACAGGTTTTAATAAATAATCTAAGACGTGATGTTGAATACCTGCTTTCATATATTCAAAGTCATCATAACTGGATAAAATGATGACTTCGCAGTCTAAATCCGCAATATCATCCAGTAAATCGACTCCATTTTTTCGAGGCATCCGAATGTCTGTAATGACTAGTTCTGGACGGTATTGTCGTATGAGTGAAAGGGCTTCAATGCCATCTTTAGCCGTGTAAATCGTATTAAATTGATATGCATCCCACGGTATCATGTGTTTGAGTCCTTCTCGTATAATACGCTCGTCATCACAAATAATCGCTTTAAACATCTTCATCCCTCCTTGAAATTGGAATACGATAGCAAATCAGTGTCCCGTGTTGTGATTTTGAAAACACATGCAAACGAGATTGTGTGCCATATTGCATCATAGCTCGGTGATGTAAGTGATTTAAACCCAAGTGCGCAGTCTCAAAGACATCTGTATATAAAGACGCACGCACGTCTTGTAATCGAGAAGCTGACATGCCTAATCCATTATCACAGACCGTGATGAAAAGGTTGTGACGGTTTGGTGTGAGGCGTATCGTGATATGTAAAGTCCCTTCATCTCTACCATGTTTTATCGCATTTTCGACTAAAGGTTGTAACATCATTTTGCCAATGGTATAGTGTAGCGTCTTTTCAGAAGCTTCTATTTTCAGCTGTATCATATCATCAAAACGAATATTTTGTATGGCTACGTATTGTTGAATATACTTCAACTCTTCCGCTATAGTGACTGTACGCGATTTCGTGCGTAACACGTAACGCAACATTTGAGATAATTGTTGAACCACGTTTTGTGCTGCTTTAGGTGATAACGGAATTAAATATTGTATGGTTTGCATTGTATTAAATAAGAAATGCGGTTGAAACTGACGCTCGATTTCTTTTAATTGAATATCACGTAAACGATGCTCAGTGTGCGCAATTGACTTTATGAGTTGTTCATTAGAATCAAATAAATCATAAATATAATGATTTATCGCTTCAAGTTCACTATGATGTTTTAGTGGTGTGTAATGCCCTAACTTTCGATGTTGTGCCGCATCAATTTTTTGAATAATCGCTTCGATATCTTCTGTTTGTCGTTGAGCCATTTTATTCGCACTGACATAGCCTAAAAGGACTAGAAGTATCAGAACAATACTCATGATTAGGAGTAAAGTCATTCCATCTTCAAGCGTTTCGTGTATATCTTTATAAATGATAAATTGATGTTGATGATTATTTAATGTTACAGCTTCATTTAAAAACCCAAATTGTGGACGTTCAAACTTGTCTCCTACGTTAAAACGATCGTCATTAGTGTACACAATATTATCGTAAGCATCGATAATTAAGGCGAACTGGCGCTCTTCTTTTTTCATCTTTTTGAATAAAGGCGTATGTGCCATATAGAGATTCAATTCATATATACCATTTTTAAAAGAAAGTCGTTGATGCTTAAGTAAATACATGTGTTGTGTATTGAACTGTTCATAATTGTTCGTGAAGCTTTGTTGATCGTTTGATAAATCATAATACAGCGTAACAGGTTGTTGATGAATAAAGTCTAATAATTCACGTTTTACAACGGTAATATCTTGATTGTCATTTAAATCTAAATGCTCAAAAATTGAGCGTTCTTTTTCGAAAAATGTATCAATTTGTTGCGTTGTATGTTGGATGTCCATTTGACTGGTATGAATATGGTGATGCATCGTGCGATGTTCAATCCAAATATAGACCGCATAAAAACTCACTAATCCAATAATGAGCACTAAAAACACTGGAAAGATGGTCGACGCGTATAATGAGCGTCTTAACTGACGTCTGTATGGTTTGTAAGGGGTCATTGAATCATCTCCAAAAACTGATCGTGCGGTTGAGAGGGTAATTTGGACTTAGGTAATAAAGGGATTTTATCAAATTGTGCTACTGCATCATTACGTGATTCAGAAATATCTTGTCGAATAGATTTGATGCCGAATTCAGAGACAAGTCGCTGTTGAATCGGACGACTGGTTAAGTAATGCACCAATTGTTCCCGCTTAGGGTGTGGATGTGCGTTATTAATTAAAGCAATACCATCAACATTCAACAACGTGCCTTCACGTGGGTAAATTATCGATATGGGATAACCTTTATCTTGCCACGTTCGTGCTTCTTGTTCATAACTTAACCCTGCATAATATTTACCTTTAGCGACATCATTAATGACTTTTGATGTTTTATCCAGTCGTACCGCTTGATTTTGAAAATGATGGACGTCTTGAATTTCATTAGACATACTATAAATCGCACGCATATGTTGGTAGCCTGTCGTTGTCGTATTCGGGTTTGAGTAAGCGACACGCGTGTTTAGAGCAGGATGATGCATTAAATCAGTGTATCCACGAATTGGAATATCTCCTTTTAAATCTTCATTCACTACAATAACAATTGGCATCAAAATAAAACTAGTCACGTAATCATCCTGTGATCGATATGATACGTATTGATGTGAAGCGGACGGCTCATGATAAGGCACAAAATCTTTTGGATGATCAATCATATCAGATAAGACCCCGCCTAGAAACACATCCCCACGTGTCATCGGACTTTCTTGATGTACACGTGATAATAACGTTTGAGTAGAGCCTTGTATAACCTCAACCTTCACATTTTCTTGTCGCTCAAAATCATTTAAAATGGGACGAATGAGATGCATCGGATACGGTGAATACACCTTCAAAACCTCTGACTGAACTTGACGCTGTTCAGTCGATGTACACCCACTCAAAATAATGAGAACACATAGCACCGCATAAATTTTATATTTCATAATATCTCATCATTTCTATGTATTTTTTTGTACTATAATTTTACCAATAATTGAGATATAAGTAATGTTAAAAATTAAGGACATTTTGAGGAACGGATTAATAGGAGAAGGAAAAACATTTAAAGTACGATGATGCAATAGATTTAAATGCAAAGTAATGTAGACATTTTAATAATAAAATGATACAATCAAAATAAACAAACGTGGAGGGATACCCAAGTCTGGCTTAAGGGGATTAATTTTTTAATTAATTAGGAGCTTATGGCTCGCGTTGGTTCAAATCCTTCTCCCTCCGTATCACTACAATAATATAACTTGAACATATATGGCCCTGTATTTTGACAATCAGTGAATTCAACATTGATTATTGACAATACAGGGCTTTAGTTATTATTTTTGTAAACGATGTATTTTATATAGTAGGGGATGAATCGGTTTGATAAAATCTCCTATAAATTCTTCGACGTGAGCGTTGAAACCTTCTTTAAATCTTTGTACGCCAAAGTCTTCAGCGTCTTCACTGAAATCACCAGTAATACCGTAGAAGTTATAACGGTTAATATGATTTTCCTTCGCAAATTTTATCATTTCCCATTGTAATCTATAGGCTCCCATATATGCATTATATTTAGGATTTGAACCACTAGAGAGGTAATACACTTCATGGTTATTGTATATGTAGAAAGCCGCAGCTAAATCTAGTTGTTTCCCATCTGTTTTTATTAGTTCTTGTGTTTTTTTAATTTTACGTTCTTGAGCTTCATATTGTTGAAGTTTTTGCTTATATTTATTTTTATTTTTCTTAGAATTCGGATTTTGCTCTAGACTAATCTCTATATTATGTAGTCGTTCTTTTAAGGTTTTTAAATGATCTTGTTGTTTTTTAAGTAAGTTATCTAGATTAATGTAGGCTAATTTAAGCATGCTATTATTTTTATACATTTTTTGCATTTCTTCAAAGTAAGCTTTACCTCTAAATGTAAATCCGTGTTTTTCCTCTGCCATTTTAAACAACTTAAAAAATCTATCAGTTTCTTCAATAGGTAAGGTTTTAACTTGTACATCCATTTCGTATGTTTTTTTGATATTACGTCTAGTTTGATAATCCATTTCTTCGAGTAACTTTTCTTCTGATTTATCTTTTAAATTTAAAACAGATAGCCAACGAATTTGGCTCATAGAGGAGTAACCTACAGAGTAACCTTGATGTCTGAATCCTAATACCTTTAATGTATTATATAATAATTTATTGTCATAAGAAGTTAAAATATTTCCTTTTGCATCTCTTATGTTCTCATGAACATAAGGATCTACTAATACATAGACACATCTATTTTTTCTTAAATATATTGATAATTGTTCGAAAAAAAACCTTACTAAATTAAGATCATGATAATTCATGACAGGACCGCGGTGCGTATAAAAATATTTAAAAAATTTAAGGCATCGTGCTTCTGTTAATAAGCAAGCAGCTAAAATATCACCATTTTCATTTTTAACACCCACTAAATGAACATCTTTTTTTACTAGATTCCTATACTTGTAATGATTGGAACTTTGAGTGTAATGTGAAAAGTTATTTTTAGTAAAAAATGAAAACTCTTCAACACTTAAATTAGTAAAATACATACAATACCAACTTTCTGAATGATTGTCTAACAGTAATATACTAAAAAATAAAGTATTTTTCAAAGTAATATTAATATCAATAATGACAAAATAACGAACTTTATATCACTATGTTTAATATCATAATACATTGTGTTATGCTACATATATAATTTTATATATTAGGAGGAGCTATAAATGAATAAAAACGATATATTTAGAAAGCTTTCAATAGGAGTATGTGCATTAAGTTTTGGAGTTTTTATATACACATATTGAAAATAACGTCGAAGCTTCAGAAGTTGATAAAATTAAGAGAGTAAGTATGTATAATACTTCATATGAAGTAATAGAAAGTAATATGAATGGTGAAAGCTTTTCTAAGACTATTGAGTAAGGGTCGAAATTAGAAAATAATTCATTAAAAAATGAAGCATCCCCAATTCAAGTAAAACCTCCAATAGAAAAAGATATTGATGAAAATAGTAATGATTTATTACGATGAAGTTATGAAGCAAGATGGACATGATTGGGTAGGGTATACGGCGTATAGTGGTAAGAGGATATACTTATCTGTGAGAACATGGAATAAATCTACTGGGGAATTAGGCCCTCTTTGGGGAGTAATTCATTAATAGATAATTGACTAAAATACCTTCATTAATTTGTATTTACATTTATCATTCGTTTAATTATTGTGATTATGCCTATTACTCATACTGTGCCAGCAATGTGGAATCAGCCTTTTCAAGAACACCTTTCTGAATTATTCGGCCATATTGTGTGGATGATTACAATTGATTATGTGCGACAATTATTTTTATTCAAATATCAAAATTAATACCAAAATCGCACTTTTATTGGAAATACTGTTCCATAAAAGTGCGGTTGGTTTAATTAAACTTAAATTGATTGATTTCAGAGAGTGGTATGTTAATGTTGAAAATTTTACCTTCTACATTGTGAATGCCGAATGAAGCGAGGCGTTCTGTATGCATGTTGAGGTATTTTTCTGCGTTTTCAACAGTGTCAAAGGCATAAATGCCGCCAGCTTCATGTGTTTCTTCATTTTCTGTCCAAATTTTCCATTGAAAGCCGTCTTCTTGGTTGATAGATTCTGCGATGTCTTTGAAACTAGAAGCCATCTCCTTACCAAATGGGCCTTCAAAAGGGAATGTTACTTGTAAAATCACTGACATATTGTCACTCCTCATTTTATGATCCTTATTTAAGTTTAAGTAATTTTACATGTTATAACAAATAAAACGAATAAATTATATATCTCAATTAATCATTATGTTTAATGATTGCGAGCGCGTGGGTTAGTTTTAGGGATAGCGATAAGAATTGCTGTGAAAGCAAATAAGCCGACGAAAATATTAATCCACAATGCATACATCGCGCCTTGATGGACATTTGTCGCAGCTACTGCTAAACCGTAAACGGTACCACTAATCGCAATACCAAATGCACCACCTAAAGATGACGCCATTTTATAAATACCAGAAGCTACACCAACTTTATCTTCTGGCGCATTAGCAACAGCTGTGTCTGTAGAAGGTGTCGCATAAAGCCCTAAACCAAGACCGAAACAGAGATAACCGATAATACAGCTGATAACGTAAAATGTCTCAGGTAAGAATGTCAGTGAAATTAATGCTACACCAATCACTACAATTAAAGTTCCGAGTAACATTGGTTTTTTGGCTCCCATTTTTTGAAGGAATTTTTCACCAACACGAATCATTAATAGCACCATAATAAGGTATGTAATAGATAACATTCCTGCTTGTAATGATGTATAGCCCAATCCTTGTTGGACATATGTGTTCGCAACAATTAAAGTTCCGGCCACACTATTGAGTAAAAAGTTAGAAATGACTGCCCCTGTATAAGGTCTGTTTTTAAATAATTTAAAGTCAATTAATGGATGACTTTCATGCTTTTCAACTTTAAGAAATAAAACGAGTGTCGCGATAAAGAGTAACAATAAACCATAAAAATAAATTGATGTATAGCCAATCGCCGAACCTTTTGTGATAAGAACGTTTAGACTTAATAACATTACGACTAAAATGATGAGTCCTTTAACATCAAATTTTGATGGTGATACATTTTCAGATTTAGATTCAGGTGTCCCTTTGATTAATAATAAAGAGAGTATCGCAACGATGATTGAGAAAATGAAAATCCAACGCCAACCTAATGTCGTCGCAACTGCACCACCAAAGAAAGAACAAATACCGCTACCACCCCAAGAACCGATTGACCAGAAACTTAGAGCGCGTTGACGTGCTTCGTCTTTATAATACGCTTTAACAATCGCGAGTGTGGACGGCATAATACATGCTGCAGATAACCCTTGAATAATACGACCAATAATTAGAAGTATCGGCCAGTTTGAAATGATAATTAAAAATGAACCGATAATACTCAGTACGAGCCCAATATTAGTCAATTTCACACGACCCATTGTATCGGCAAGCCCACCTGCACCGACGACAAACATTCCTGAGAATAGTGCAGTGATGGAAATCGCAATACTGATGGTACTAATATCTGTGTTAAAACTTTTTTGAAGCGGTGGAACAACATTCAATAGTGACTGAGCGAAAAGCCAAAATGTAATAACCCCAAGGACGATACCTAAAAGTAATTTATTATCACCATGATAATTTTGAGTCTCCTGCATATTATTTCTCCCCTTTTAAATAATCCAATACTACTGTACCAACAGCTTGTGCGGATGTGAGTAAGGACTTTTCACTAATATTAAATTTTGGATGATGATGTGGGTATGCTTTACCATCTTCTGGTGCAGCACCAACATAAATAAATGCGCTAGGTCGTTCTTTCGCATAGTACGCAAAGTCTTCAGATGGCGGTTGTGGTTCGCACTGTTCCACATCAAAATTGGCCTGTTGTAATGTCTCTGCTACTTTATTTGTAAAGTCTGGATCATTATATAAAGCCGGATAATCATCTTGATAATCAAGTTCACACGTCACACCGTACAATGCTTCGATACCGTGTGCAGTTGTTTTGAGTTCTTGTTCAATTTTAGCTTTAGTTTCATCTGTTAAGCCTCGTACGTCTCCTTCGATTTCAACACGATCTTTAATCACATTGAATTGCCCCTTACCATCGAAGGAACCGATCGTAATAACCCCTGTTTCAAAAGGACTTAACCGTCTAGAAACAATCGTTTGTACTGCGGTCACAAATTGTGCACCGGCAACAATTGCGTCGTTTGCAGTATGTGGAGAAGATCCATGTCCTCCTTGCCCAATGACATTTAATTTAAAGTAAGCACGTCCGGTTTGAACAAAACCAGGACGATAGAACACTTTACCAGTTTCCATCGTACTCATCACATGTACACCTAACACGTGATCAGCACCGTCTAATACACCGTCTTGAATCATACCAATCGCTCCACCAGGCGGTACTTCTTCAGCAGGTTGATGGATTACGACGATTTTACCTTTTAATTGATCTTTTATTTCCGCTAACGATTCTGCAAGTACTAACATATAAGCGGTGTGTGCATCATGACCACAAGCATGCATGACCCCTTTATTTTGAGAAGCATATGGAAGCCCTGTATCTTCCTCAATCGGCAATGCATCAAAATCAGCACGTATCGCAAGTGTTGGACCCGGATGACCAGAATCAATCGTTACTTTGATGCCTCGTTCTCCAACATTCGTTTCAACAGATACATCTTTATCTTTGTAAAAGTCGGCGATGTATTGAGCTGTTTGTGTTTCATGAAAAGAAAGTTCAGGATGCTGATGTAAATAGCGCCTAATTTCAATCATTTTTGACTCTTTTTCCCGTAAAACATTCATAAGTTGTTTATGCATGACAATCATCTCCTTACACATATAGTATAGAATATTTTGAGAATTTGTGTATAAGAAGTATACTAATAATCAAATATGAAGCGATACGTTAAAAAAATAATGAAACTCAATCAAAAATATATGTAAAAATGCAAAAAATAAGTGGAGAAAGAAAGCATTTATATATCACTCGTTAAAAGTTATAAGTAGGTTTGGTTTTATAAAGTGAAATAAGGAGCTGTGGTATTTTAGAAGGAAGATTTTCAGTAGAACTTTCGCTAAGTGCAAGTGTTAAATGAACAAATGCGCTCGCACGCATTTGTAAGAACCACTAACGTCTGGAGGCTTAATATGGTTGATAACCTTTAGATAAGAGACTCCATCCGAAGTGGTTCTTTAGAATTCATAGCGCTCTCTCAATGACCTTGTGCCATATGTGGTGGGAGGCTATAGACGGCATTTCGGAAGTAGGATTCTCGACAGAATTACATAATACGCTAAAATTAAAAACCAATTTTTGCGCATTATTCCATTCTGCTTGAATCCTAAACACTTCCTCAATGACCTTGTTTGAGATGTACGCCTTTTGGGATGAGTGTGGAGATGATGAAGGCGAGGATGGCGATGATTGTGAGTGTGCTGAACATGTAAAAGTAGTGTGTGAGTTTCTCGAGTTGTAGGGAGAGAATAGGTGCGATGGCTGTGCCTAGGAATAGGATGAATGTGTTGACTGAGATGTAAAAGCCTCTGTTTGAATCTGCGAGCATGCCAATTTTTGAGATAACGGAAGGGATCGCAATCGCTATACCTCCTACAAAAATAATACTTAATACGGTGATGATAATAATGTTAGATGTTAATGCCATGAATGGTAATGTGATGATTTGTGCGACGATTGATGCTTGTAAAACACGTTTTACACTGAATTTATCACTTAAACGTCCTGCTAATAAGGCCATTAACATGCCAATAATACCTAATAATTTCACTATAAAGTTCGTTGTAATATCGCCTTGAACGATTGACGATTCGATGTAGTCACTGAGTAACGTATACATACTAATAAAGTTTGTAAGTAATGTGAGTGAAACAAAAAAACAGCCGAGAATCGCTGTCTCTCTTTGAATGCCTTTAAAGTTGCCTAAAAAACGTGTAATTTTTACATTAGGATCACGATGCGGGCTTTCAGGCACTTGTTTAAATATAATAGCAACAAGGATGACGTATAAAATACTTAATACAAGGTAAGTAACACGCCAACTGTAAAATTCAGCTAAAATCTCACTTAAGTTTTGCCCGATAATCCCTGACAGCATAAAACTTGTACTGATGAAGCTAATTGCTGTAATTCGTTTTACAGGGGGATACATTTCTGTCGTATATGCGAGTGAAACAGGTGAGAATGCCGCCGCAAAAATTCCCTGTAAAATACGTAGCACAATAAATAATGTAAAAGTTTGTACAAAAAATAATAAACCAGAAATGATAAATAGACCTAATAATCCAATTAAGATGATTTTAATTCTACCAAATTTATCTGAAATCACGCCATATAGTAAACAACTGATAGAATAAGCAAGCGAAAACGCTACACCATTTAACGTTGCTGTAGATTCTGATATCCCAAAGTCTTTTGCGATAAAAGGTGCCATGGGAATGGCTGTATATAAACTACACATGACAACGATACCAGTAATGAAGAAAATCGTTGTTACACGATTATATTTGAATGTCTCTTCCATAACGTGCACCTCCATAAAACATACTATAGTAGTATGACATATTTTATTATTTATCTAAATGAATTTGCTTAAAATTTTATATTATATATATTTGATTATTAAGAATTGAAACACAATTAGCACAACGGTGTGAAAGCAGGTAGAAGACATTATTTATATAAATGGTTAAATAATTATTGATTTTGATTATTTCATTTATTATTTTTTTGAAATGGTTATGATTAAGAGTGCTCGGGTATACTAAATGCAAGGGTTGAGCACGTGAGTTATAAACTGAAATAAATTTGAGAGATGAATGCCGAGTGGAATCCATCTTTTATGGAGGCGACATTGATGCAAAAGGTATTGTTAACCGGGGCTTCTGGATATATCGGAAGTCACTTGATGCAGAAATTGAAAGATGACTATGAAATTATAGCGATTTCGAGAAATATTGAAAATAAACAAAATGAAGAGCATGTAACATGGAAATCTGCGGATCTTTTTGATTTGAGTGAGATTACAGAAGTGATGGAAGACGTGGATACTGCGATATATCTTGTACACTCAATGATGCCTTCAGCGAAATTAACGCAAGCTAATTTTGAAGATATGGATGCGATTTTGGCGGATAATTTTGCACGCGCAGCTCAAACAAATCATGTTAAACATATTGTCTTTTTAAGTGGTCTGATTCCAGAAACGGATACGTTATCTCCGCATTTAAGAAGCCGTTTAGAGTGTGAATCAATTTTAGGATCGTACGGTGTACCTGTAAGTACGTTACGTGCGGGATTAATTATTGGCGCAAAAGGAAGTTCTTATCCAATTTTGAAGCGACTCGTGGAACGTTTGCCGATACTTGCTTTGCCAAAATGGGCTTACAATAAAACGTTACCTGTCTCGATTAAAGATGTTATTCATGGATTATATCAAGTTGTAGCACGTCAACCTGAGGATAATGAATCGATTGATATCGGTGGGCCAAGACATATGACGTATAAAGCGTTATTTGACGAGACAGCTGAAGTACTCAATAAACGCCTTCCATCAATAGATGTACCAGTCATTCCGATTTGGTTAAGTAAGTTTTGGGTGAAACTCATATCAGGAGTACCTAAAGAAATGGTTTATCCGTTAATGGACAGTCTTATTCATGATATGGTACGTCGTGAATCTAAAATAGTCGATGGGATTTCAGTTGGTGAAGTGAGTTTTAAAGAGAGCGTACGTGTCGCACTTGAAGAGGAAGAAGCACATACGTCTCGTAAGCAATCGAAAAAACAATCGAAACGTGAAATTAAAGATGTCCGAGCTATTTCTCGAGTAGCGTTACCTCAAGATATGACGATGCATGATTTAGCTGAAATATATGCTAGATTTTTAAATACAATAACGTTAAATGTCGTTAATAGTCAATTTGATGAAGATAATTTCATCATTGCCGTTCCATTTTTGAATAAAGACTTATTACGCCTTCAAAAAGATCGTCGACTATCAGATCGTGAGCGTATTTTATATCGTATTGTTGGTGGAGATTTTGCATGTGATTCCAATGGTGGCAACGCAAGACTTGAATTCAGACGCTTACCTAATAGCGATGAATGTATTATCGCACTTCAAGAGTATGAACCTACATTACCATGGTGGTTATATAAATTAACACAAGCCAAAGTGCACAAAAGTGTGATGAATTTATTTAAATATAAAATTGAACACATGCATCAATCGAAAGGAGGGGATTCCATGAGAAAAATCATCGTACCTATTATCATCATTAGTGGTGTGATTTACCGTTTATATAACAGAAAAAAGGAAATCGCACGTGAAAACAACATGTCTAGCGCAGAATTATAATCATCCAGAACGATAATAAAAAGGCGACGATCTTTCGTCGTCTTATTTTAATATAAAGGAGGAAAAGTATGTCATTACGAACAAAACTCACTCAAACTGTGCGCACCCTTACCCCATTAATTGGCGGGCAACTCATTGGTAAATTCGCCGTACAAAACGCACGCGAGGATTATCAAAAGAACGTGAAACCACCATTATCACCACCAGGGTATGTCTTTCCAATTGTTTGGACATTACTTTATACAGGCATGGGTGTGGCGTACATGTTAGTCAGAAGGCAGTCTCAACGTCGCTCTATTAAAATATGGCACTATAGTCATCTTACGTTAAACTATGCATGGACTATTTTATATTTTAGATTGAAACTACGCTTTAGCGCACTCATTGAAAGCATTGCTTTACTCGGAACAGTGGTTGCTACAACCGTTTCATTCTTCAAAGTGCACAAACTTGCTGGGATATTATTAATACCTTATGCATTGTGGTGTGCTTTTGCGACATACTTAACAGCAGGAAACTGGTATCTTAATAAAGATAATCCAAAGTTCTCAGAAGATTAAATTTAAGACTACCGGTAGGCTAAATATATAGTAAATTAGAAAGTATAGCATAACAGTAATCCAGGAAGATAATTATTGATAATATATAAGTAAAAAAAGATTCCGAATGGCTCGGGATCTTTTTTACTTAACAACCATAAAATGATTACTTGTTTTTGTTAAAATACATTATCGTAATTACAATAGAATATATAAAAAGAAATAGCATTAAAAATGTTACCATGCAATCACCTTGCTTTCTTAAATGATTTTTAATTTAACTTTATTAAAGTTTAAGGAGTTTTAAAAATGAAAAATGCTTCGATTTTGTCAGGGGTAATTGTCTTGTTATTAATAGTTTGTGGTATATTGTTGAATTTGACCAATATATCTAGTGATGCCAACATTATCTATTCAACAATAAGTATAATAATTATTATCTTATTATTTTTTATCATTCCCAAAAATAAGTCTAAATAATAGTCTAATGTCTTAATTTTTATAATGACGTTTTAGTTTTCTATCACTACAAAATAAATATTTAAATATCGACTTAAATTAGGATACTCCAAATGTCTTTTCATAATATAGTTGTATTCTAATTTTTATTACTTGACCCTTTGATAACAAAGTAAAACGAGATCATTAATAATGCGTAAAACAGTGAGGAGACCAGATTTATGTATATATCAAACTGCAAAGGTGACACTAAAGCGAGGAAAGCACTAAGCACAAAATATAAGATGAAAAAACATACAAAAATAAAAAATCTTAAAATAACCCTCCCTTTCAAAGCTATCAATACAATTTTCACTTTACGTTACTGTATTCAAAATAACATTTGATATCTTATCATTCAATAATAACCCTAATGCACCCTCGTCTATAGTGATGTAAAATCCCCTCAATTCAATTTTTTCAAATCGTAATTAGAGGGGATATCGTCAAAAATATATGTTTTTATTTATGTGAATTCAATTATTACTTCACGCGTTGTCTGTTTTTAAAGAATATTCGATAGGCGATGTAAAGTGCGGCAATAATGATGACCACATACATCACGTAAGCGTACGTGTGTAAGCCTGCCATCAGTGCGTCGAAACTGTCACTTAATAAACGTCCTAATAAGATTAACCCGAAGTTCCAAATTGTTGTACCGAGCATCGATAAGATTAAAAATTGAAAGACGTTCATTTTATTGATACCAGCTGGAATAGTGATGAGGACACGAAGGACTGGGATAAAGCGACACAGTAATACTGCCCATGCGCCATAACGTTTGAACCAGTCGTTGGCACGTTTGACGTCTTTACTTTTGATTTTCATCCATTTCCCGCGATGATCGATGAATCGATAAATACTTTCTTCATTAATCAGACGACATAAATAATATAAAATTGAAAGTCCAATTAACGATGCGATTGTTGAAATAATAAATAACATTGGTATTGATAAATGTGATTTGACGGACATTAAACCGGCGAAGGTTAAAATGATTTCAGATGGGACAACAGGTAAGACGTTTTCTAATAAAATAAGTATGAAAATCGCTAAGTAGCCCCACTGACTAATAAAATGTGTAATCAGTTGTTCCATAAAGCGTTTAAGCTCCTTTATGTCAAAATGGTAAGTTGATTCGAGATGTCGTAAGTGTAGTTTACCACGTTATGTTGAAAAATATCATAATAATCCCTCACAATATCCCTATTTATGAATAGAGGTGGTATGATGAGAGTGTTAAGGGGGAAGAAACAGTGAAGAAAGTATCGATTAAAGACGTTGCGAAAGAAGCGGGAGTTTCACTGACAACGGTATCTCTAATTTTAAATCAACGTCCTAAAAAGTTTCCACAAACGACGGTGGATCGTGTGTTAGCAGCAAGGGATAAGCTTGGGTATATTCCAAATCAAAATGCGCAACAGTTACGTAAAGCGCATATTCGATTGATTGGGGTCATTATTCCGAGTTTAACAAATCCTTTTTTCTCTTCAGTTATTCAAAGTATGGAAGACCATAAGCCTGACCATGTGGATTTGTTCTTTTTAAGTACATCTGAAGCGCAGATTGAGGAGAATATCAAACATTTAGTTGAAAGAGGAATGGATGGCTTAATTATTGCACGATTTATTCATCATCCGGTAGATATAGATGCGTATCTGAAAAAACATCATGTGCCATATATTGTATTAGATCAAAGTGAAGACCATGATTTTACGGACGTGATTCGTACAAATGAATGGGAAGGTGGGCGACTTGCGGCGGAACATCTTGTGAAACTGAACCATAAACAGCTTGCGATTGTGCATCCTGAGTTGTTGATGGCTAATATGCATGAACGTGTGAAAGGTTTTGAGGCGTATTGTGAAATACATGGACAAGCGATGCCTTTAAAAATTGCGACGACATTATCAATGGACGGTGGTAAAGCGATTGTCCCCAAACTGATTGAAAGTGGTGTCACCGCGGCTTTTGCGATTAATGATGAGATGGCGATTGGGATTATGAGAGGATTAGCAGAACAAGGATTGCGTGTTCCTGAAGATTTTTCAGTTATTGGCTATGATGATATTGCGATTTCTCAATTTTTGACACCGGCATTAACAACGGTTGCACAACCTATGAGTCGTATCGGCGCAACTGCAATTCAATTGATGTTGAAAAAAATCAAATCACCTGAAGCGGAATTAGAAAAAGTAGCGCTAGAAAATCAATTAATTGTTCGAGAAACCACACAACGCATTTAGAAACAGTGTATAAAATGCTGAGATTATAGAATTTATGAAAATATTGTGAAAGCGTATACAGATGAAGGTAAACGTGCTAATATTAAATTTAGTAAAAGGTTTTACCAAAATTAAAATAGAGACTCTAAAATGAGGTGTTTATATGAATGTAGTAGCACTCCTTGTCGGTTTAGGACCACTGTTAGGTTGGGGATTATTCCCAACAGTCGCGTCTAAATTCGGCGGTAAACCCGTACATCAAATTATCGGGACAACGTTAGGTACATTGATTTTCGCTTTTGCTTTCGCGACAATGACGGCTCAACATTTTCCAACAGGGATGAATTTAGTCTTTTCTTTATTATCCGGTGCAGGATGGTGTTTTGGACAAATTCTCACATTTAAGGCATTTACATATATTGGCTCATCTAAAGCCATGCCTGTTACAACGGCATTCCAATTATTAGGTGCGTCATTATGGGGCGTGTTTGCTTTAGGCAACTGGCCAGGTACTACAAATAAAATTATTGGATTTACTGCACTCTTAGTGATTTTAGTCGGTGCATGGATGACGGTATGGCGTGAAGATAAATTAAGTCAAGACCGTGATAAGTTGAAAAAGGCTGTTGTGATTTTATTAATCGGTGAAATTGGATATTGGTTATATTCAGCTGCCCCTCAAGCGACAGATATTGGTGGGAAAGCGGCATTTTTACCTCAAGCTATCGGTATGGTGATTGTAGCGGTGATTTACGGTTGCTTATTTATTAAGAAAGACAATCCATTTACTGCTAAAGTGACGTGGCTTCAAATTATTTCAGGTTTCTTTTTCGCTTTTGCGGCATTAACGTATTTAATTTCAGCACAACCGGATATGAACGGACTTGCGACAGGGTTTGTATTATCACAAACTTCAGTTGTCCTTGCGACGTTAACGGGCATTTACTTTTTAAATCAACGTAAAACATCAAAAGAAATGTTCGTAACAATTATTGGATTAATCTTAATTCTTGTTGCCGCAACGGTAACGGTATTTATACGTTAAGGAGGAATAATCATGAAGAAAACACGTGTACTGAATAGTCATGTCTCACAAGCCATTGCGACAATAGGTCATTTTGATTTACTTTCAATTAACGATGCAGGTATGCCGATTCCAAATGATGAACGCCGTATTGACCTAGCGATCACAAAGGAATTGCCACGATTTATAGATGTTTTAGACGTTGTGCTTTCAGAAATGGAAGTTCAAAAAGTCTATTTAGCTGAAGAAATTAAAACGCATAATCCAGAACAATTGAAGCAGATTCAATCGTTATTACAAGACAATGTTGAGATTGCGTATATTCCACATACAGAAATGAAAGCATATTTGAGTCATCCGTTAAACAAAGGAAATATTCGTACAGGCGAAGTGACGCCATTTTCTAATATTATTTTAGAATCAAATGTCACATTTTAAGGGAGGTCATACATTATGGCACAAAAAGTTGTGATTTTAGGATCAACGAATGTCGATCGCTTTTTAACGGTAGAACGTTACGCCAAACCTGGAGAAACACTGCATGTTGAAGAAGGTCAACATAACTATGGGGGCGGTAAGGGTGCGAACCAAGCGATTGCGACAGCACGTATGCAAGCAGAGACTACATTTATTTCAAAAGTTGGACAAGACGGTATCGCAGACTTTATGTTTGAAGGCTTTGAAGCAGCGGGCATGAATACAGATTATATTTTAAAATCTGATAGTGCGGATACAGGACAAGCTTTTATTACTGTTGATGCTGAAGGGCATAATATGATTTATGTGTATGGTGGTGCGAATATGACAATTACACCAGAAGACGTTGAAGCAGCGGCGTCTGTCATACAAGAAGCAGACTATATCGTTGCGCAACTTGAAGTTCCAGTACCTGCGATTATTCGTGCGTTTGAAATTGCACGCGAACACGGTGTAACAACGATTTTAAACCCTGCCCCAGCGAGCACATTATCAAAAGAATTGTTAACACTCATTGACGTTATCATACCGAATGAATTTGAAGCGGAAATACTATCAGGCATTCCAGTTGAAGATGATGCATCGATGAAACAAAATGCAGAGTACTTTCTTGATTTAGGCATTCAAGTCGTATTAATCACACTTGGAGAACGCGGTACATATTACGCTACAAAAGACACATCAGGCCTTGTTGAAGCGTATCAAGTTAAGGTTGTAGACACTACAGCTGCAGGAGATACTTTTATTGGCGCATTTGTCAGTCGATTTGATCGTAATGCGATGAACTTAGAAGAAGCGATTGATTTTGCGAATAAAGCAGCATCTTATACCGTTCAAAAGTCAGGTGCACAAATTTCGATACCATGGCTGGATGACATTCAATAAACTGAAAACCACGAGAATTGGACGCAAAGGAGAAATCCTTAAATACGTCCCGTTCTCGTGGTTTCATTTATGTGTATTTATGATTGTGTATTGTGTGACGTTGGGTCGACCCATTTCGCTTCGCCACCAATAGATTGACCACCATCAATATGCATTGTTGTACCATTAATTCGACTCGCATAGTCACTCGCAAGATATGCTGAGAAGAAGGCGATTTCTTCAGGTTGGCCAATTTTACCAGTTGGTGTTGAGTTGATTTGGCGTAAGGCTTGAGGATGTTGGTCCTCCACAGCACTATTGACCATTGGTGAAGCGGTTAAGCCAGGCGCTAAGTTTACAGCACGAATGCCTTTATGCGCATAATCATAAGTTAACTGTTTCGTAAAACCATTAATTGCGTGTTTTGATGTGATATAAGCTGCATCACCTACACCCGCAATCGTACCTCCGATAGATGATACATTAATAAACGTACCTGATCCACGTTCTAAGAAATGCGGTAATAATAAATGCGTTAAGCGGTAAATACTTTTAAGGTTAATATTAAGAATGCGATCCCATTCTTCTTCATCAATTTCTAAAACCGGCTTAAAATTAGCAAGAATTGCGGCATTGTTGACACAAATATCGACTTTTCCAAACGTATCTAAAGCAGTAGATACTAATTTTTCTAAATCTTTCTTTTGACCAATATCCGCAACTACAGATAAAACTTCTCCATTTTCTGCTATAATCTCCTGTTCAACCGCATCAAGTTGCTCTTGGTTGATATCTGTAATCACCACTTTTGCACCTTGTTTCGCATACGCTAATGCTTGAGCTTTACCCAAACCACCCGCAGCGCCTGTAATGATTGCAACTTTATCTTCTAATAACAACATAATACATCCTCCTCCCTTTGTACCTCCCATTCTAACCGCTTTCATCATAGAACTAAAACAAAGCACATTATGAGGAAATAAATAGATGTTGGGAGTTTCACTAGTTGTTGACATTGGCTTATAATCACAATTAGTACTAGTTGGTCTCCCTATGTTATTCTTTACAATTTTATACGGACTTACTTCACTTATGAATCGAATAATCAATTGTTTTTTTGAATTTTAACTAGCTCATCACCTTCATATCTATATCCTAATGTTCGCATATGCAAAATTCTTGCTAACTTGATTATCTCAGGTAATAAAAAAATAAATATTATCGTTCCTATCTTGAATTTGCTCATTTGGTATTTGACCTCCTCTTGTTTATAGTTTAGGCATAGGGACTATAAATGCTTCAAATTTAGTATTAGATCACTTTAATTATAAAGATTTATATATCATATTATATATGAAAATAGAATGGATGAGGCATAATATTATAGATTTTGTTTTTATTCGGTAATTCCTTTATAGGTTGAGGGGTTTTTGCAATTTATCCTTATTCTCTAATTCCAGGACATATTTTTCACGTATTTAACTCCACATACGGTTAATAATATTGTTGAAGCAACGATAATCGAAATAATTTTCTATCTAATCATGAGTGCACATCTTTATATCACTAATTCGCATATCATCATTACCTTAACTAAGCGATTCTAATCAATAGTACCAAATTTATATATAAACAAATTTACTTATTTTATTGTTAGGATATTTTCCGAACTTTTCTCGCGTAATTTCTTTAAGAACGGCTATCATTATATAAAATGTTACATTTCTTTTTTTCTCTTTTCATTTTAGTCTCTTCCGTTTATAATGAAGTAAGGGGTTATCGCCCTTAACCAACGAACTTTTTGATGAGCTCATCTTTATCAAGAAGTACCCCGAGTAATAGGGGACAAGAACGTAATTATTTGGATTATTAAGCTTGCTACGGCTAACCAAAAAATCGAGAAGTACCCCGAGTAATAGGGGACAAGTAATGCTAAAAGACACCGTATTTTTAAAGTATGATGTCTTTTTTTATTTGAATGAATATCACTGCCATGGTTTTGTTAGAGGTTTCATTACACTGATTCTAAATCATCTGTGTATTTATGTTATATTAAAGGGGATGTATGTTTGGACAAAGGGGACTTTTATTATGGTAAGTGTGAAAGATGTAGCAAAGTTAGCGAATGTTTCGACAGCGACAGTGTCACGAGTGTTAAGTAATACGGGAAGAGTTAAGGCGCACAACCGCCAACGTGTGCTTGATGCAGCAGAAGCGTTAGGGTATCATCCTAATAATCTTGGTCGTCAATTAAGAAAAATGGAAACGATGACGATACTTGTAGTGGTTCCAGATATTACGAATTCATATTTTTCAGAGATTTTAAGAAATATTGAAAATATCGCACGTAGTAATGGGTATGAAGTAATTTTGGGGGATACGCAAAATAAAGAAGCAGATCTCTATTTTTCATATTTGTATGAGAAGAAGGTAGACGGCATGATAGTATTGACGTCATATTTAGATGTTCAGAATCTGGAAAAGCTTAGCGAACAATACCCTATTGTATTAGCATGTGAAAAGATTGAAAATAGTCATGTGGCTTCAGTGTCTATTGATAATATTGAAGGCGCTGCTGTTATGACGCGTCATTTAATCCAAAAAGGTCATACACGTATTGGTCACGTTGCGGGCCCTATGGATGGTCTTTTAGGACAGTATCGTGCTAAAGGGTTTCGTCAAGAGATGGGCGCACATGGCTTGAATGTTAATGAATCATGGATTTTTGAAGGAGATTACTCATTAGAATCTGGAATTAAGATTGGTGAAGCGCTGATGAATCTAGATGAGAAACCGACAGCGCTCTTTGTATCAAATGATGAGATGGCAATAGGGATTATGAAAGTGTTGAAAAAATATGGGTTACATGTACCAGAAGATATGGCGCTTGTTGGCTTTGACAATATCATATTATCTGACATTGTAGATCCAGGTTTAACAACATTTGCGCAACCTACAACGCAGATTGGTCAACTCGCGATGGAGAAGCTATTGAAGTTGCTTAAGGGTGAAAAAATAGAAGAGACAAGCACATTATTAGAAGGCTATTTACTAGAACGTCAATCTACATAAAATAATTGAAATGTACTGTGATGTAATCGTTTACACACCAGTGCATTTTTGTTATATTAAAATTGTAATCGATTACAAAATAAGTGCAAAAGCAATTATTTTGATGCGTAATGATATCAAAGACAGGAGTGCATCATATGACCATTAAAATTGGAGTGATTGGCTGTGGTGGTATTGCGACAGGAAAGCATTTACCAAGCTTAATCAAAGTAGAAGATGTGGAAGTTACAGCGTTTTGTGATATTGACGTGACGAAAGCACAAGAGGCTGCAGCAACATTTGGTACAGCTGAAGCTAAGGTGTATACCGACTATCATGAATTATTAAAAGATTCATCCATAGAGGTTGTACATGTGTGTACGCCCAATCATTTACATTGCGATATGACAGTCTCAGCGCTTGAAGCTGGTAAGCATGTCATGTGTGAAAAACCAATGGCTAAGACGACCAAAGAAGCGAAAACAATGATTGAAGCTGCTCAAAGAACTGGTAAGAAATTAACGATTGGTTATCAAAATCGTTTTCGAGCAGATAGTCAATATTTGCATGAAGTCACATCACGTGGGGATCTGGGAGATATTTATTTTGCGAAAGGTCATGCGATTAGACGTCGCGCTGTTCCAAATTGGGGTGTGTTTTTAGATGAGGAAGCTCAAGGCGGCGGTCCACTTATTGATATAGGGACGCATGCATTAGATTTAACACTTTGGATGATGAACAATTATGAACCAGAATCTGTGATGGGGTCAACATTCCATAAGTTAAGTGAAAAAGAAAATGCAGCAAATGCTTGGGGACCATGGGATCCAAAGGCATTCACAGTTGAAGATTCAGCATTTGGATTCATTAAAATGAAAAATGGTGCGACGATTATACTAGAGTCAGCATGGGCCTTGAATTCACTCGAAGTCGATGAAGCTAAATGTTCATTGTCTGGAACTGAAGGCGGCGCAGATATGAAAGATGGTTTGAGAATCCATGGTGAAGATTTAGGTACATTGTATTCTAAAAAGATAGAGTTAGAAAATAAAGGCGTCGACTTTTATGAAGGAGATCAAGTCGATGAAGCTGAGGAAGAAGCGAAAGCATGGATTGCTTGTATTAAAAATGATACAGAACCCGTTGTCAAACCGGAAGAAGCGATGGTAGTGACGCAAATTTTAGAAGGTATTTACGAATCGGCTAAAACGGGTAAAGCAGTCTATTTTAACGCGCACGAAGAGGAGTAATCATCATGGAGAAAGTAAAGGTTGGCATTGTTGGTGTCGGTGGTATTGCGCAAGACCGCCATATCCCATTACTAATGGAGCACCCACAAGCTGAAGTTACAACATTGTTTGATGTGCGCTTAGACTTAGCGGAACAAGTTGCTCAAACATTTAATATCGCACATGTTGCGACGTCTTACGATACATTATTTGATCAAGTGGATGCGGTAGTCATATGTACGCCGAATAAATTTCATTCAGAGATTGCAATTGCTGCTTTAAATGCAGGTGTACATGTCTTGTGTGAAAAACCAATGGCGATTTCTAAAAAAGAGTGCGATGACATGATTGAGGCCGCTAAAAAGCATCACAAAATTCTTACGGTAGCCTATCATTATCGATTTACAGATGTTGCGATAGAAGCCAAACGACGCATAGATGAAGGTGTTGTTGGGAGTCCTGTTGTATCTCGAATTCAAGCTTTAAGACATCGTAAAGTGCCTGGATGGGGTGTGTTTACGAATAAAGCGTTACAAGGTGGCGGTTGTTTAATTGATTATGGTTGTCATGTGTTAGACCTTGTTTTGTGGTTACTCCAAATAACGCAACCTACTGAAGTGTCGGGTCGTACATATAACAAGTTAAGTAAGCAACCACATCAAATCAATGACTGGGGCGAATTTGATCATGAGACGTTTAATGTTGAAGATCACGCTACAAGCTATATCGTGTTTGATAACGATGCGACGTTGCAGTTTGAATGCTCTTGGGCAGCGAATATTAATAGTGACAAATTAGATATTAGTATTTCCGGGGAGAAAGGTGGCCTTCAACTGTTTCCATTTGAAGTCTACGAACCTAGAAATGGTGAATACCTCATTCATCAACAAGATATAACGCTTAATGAAGATAAAGCAGCTGAGCGACAAACTGATAATTTTATTAAGAGTTGTCTCGGAATTGAAACACCTGTAGTGAAAATGGAAGAGGCAAGACGTGTCAGTCAAATCATCGAAGCCATTTATGAAAGTAATGAGAAAAAGCAAACCATACAACTATAAACATAAAAAGAGAGGCGTATTCCAATGAAATTAGGAGTATTTTCAGTATTATTTTACGATCGTAACTTTGAAGAAATGTTAGATTATGTAGCAGCATCAGGATTAGATATGATTGAAGTTGGAACTGGAGGAAATCCAGGAGATAAGTTTTGTAATCTAGATGAGTTATTAGAAGATGAATCAAAGCGTCAAGCATTTATGGAAAAAATTGAATCACGTGGCTTGCAAATTAGTGGTTTTAGCTGTCACAACAACCCAATTTCTCCTGATAAAGAAGAAGCACAACTCGCAGATGAAACACTTCGAAAAACGATACAACTTGCTGCTTTATTAAACGTACCAGTTGTTAATACATTTTCAGGCGTTGCAGGTAGTGACGACTCCGCAAAACGTGCGAACTGGCCTGTCACACCTTGGCCTACAGTGTATACAGAAATCTATGAATACCAATGGGAGCACAAACTGATTCCATATTGGAAAGATTTAGCAGAATTTGCGAAAGCACATGATGTTAAAATCGCAATAGAATTACACGCTGGTTTTCTCGTACATACGCCATACACATTACTAAAACTTAGAGCAGCGACGAATGAATATATTGGTGCAAACTTAGACCCAAGTCATTTATGGTGGCAAGGTATCGATCCAGTCGCTGCGATACGCATTTTAGGTAAAGAGAATGCGATTCATCATTTTCATGCTAAAGATACGTACATTAATCAAGATAACGTTAATATGCACGGTCTTACTGATATGCAACCTTATAATGACGTTGCAACACGTGCATGGACTTTCCGTACTGTTGGATATGGTCACAGTCCATACGAATGGGGCGAAATGATTAGTCAACTCATTATTCAAGGCTATGATTATGTTATGAGTATTGAACACGAAGACCCAATCATGTCAGTAGAAGAAGGATTCCAAAAAGCAGTAGAAAACTTAAAATCAGTGAATATTCAAGAAAAAGGGCCAGATATTTGGTGGGCTTAAAGGAGATTTAAATGGTGCAATTAGAGAATAAAAAATGGTGGAAAGAGGCCGTTGCTTATCAAGTGTATCCACGGAGCTTTATGGATTCTAATGGTGATGGTATTGGGGACTTAAGAGGTTTAATTGATAAGTTAGATTACCTACGCGATTTAGGAATTGATGTAATATGGTTAAGCCCAATGTATCCATCACCTAACGATGACAACGGATATGATATTAGTGATTACCAAGGTATTAGCGAAGAATTTGGGACAATGTCTGACTTTGATGAGCTACTTGAAACTGTACATGCTAAAGGTATGAAATTAATTTTAGATCTTGTAGTCAATCATACATCTGACGAACACCCATGGTTTATTGAATCTAGACAAAGTAAAGACAATCCTAAACGGGACTGGTATATATGGCGGGCACCACGTGATGATGGTTCAGAACCTACGAATTGGGAGAGTATTTTCAACGGATCGACATGGAAATATGATGCACAAACTGGCGAGTACTATTTCCACTTATTTAGTGAAAAGCAACCTGATTTGAATTGGGAAAATCCAGATGTGCGACGAGAAGTGTATGACATGATGAATTGGTGGTTCGATAAAGGCATTGATGGTTTTCGTGTCGATGCTATTACGCATATCAAAAAATCTTTTGACAAAGGAGATTTGCCGGTTGAAGCAGGTCAGCAGTATGCACCTGCATTTGAAGCCGCAATGAATCAACCAGGTGTCCTTGACTGGCTCAATGAGATGAAACGTGAATCTTTAAGTCGCTATGATATTATGACTGTCGGTGAAGCAAACGGTGTCACAACAGCGGATGCAGAAGATTGGGTAGGTCATGACAAAGGTGTCTTCAACATGGTCTTCCAGTTTGAACATTTAGGATTGTGGGATAGTGTATCTGCACAATTAGATGTTCCTGCGTATAAAAACATCTTAAGTCACTGGCAAAAAGGACTGGAAAATAAAGGATGGAACGCCCTATTTATAGAAAATCACGATCAACCGAGACGGGTATCAACGTGGGGGAATGATAAACAATATTGGTATGCTTCTGCCACAAGTCATGCGATCGTGTACTTCCTTCAACAAGGAACACCTTTTATTTATCAAGGTCAAGAAATAGGCATGACGAACTATCCATTTACGGATATTTCACAGTTCAATGATGTATCCATTAAAACTGAG
The DNA here is from genome assembly GCF_016238445.1 of Staphylococcus canis. Taxonomy (GTDB): domain Bacteria; phylum Bacillota; class Bacilli; order Staphylococcales; family Staphylococcaceae; genus Staphylococcus; species Staphylococcus canis. Next base: position 54,574 of record NZ_JABANU010000008.1, read on the forward strand.
GCTAAGCTTATTAAAGCGCAAGGTGGAGATACGAATGCAATTCTTGAAAAGCACCGATTAGGTAGCCGTGATAATGCGCGAACACCAATGCAATGGGATCGTTCTCCTAATGCTGGATTTACAACTGGAACGCCTTGGTTTCCTGTGAATCCGAATTATAAAGAGATTAATGTTGAGCAACAAGAAAAAGATCCAGACTCGATTTTAAATTTCTATAAAGATTTAATTCGACTGAAAAAATCAGATGATGTGTACACGTATGGAAGCTTTGAGTTAGTAGATGCGGATAATGAAAAAGTTTTCGCATACATGCGTCAACTTGAAGATAAAAAAGCCTTGATCGTAGGCAATCTCACTGATTCGCCCGCACAATTAGATACAGAAATTGATATCAGTAAAGGCAAAGTGCAGTTACACAATCATAATGAAGCAATCGACTTCAATCATATTAAGCCTTATGAAGCTTTCGTGATTGAATTCTAATCACGAATCGAAAATAAACACCCCTTACATTGCTGTGAGGGGTGTTTTATGATTGAATAATGTCGATTAACCTTTAGTTGCACCAGCTGTAAGTCCTGAAACTAAGAATCTTTGAAGGAATAAGAAGACTAACGCAATGGGTAAGGCAATCATTATGGCACCGGCCGCAAACACAGTAAAGTTATTGGCATATTGATCATTAATAAAGTTAAATAATCCAACTGCTAACGTATATTTCTCAGGGCTTCTTAATAATATTTTTGGCAGGATAAAGTCCATGAAAGGCCCCATAAAGTTAAACAGTGCAACGACTGCTAATATCGGTTTAGCGAGTGGTAACATGATCTGAACGAAAATGCGCATATGACTCGCACCATCTATTTTGGCTGACTCATCAAGTTCTTTTGGAATTGTGTCAAAGTATCCCTTAACTAAAAACGCATTCATTGGGATAGAACCGCCGATGTAAACGATGATTAATCCTAATAATGAATCTAACAGTCCGATTGTATTTAATAAAATATAAATAGCGACCATTGCCATTAATACTGGAAACATTTGTAAAATCAAAAATGTAATTAATCCATATTTCCGTCCGACAAAGCGATATCTTGAAAAGGCATATGCTGTCAATGTAACGAAGATGACACTGAATAATGCGTTCGCTGATGCGACGATTAATGTGTTTTTGTACCATGTTAAGTATTGACTGCTTTCATCTGTTAACAAGTATGCATAGTTCGCAAATGTCGCATTATTCGGTATCATTTTTGCCCCATATAAACTGGTTCCTGGGTTGAGAGAGATACCGAATGTCCAGAGAAGCGGATACAATATAATGACAAACATGAAGGCAATAAAACCATAGATACCGATTGCTTTTAACATTGATTTTTTCTTATTCATGTCTAAATGCCTCCTTCATCTTTAAAAGTACTAGTACGTCTGAATTGGAAGAATGCAATAATCGCAACAATAAATCCTATAATTAACGATACGACTGCCCCCATGTTAAAGTTGTTAAATTCAAACGTTAAACTGTATACCCATGAAATTAAAATATCTGTACTTCCCGCATTTTGCCCTGGTACAGGCGGGCCCCCTTTATTGAATAAGTAAATTAAGTTAAAGTTATTAAAATTACCTGCATATTGCATAATCAGTAAAGGTGCAGTAGCAAATAAAACGTGTGGTAACGTAATGTGTCTAAATTTTTGCCAACTTGAAGCACCGTCTATATCAGCCGCTTCATACCAGTCTGGCGATATACTTTGCAAAACACCTGTAAAAAGCGCGAATACAAATGGAAAGCCTAACCATGTTTGTATCAAAATCAAAGCAACTTTAGCCCAAAATGGATCATTCAACCAAGCAGGTGCAAACCCTAATAAGGGGGTTAAGATATCATTATTAATCGCACCAAACTCGTCGTTAAATAAGGCCGCAAATATTAAGATTGTGACAAATGAAGGAACGGCCCAAGGTAAAATCAATACAGTACGTATCAGTTTTTTGAACTTGACGACTGGATGATTAACGATAATTGCAAGAAATAAACCTAAAGCGATTTGTAATGTTGTCGCAACTAGCGTCCAAACAAGAGTCCATGTAATAACGCTAAAGAAAGTATTACGCCAAATATCGATGGTAAATAAAGTTTTAAAATTATCTAAACCGACCCATTCTAGTGTATGTCTAGGAGGAGCATGGTATAAGTTATAGTTTGTAAATGCCACAGCTCCCATAAATAATAATGGAAAAACAACGACAAATATTAATAAAAACATACCAGGTGAAATTAATAAGTATGGGAAAGTTTTATCCCATGAAGCGATGCGACGTGCTCTCGGGTCTTTAATTTCTTCACCACGGTTGAATCGTTGTGCGTTGCGATACGCATCAATAATGTTAAGAACATAGAGAAAAATAGCAAATAGTATTAATAACACTGAAATGATACCTTGAGCTAATAAGATTCGAGAATCATCAAGCTTAGGAATTGTACCTAATGTAAATAATCCCCAAAATCCTATATTTAAGAATTGATAAAACACTGAGATAAAACTGATGAAAAATATTAAAAAGATACTTCCTTTTATGAAGCGTTTATTATAAAACTGGCCAAGACCTGGAATGATAGAGAGCATGGCCGCTAATTTGGGATTGCGTTGTTTCATATTAAGACTCCTTTCTATTGATTTTCTTCAGGTTGAATGATTTCAATATTTTGTTGAATATCTTTATCTGCCGCTTTTAACGCAGTTTCAGGGTCTTGACCATCTGAAATAAACGTACTTGCGTTAGCCATAGGTTCCCAAACTTGTTGCATTTCAGGAATATTAGGCATAGGTTCAGCATGTTTAGCTTGTTCTTCAAATACTTTTAAGTTTGGATTTGAAGATTTAACATCTAAGCGTCCTGTAATTTCATTACGTGCATCAGTATATTTTTGTAACGTATCTTTGCTTGTAAGAAATAACATTAAATCTTTAGCCCAATACTTAGAGTGACTGTACTCTGAAAGGTACCATCCACGAACACCAAGGTAGGGTTTCATTGGAGCACCATTACTAATGGGTAACGTTGTCACACCAAGGTCGTCTCCAAGTGTTTCTTGAAATTCTGTTAAATTCCAAGGTCCTGTCACAAATTGCGCAACTTGTCCATCTCTAAATAAGCCAATCATAATATCGTGTGTTGCGGATTTTGGTATGTAACCTGCGTTATACCAATCTTGTAGTCTTTTACCATTTTTGATGACACTTTCATCTACAATGCCTGTATGCTTAACATCATATTCTCCGTTTACTTTTTTAAAAACGTAGTCATTGCTATCAAATAAGAACGGATAGTTAAAATAAGGATCGCGTCCCGCAAATAAAAAGCCAAATTGACGTTCTTTTGGTTTATTGATTTTTTGGGCGTTACTGATGACTTCTTCAATCGTTTTAGGCGGTGTTTTAACGTATTTTTTGTTATAAAGTAATGCTGTAGATTCTACGATTGAAGGTAACGCTAACTGTTTATTATCGTAATTGAGTGCTTTCAGAGCTTGTTTATTAAATCCTTTAAGTTGTTCATCTGTAAAGTCTAGCTCAGCTGCTAATCCTTGTAGATACGCACTACCCGTATTATCATGCGCTAAGAAAAATAAATCTGGCCCTTTTCCAGCAGGTGCATCCAGTGATAGGTTTTCAAGTTGATCATTTTGAGAGACGTTTAATAAACGGACTTTAATGCCAGTTTTTTTCGTGTAATCTTTAGTGATTTTGTCATAAAATGCCATTTGTTCGTCTCCATCTACCCACATTGTTAACTGTTTAGGCTTCGTTTTTGAGTTATCACTGTTCAATGCTTTATCAATATCTTCTTGCGTTCGATTAGGTCCACATGCTGCTAAAATGAGTAGGGCTGTCATCGCTAGAATGGCTAACTTATAAATATGATTCATGATGAGACCTCCTTTATCCTATACGATTTCCAGTTTTAGGATCGAAAAAGTGACATTTATTCATATCAAAAGCAAGTGTGATTTTTTCATTTGCTTGTATGTGTTCACGTGCATCGAGTTTTGCGATAAGCTCTTGATTTTCAAACAGTGTGTGTACCATAATTTCTGAGCCGAGTAATTCTGAAACAATCACTTCTGACTCAAACGTTGTGTCTGGAGCACTTTGAATAAATAACGGTTCTTCATGTATATCTTCTGGACGTATGCCAAGTTTGACCGCTTTTCCAATGTATCCCGCTTCTTTCAACTTAGTTACTTTAGGGTGATTGATATTAAAGTGTGTATCTCCAATTTGAATACCATTATCACGAATCAAGACATCAACCATATTCATCGCAGGTGATCCGATAAACTGAGCCACAAACATATTACTCGGCGTATCGTATATTTCGCGTGGTGTACCGACTTGCATGATATAACCTTCATTTAAAACAACAATACGTGTTGCCATGGTTAATGCTTCAGTTTGATCGTGTGTAACGTAAATTGTTGTTGTATTGAGTCGTTTATGAAGTTTTAATATTTCTGTACGCATTTGTACCCGTAATTTCGCATCTAGATTGGATAAGGGTTCATCCATTAAAAAGATTTTGGCATCACGTACAATAGCACGACCTAGTGCGACACGTTGACGTTGACCACCAGATAGTGCTTTAGGTTTCCTATGTAGAAAATCAGTCAGTCCAAGTATTTCGGCTGCATTTTGAACACGCTTTTCAATTTCCTTTTTGTTAATTTTTCGCAGTTTGAGACCAAATGCCATATTTTCAAATACAGTCATATGAGGGTATAACGCATAGTTTTGAAATACCATAGCGATATCACGGTTTTTTGGCTCCACATCATTCATACGCTGATTATCGATATAAAAATCACCTGCTGTAATAGACTCTAAACCAGCAATCATTCTAAGTGTTGTTGATTTACCACAACCAGAAGGACCTACAAAGACAATGAATTCTTTATCTGAAATGTCTAAGTTGAAATCTTTTACTACAGTATTTTGATTATCATAAACTTTTTTAATATGTGATAACTTTAATTCTGGCATCGGATATCCTCCTTTGTTTGTATCCATTTTGTAATCGTTTACATTTAGTTTATAGCGGGATTCAACTCCTGTCAATTTAAATTTGAAATCGATTACATTTTGGAATGATATTTCACAATAAAACGTTAATATTGGGTTGTACTAGTATCTATGTATGAAAATCACGTATGTTGAAACGTTAAAAGTTTCGGTTTATAATTATAAATCGTAATTATTACGTTTTACATAAAAGAGAGAGGATGTTTCACATGGAACAACATCATCGAATTGTAATTATTGGTGCAGGTGCTGCAGGAATTGGGATGGCAGTAACATTAAAGACGTTAGATGTGGAGGACGTGCTCGTGATTGACCGTGAAACGATTGGTGCGTCATTTAAAAAATGGCCGAAAACGACACGTACCATTACACCGTCATTTACATCAAATGGCTTTGGTATGCCGGATATGAATGCAATTTCGGTTGATACATCACCTGCCTTTACATTTAATACAGAACACTTATCAGGTGAGGAGTACGCAGATTATTTAGAGAGTGTAGCAAAGCATTATGCCTTAAATGTTCAGACTGATACGCAAGTTGAACATATTGCATGGGTGGATGAAATATATGAAATTCAAACATCACAAGGCACGATGACAGCAGATTATGTATTCATTGCAACAGGGGATTATGCTTTCCCGCACCGTCCTTTAGAACATGGGCGTCATTATAGTGAGATTGAAGATTTTACACAATTAGAGGGTGATGCATTCGCAGTTATTGGAGGAAATGAAAGTGCCTTTGATGCAGCGATTCATCTTGCACAAAAGGGCGCTAAAGTTTCAATTTATACCACTTCGACTGGGCTTAAAGCAGAAGATGCTGACCCAAGTGTACGATTATCGCCGTTTACACGACAACGTTTGGCGCAAGTGGTCAAAGACGGTGGACGCATCGAGATGAATGTCCATTATAAAGCCATTGCCACTCGTCGTTCAGAATCAGGATATGACATTTTATTTGAAGATGGTCAGGTCATTACAACACCAACAGAACCGATTTTAGCAACTGGTTTTGATGTGACTCAAAATCCGCTAGTACAACAATTATTCAAAGTTAAAAATGAAGCAGTACAGTTATCTGACCTTGATGAATCAACATTGTATCCTAACGTATTTATGATTGGTGCGACTGTGCGTCATGCTTCAGCGATATTGTGTTATATTTATAAATTTAGAGCACGCTTTGCGGTACTTGCTCGCGAAATTATGGAACGTGAAGGACTACCTGTAGATTCATCTGTGATTCAAACGTTTAAAGACAATCAAATGTATTTAGACGACTATAATTGTTGCGATGTGAATTGCTCATGTTAGAAGTGGTCTTTGATGTGAAAAGTGGAACGGTTTCGTCAATTCCTGATGAACCGCACCACTTCACTATTAAAAATGCTAAAAAGTTAACAAGTAGTCAGTATCAATTACTCAAACAATATATCATTAAGCATCGTTTAGATGTCTCATTTAATCACAGTGTCAGTTCGACGAAAGGTAAGAGTGAACGTTTATCACATTATTTAACACAGTTTGTGGCTGAAAGTATGCAACATGCACCGCGTAAGCGTGAAACCATGTTAGGATGGCTCATTATCCTAATGATGTTTGCGTTTCCGATTTACATTGCGTATCATTTTTCGGATTGGCTACAGTCAAATGTAGTCACACAAGTATTAAGTCATATAGCAAATGGTGTGATATTCCAAAATGAGTGGCTCCATCATATCTTTTTTGGAGATTATGGCGTATTGTCTTTAGGGACATACTCACTTGTTTGGGCGTTACCTGTCGTGATTTTGATTAGTTGTTCGACAGCATTTATTGAACATACACACATTAAAGATTACGTGATTTGGTCGATTGAGCCTTCCATGAAACGTATCGGACTTGAAGCGATTGACATTGTACCCGTTTTAGAAGGCTTTGGATGTAATGCTGCAGCGGTTTTACAAGCAGACCAACAGTGCAACGCTTGTACGAAAACAAACTGTATCAGTATGATTAGTTTTGGTTCAGCATGTAGTTATCAAATTGGAGCGACACTATCTATTATGAATACTGCACATATTTCATGGTTATTTATGCCTTATTTGGTCATGCTTTTTATAGGTGGCATTGTACATAATTACTTGTGGCAACGATTAAGTCGAAATCCAATACAGACGGGGCTTCAAGTTACACCATCAATCCATGTCGCACGACCGATTCAATGGCCTTCATGGCATATCTTTAGTGCACAAGTGATGGCGCAAATTAAAATGTTTTTATATCAAGCTATGCCGATCTTTATCGCAATCTGCTTTATCGTGAGTTTATTATCATTAACGCCATTACTCTATGGGTTATCACAAATTTTCACACCTATTTTAATGCTTTTACATATACCGACTGAGTTATCACCCGGTATTTTATTTTCAATGATACGTAAAGACGGCATGTTATTATTTAATGTGCAAAATGGACACTTACTTCAATCATTATCGGCATTACAAGTACTCGCACTATTATTTTTCAGCTCTACATTTACCGCTTGTTCTGTCACAATAACAATGATGATACGTCGTCTTGGTTTTGGAGAGGGCTTTAAAATTGTAGGAAAACAAATGGTGACATCGCTATGTTGTCTTATCGTTTTAGCAGCTATCGTTGGATTGTCACAACTTTTTATTTAATGTGACCGCATATAAAAAGAGCACTTGTCAAAAATGTGCTCTTTTTTAATATCACATTATCTGAAGTGGGGGCTAAAACTTTCTAAGTCATTTTCTTGATGTGCTATGGAAGATGATAATAGTGATTGAATCCTCGTTAGAACTTTTCAAGATATAGGTATTAAATGGACAAATGCGATTGGATGCATTTGTAAGAACCACTAACGTCTGGAGATTTAATATGGTTAATGACCTTTAGAAAAGTGACTCCATCCGAAGTGGTTCTTTAGAATCCTAAGCGCTTCCGCAATGACCTTGGTGATAGACGGTGTTTCAAAAGCAGGATTCTCGGTAGAACTCCACATCTTGATAAAATTAAAAACCAATTTTACAAGCTGTTACGTTCTACTCAAATCCTAATCGCTTTTTCAACAACCTTGGTGATAGACGGTGTTTCGGAAGTAGCGTTCTCGGCAGAACTTTCGCTTCGCTTCAAAACTAAAGAACAGTTTTGAGCGTTGCTGCCGTTCTGCTCAAACGCTAAACACTTCCTCAACAACCTTTTGCCATATACGGTGGGAATATATGAACGGCATTTTGGAAGCAGGATTCTCGACAGAATTTCACGAGTCGCTAAAAATTAAAAACCAATTTTTACGCCTCGTTCCATTCTGCTTGAATCCTAACCGCTTCCGCAATGACCTTGGTGATAGACGGTGTTTCGGAAGTAGCGTTCTCGGCAGAACTTTCGCTCCGCTTCAAAACTAAAGAACAGTTTTGAGCGTAGCTGTCGTTCTGCTCAAACGCTAAACACTTCCTCAACAACCTTGGTGATAGACGGCATTTCGAGAGCTGAATTCTCAACAGAACTTCGCAATTCTTCAAAATTGTAAACAATTTCTTGAATTGCTACGGTTCTGCTCGAATTCATAGCGCTCTCTCAATGACCTTTTTTAATATGCTTGTTGTATGATGTTTTTGAGTTCGCTGATGAGTGGTTCTTTTGGGTTGGCTGTTGTGCATTGGTCTTCGTATGCGAGTTCTGCCATGCGATCAATTGTATTGTTTAGTGTTGTTTCTGTGACGCCTTGTGCTTTTAGGCTCATTTCGATGCCGATTGATTGTCCGAGTGCATAGACGGCTGTTGCGAATGCTTCTACGAGTTCTTCTGTTGTGTTGCCTTTTAAGCCAAGGAAACGAGCGATGTCTGCGTAGTCTGTGTGTGCTCTAAAGTATTCGTATTTTGGAAATAGTGCGTGTTTTTGTGGTTCTTTGGCATTGTAACGGATGACGTGTGGTAAAAGGATTGCGTTTGTTCGTCCGTGTGGGATGCCGTATTCTCCACCGATTTTATGTGCGATTGAGTGTGAAATGCCTAGGAATGCGTTCGCAAAGGCCATGCCGGCTAATGTTGAAGCGTTATGCATTTTTTCGCGTGATAGTGCGTCACCTTGTTCGACTGATTGTTTTAAATAGTCAAATGTCAGTTTTATGGCTTGTAGGCTGAGACCACGTGTGTAATCAGAGGCCATGACAGATACATAAGATTCTACTGCATGTGTTAAGACGTCCATACCTGTGTCTGCTGTGACGCTTTTTGGGACACTCATTACGAATTGAGGGTCAACGATTGCGACATCTGGTGTTAATGCATAATCCGCCAATGGATATTTAACGTGTGTGTCGCTGTCTGTAATAACCGCAAATGGTGTGACTTCTGAGCCTGTTCCTGATGTTGTTGGGATACAAACGAATGTTGTATTTTCTGGCTTTCCGATTTTATATGTGCGTTTACGGATGTCTAAGAATTTTTGTTTAGCTCCAAAGAATGATGTTTCAGGGTGTTCGAAAAACATCCACATGGCTTTTGCAGCGTCCATGGCAGAGCCGCCACCGAGTGCGATAATTGTATCTGGTTTGAAGTCTACGATCATTTCTAAGCCTTTGTAGACTGTGTTTGTGGATGGGTTTGGTTCTACGTCGCTAAATATTTTGATTTGTGGTTGTGTGTTGCGTCGTCTAAGAACTTGTTCTACGCGTTCAGCATAACCAAATTCCACCATGCCTGGGTCACAAATTAACATGACACGCTCCACTTTATCCATTTCTGTTAAGTATAGTAATGAATTTTTTTCAAAGTATATTTTCGGTGGAAGTTTGAACCACTGCATGTTGTTACGGCGATTTGCGATAGTTTTAATGTTAATTAAATCGAGTGCTGAAACGTTATGAGAGACTGAGTTTTTACCGTAAGAGCCACAACCTAATGTTAATGATGGAATAAGTTCATTATACAAATCTCCGATACCTCCAGCTGCTGATGGCGTATTAATTAGAATACGACATGCTTTCATACGTAATCCAAATTGTTGTTGTAAGTCTGTGTCTTCTGAGTGAATTACAGCGGTATGACCTAAACCACCTAAGTCCAACATGCCTTCACACAGTGTTAATGCTTCTTCTGTTGATGTTGCTTTAACCATTGCTAATACAGGTGATAATTTTTCACGTGAAAGTGGATAAGCTTTGCCTACACCCTCTAATTCTGCGATGAGTAATTTTGTGTCTTCGGGTACTTTGATACCTGCCATTTTGGCAATTTCAACTGCTGAACGTCCAACGATATCTGGACTTACCGCATACTTTCCTTCATTCATGACTACATTTTCAAGTTGTTCGAGTTCTTGTGATGTGACTATATAACAGTGATGCGCTTTAAATTCAGATTTCACTGCATCATAAATATCTTCGTCTACGATAATTGCTTGTTCTGAAGCACAGATCATACCGTTATCAAATGTTTTAGATACGATAACATCATTAACTGCGCGTTTGATATGCGCTGTTTTTTCGATATAAGAAGGAACGTTTCCTGGTCCTACACCGAGCGCAGGTTTTCCTGTAGAGTAAGCAGACTTAACCATGCCTGAACCACCAGTTGCGAGTACTAACGCGACATCTTTATGATTCATGAGTTGTTTTGTCGCTTCGACTGATGGATGTTCAATCCATTGAATCGCATGTTCAGGTGCGCCCGCTTCAATGGCTGCTTGTAAAATAACTTCTGCAGCGGCTTTTGAAGATTGCTGTGCGCTTGGATGGAAAGCAAAAATGATTGGATTTCCGGTTTTGATTGCGATTAATGCTTTGAAAATGGTTGTTGAAGTTGGGTTTGTTGTAGGTGTAACACCACAAATAACGCCAACCGGTTCAGCAACGTATGTTAATCCTTTTTGATCATCTTCACCAATTATGCCTACTGTTTTATTATCTTTAATCGCATTCCAAATGTATTCAGAAGCATACAAGTTTTTGATTGCTTTATCTTCATAAATACCGCGACCTGTTTCTTCATAGGCATGTTTTGCGAGTGGCATATGGTGATTTACCGCTGCAATACTCATTTGATGAACGATATGGTCTATTTCTGCTTGTGATTTCGTAGAGAGGGCTTTCAGTGCGTTTTGTCCGTTATGAGCGAGTGTGTCAATCATGTCTTGAATGTCAATAGTGTGTTCACTGTGTTTTAATTTTGATGTCATGCTGTATTCCTCCAACTACTTGTGAATTTTTTCACAATCAGTATAATACAAACTGTATTTCAGGTAAAGTACTTTTATCAATCTTTTTTGAAAATGCGTCGAACTCGTGAACATTAGGTCATAATGGTTGATATGACGTGCATCATATCATCTATAAAAGTGAGAGGTAGTTTAAAAAAGAAGTAAATGTGGGATAGTGTGTACTTTTGGTGTATGATTGTAATTGAATTAAGAGGTGTGAGCAATGGATGTCGAGAAGACACTTAAAATTGCTAAGTTATGAATTAATGGAGGTTGCTTTTGTGGCTCAATCACAACCTAAATTTTTAAACATTTATAATACGTTGTACAAAGAAATTCAGCATGGCAAATATCCAGGTGGCGCAGCGCTTCCGACTGAGAAGGTGTTATGTGCACGTTTTGATGTGAGTCGTATGACATTACGGCAAGCGATTAAACTGCTCGTAGAAGATGGTGTGGTCGAGAGTATTCGAGGTAAAGGGCATTTTGTCACTATGCAAAAACGAGACGGACATACAACAAGTGTGTCGAAATTTGAACACCCACTACATCAGGTAGCACGTGTACCGATGTCTTTACAGGAAGTGCATTATCGCGTGGATTTAGAAAGTGAATATACTAATGATTTGTTTCCACATCATCCTTCCGCTGTTATCGCGATGGAGCGCTATTATGCGCATACCACATCAACACAAGCAGATGCGTTATGTTTTACTTTTATTCCGCTAGATGTGATAGATACGTTTCACATCAATACACAAAAAGCTTCTGATATGGCAGATTTTGTGGAGGAAATAATTTATCAACATGCAACACAGTCTGATTTGAAGTGTACGATAACCCAAAACCCTCAATTTAAACATGAACAGTATACGTTTGATGGGGGTCAAAATTGTTGGTTAATGACTGAATCTCTATATGGTCATAGAGAAAGTCCAATTATGATTAATAAATGGTACTTACCTCAAGAACATGGAGAAATAAGAGTGACACGAATGCGTGAAGAAATGATGAATTAGACAACTCAGTTTAAACTAGACAACTCAACTAAGATCTATACATGTTTACCTTTGTATAGGTCTATTTTTGTTGAAAAATGGTATGAGAGCATGCCATAAATGTGTCAAAATTCTCAAGTTGAAACCGCTATCTTTTTCAGTTATCATATAAGTGGTTATACAATTAGACAATAAACTATACAACTTTAAAACCGAAAATTAACATTTGAAGAAACTGTACGTGCATGGATAGAAACGTATGTTCATTGATAAAAGAAGTAGAAGAGGTGAGGATAAATGTCCTACGCAAAAGTGAAAAAAGCTGTTCCAATATTACTATTTTTATTCGTTTTTAGTTTAGTGATTGATAACTCATTCAAATTGATATCGGTCGCAATTGCGGATGATTTGAATATATCCGTTACAACAGTGAGTTGGCAAGCCACGTTGGCAGGTCTTGTGATAGGGATTGGTGCTGTGGTGTATGCATCCCTTTCAGATGCGATTAGTATTAGAACATTGTTTATTTATGGTGTCATACTGATTATTATTGGCTCAATCATTGGTTATATCTTCCAACACCAATTTGCGCTTGTACTGGCGGGTCGTATTATTCAAACTGCAGGGCTCGCTGCGGCTGAGACATTATATGTGATTTATGTCGCGAAATATTTATCGAAAGAAGATCAAAAGACGTATCTTGGTTTGAGTACGAGTAGTTATTCTTTATCTCTTGTTATTGGGACGTTATCGGGTGGATTTATTTCAACTTATTTACACTGGACAAATATGTTTTTAATCGCTTTAATTGTCGTATTTACGTTACCATTTTTATTCAAATTATTACCGAAAGAAGATTCAGCAAATCAAGCACATCTTGATTTTATTGGACTAGTTTTAGTAGGGACTATTGCTACTACAGTGATGTTATTTATTACAGATTTTAACTGGCTATATTTAATTGGCGCGCTTATTGCGATTGTAATATTTGCATTTTATATTAAACATGCGAAACGACCGCTTGTTGATAAATCATTCTTTCAAAATAAACGCTACGCTTCATTTTTATTTATCGTGTTTGTGATGTACGCCATTCAATTAGGTTATATTTTTACATTTCCATTCATTATGGAGCAAATTTATCACTTTAAATTGGACGTGACTTCTTTATTATTGATTCCGGGATATATTGTTGCGGTCATTGTTGGAGCATTGAGTGGTAAAATTGGGAAGTATTTAAATTCAAAACAAGCGATTATACTTGCAATCAGTTTAATTGCGTTAAGTCTCTTTTTACCAGCGTTTGCAGTTGGACAAAACGTCACAATTTTTGTTATATCTATGATCTTTTTTGCAGGTAGTTTTGCGTTAATGTATGCACCGCTTTTAAATGAGGCGATTCGTACGATTGAAGTGCATCGTACAGGTGTAGCGATTGGTTTTTATAATTTAATTATTAACGTGGCAGTATCGGTAGGTATTGCGACAGCTGCTGCATTAATTGATTATCAAGCACTGAATTTCCCGGGTAATACTGCCCTCACCTCTCATTTTGGTATGATTTTAATCTTACTTGGCATGATGAGTGTGATTGGACTTGTGTTATTCGTTATTTTAAATCGATGGACAAATAGTAAAGTGTAAGGGAGTTTATATTATGAAATATGAAAAATATATTGATCATACGTTATTAAAATCAGAAGCAACTCGTGAACAAATTGACCGTATTATTGACGAAGCGAAAACGTATCATTTTAAATCTGTTTGTGTGAATCCAACACATGTCGCATACGCTTCTGAACAGTTGAAAGACTCAGATGTTTTAGTATGTACCGTGATTGGTTTCCCACTTGGCGCATCAACGACAGAAACAAAAGCTTTTGAAACACGCGATGCGATTGTGAAAGGCGCGGATGAAATTGATATGGTGATTAATATTGGCGCTTTGAAAGATGGGCGTGATGAAGTGGTACAACGTGATATTGAAGCTGTAGTAGAAGCTGCACAAGGTAAAACCGTCAAAGTGATTATCGAAACAGTATTATTAACAGATGACGAAAAAGTGAGAGCGTCACAACTTTCGAAAGCCGCAGGTGCACACTTCGTAAAAACGTCAACAGGTTTCGCAGGTGGCGGTGCCACAGTTGAAGATGTGAAGTTAATGAAAGACACTGTCGGTGATGCTTTAGAAGTAAAAGCTTCAGGCGGTGTACGCAATTTAGAAGATTTTCAAGCGATGCTTGATGCCGGCGCAACACGTGTAGGTGCGAGTGCAGGTGTACAAATCATGCAAGGCTTAGAAGCAGATACAGATTATTAATAATCAAGGAGTGATTGACATGACAAGACCATTTGAACGTATCCACTTAATTGTAATGGACTCTGTAGGTATTGGCGAAGCCCCTGATGCGAAAGACTTTAATGATGAAGGTTCACATACGTTAAAACATACGCTAGAAGGATTTGACCAAACGTTACCATCATTAGAACGTTTAGGCCTGGGTAATATTGAAGACTTACCGGTTGTGAATCGTGTCGACGACCCAACAGCGTATTATACGAAGTTAAGCGAAGCGTCAGTGGGTAAAGATACGATGACAGGACACTGGGAAATCATGGGACTGAATATTAATAAACCGTTTAAAGTGTATCCGAACGGCTTTCCAGATGAGTTGATTCAAGAAATCGAATCTGTCACTGGACGAAAAGTGGTCGCAAATCGCCCAGCTTCAGGGACTCAAATCATTGAAGAGTGGGGCGAACACCAAATGAAAACAGGTGACTTAATCATCTATACGTCTGCCGACCCTGTTCTTCAAATTGCGGCACATGAAGACATTATTCCACTTGAAGAGCTCTACGACATTTGTGAAAAAGTGCGTGAGATGACGAAAGATCCGAAATACTTAATTGGTCGTATTATCGCACGTCCTTATGTGGGTGAACCCGGTAACTTCACACGTACAAGTAATCGTCATGACTACGCATTAAAACCGTTCGGTCAAACGGTCATGAATACGCTAAAAGACGAGGATTATGATGTGATTGCGATTGGTAAAATTAACGACATTTTTGATGGTGAAGGTGTTACAGAAGCCATTCGTACGAAAAATAATATGGATGGTATGGACCAATTGATGAAAGTTGTAGACAAAGACTTTACGGGTATGAGTTTCTTAAACTTAGTAGACTTTGATGCGCTGTACGGTCATCGTCGTGATAAACCCGGTTACGCGCAAGCGATTAAAGATTTTGATGAACGTTTACCAGAATTATTGGATGCGTTACGTGAGGATGATTTACTCATTATTACAGCGGACCATGGTAACGATCCGACAGCGGACGGTACGGATCATACACGTGAATATATTCCAGTCTTACTTTACAGTCCGAAGTTTAATGGTGGTCGTGAACTGAAAGGGGATACGACATTCAGTTCAATCGGTGCAACGATTGCCGATAACTTCGGCGTTCAATTACCGGAATTTGGACATAGTTATTTAAATGAATTGAAATAAGAGGACTGTCATAATGAGGTTAGCGTTATAAACATGCTGACCTCATTTTTATGACTGAAACTATGATAATGCGCTTTTGTCCGAGTCCTACAACGTGTAGAATGATTAGGAAGAATAGTATTTTATTGGGGATGAAATCAATAAAGGAGTGAATGTGGATGAAAATTGTAGCGGTGACTTCTTGTCCAAACGGTATTGCGCATACGTATATGGCTCAAGAAAAGTTGGAGCAAGCAGCACAAGAGATGGATGTTTCAATTAAAGTTGAAACGCAAGGGGGTGTCGGTGCTGAAAATATATTAACTAAAGAAGAGATTCAAGAAGCAGATGGTGTGATTATCGCGGCAGACCGTCAAGTTGACTTGTCTCGTTTTAATGGGAAACGTGTAGTCAACGTGAATGTCCGCGAAGGGATACATCATCCTGATACGTTGATTCAGCGTGTAATTGATCAAGATGCTGCTGTGTATCATGACAAAGAGGCGGATGAAACACCTCGTCAGACTGAAAAGCGTAAAAGTGGCATGCAGATGGTGTATCAACATTTAATGAATGGTGTCTCGTTCATGGTGCCATTTATCGTAGTTGGTGGATTATTAATCGCAATTGCGTTAACCCTTGGTGGTGAAACCACAGCACAAGGGCTTAAAATCCCTGAAGATTCATTTTGGAAATCAATTGAAAATATTGGAGCCTTAGCCTTTAGCTTTATGGTTCCGATTTTAGCAGGATATATCGCTTATAGTATTGCAGACAAACCGGGACTTGTTCCAGGGATGATTGGCGGTGCGATTGCAGCGGACGGTAGTTTCTACGGTAGTGAAGCAGGTGCTGGATTTTTAGGTGGTATTGTTGCAGGGTTTATCGCAGGTTATGTGGCGAAATGGATTAAACAAATCAAAGTACCGAAAGCAATGGCACCGATTATGCCGATTATCATTATTCCGATTTTAGCGTCTTTAGTCGTAGGATTGATTTTCATATTCTTGATAGGTGCGCCGATCTCAAGTCTCTTTGTCGCATTAACGGCATGGCTAAAAGGGATGCAAGGAGCGAATATCGCTATATTAGCGCTAATTGTTGGTGCGATGATTGCGTTTGATATGGGTGGTCCGGTCAATAAGGTGGCATTCTTATTTGGTGCAGCGTTAATCGCTGAAGGTAATTATGCAGTAATGGGTATGGTTGCTGTTGCAGTCTGTACGCCACCGATTGGGTTAGGACTTGCAACGATGCTACAAAAACGTAAATTCAATACATCTGAACGTGAAATGGGGAAAGCGTCATTTACGATGGGACTTTTTGGTATTACAGAAGGTGCAATTCCTTTCGCAGCACAAGATCCGTTGCGTATCATTCCAGCTAATATGATTGGCGCAATGGTTGCGGCAGTAATTGCGGCGCTTGCTGGCGTTGGGGACCGTGTTGCTCATGGTGGGCCTATCGTTGCAGTACTAGGTGGGATCGACCAAGTATTATGGTTTTTCATCGCTGTGATTATCGGAAGTTGTGTCACAGCAGCTACAGTTTTACTTTTCAAAAAGTCTGTGCCTCAAACGGTTTTACAAGGTGCAACTGCTGAAACTATAACAACACATGATACTGAAGCTGTACATCATGAAAATAAAAGTTCAACTACGACGGAAGATGACGATGATGCCGTTTTTCATCGCGATCTAATAGAACGAGTGAATACATCAATGACGCGAGATGATGCAATTGACCAATTACTGCACAACATGGCACAACAACACTATATTCGTGACTTTGATACAGTGAAAAATGCTATTTTAGAACGTGAACGTGCATCCACAACTGCTATCGGAATGAATGTCGCGATTCCACATGCAAAATCTGATGCTGTTGTTAAACCTGTCGTTGCGGTATTACAAAATCAAAATGGCGTGGAATGGGAAAGTTTAGATGGGACAGCACCGAAAATGATCTTTTTAATAGCCGTTCCAACGAATAGTAATGACACGCACTTAAAATTATTACAACGCCTCTCACGTCAGCTGATGAATGACGACACACGTGAAGCACTCATTACAGCGCAATCAAACGATGAAATTTATCAAATTTTAAAAGAAATTTAAAGGATGATGACAAGTGGTACTCTTTTTAAAACCAGTCTTTCAAGAACGTATCTGGGGAGGTACAGCGTTACGCCAGTACGATTACACAATTCCAAACGATAAAACGGGAGAATGTTGGGCGATTTCAGCACATCCTAATGGCCCAAATGTCATTGAAAATGGTCCGTATCAAGGTCAAACTTTAGATGCAGTATGGCAACACCATCGCGAATTATTCAACAATGATTCACGGGATGCCTTTCCACTTTTAACTAAAATATTAGATGCGAATGACAAGCTTTCTGTACAAGTACATCCAGATGATACGTATGCTTTTCAACATGAAGGAGAGTACGGGAAAACAGAGTGTTGGTACATTTTAGATGCTAAAGAGGGCGCTGAAATCATTTATGGCGTCAATGCTGATAATCAGGACGATTTAAATACTATGATTGACAGACAACAGTTTGGTGACTTATTTCAAAAGGTGAAAGTTAAACCAGGAGACTTTTTCTATGTGCCAGCTGGTACAGTTCATGCGATAGGTGAGGGGATACTCATTCTCGAAACCCAACAATCTTCTGACACAACGTATCGTATTTATGATTACGACCGTAAAGACCAACACGGCAATCAACGTGAATTACATTTGGACCAAAGTAAAGATGTAATCGACATCGACACTGAAAATCCAAACGTAACTCCAATTAAGGCAGTGCGACAAGGCCAACACTATACACAATTTGTCTCGAATGACTTCTTTACTGTTGAAAAATGGGACATTGACGGTCAATTAAACTATGACAAACCGCATCCATATTGTTTAGTCTCTGTAATAGAAGGCGAAGGCAATATTGAAATTGATGGCACAACTTATCCAATACAAAAAGGACGTCACTTTATCTTGACTACAGAAGACAACGACATTCAATTCCAAGGTACACTGACATGCATTGTTAGCCATCCGTGAGGTCGAAAATGAAATAGATGAAGTGTTAAACTGCATAACGATAAGGACTGGACATTACGACGTACCAGTCCTTTTTATTTGTTAAGTAGTTTTTAATAAAGTACAAGTGTTAAATGAACAAATGCGCTTAGTCGCATTTGTAAGAACCACTAACATCTGGGTACGTAATATTTAACTAGTCATTAGTAAGGTCATCCCATATGAAGTGGTTCTTTAAAACGCTTCCTCAATGACCTTGGAGGTTTTTTATGGTTTGGGTCATGTCGTTGTGGATGACGAGGTTGGCTTTGTGGTCGTAGGGTGTGGGTGTTTTGTTGATGATGACTAGGTTTTTGCCTGTGAAGTTTGCGATGAGTCCTGCTGCGGGTTGTACGACGAGTGATGAGCCTAGGACGATGAGTGTGTCTGCGGTGTTGATTTTAAAGAGTGCGTTCATGATGGTGCCTTGGTCTAGTGCTTCGCCGTATAGGACGATGTCTGGACGTATTGGACTGTCGCATTTGTCACAGCGGTACATGTTTCGTTCGATGACTTCTGCTTTTGTGAAGGTTTGGTCGCAATCTAAGCAGTAGAAGCGGTTGAGTGTGCCGTGTAGTTCGTCGACGTTTTCGCTTCCTGCATCTGAATGTAAGCCATCAATGTTTTGTGTGACCACACCGAGGGATTTACCTTCTTGTTCTAATTGTGCGATCCATTGATGGACGTTATTGGGTTTTTTATCTGCAAATAATAAGTATTTGTGACAAAAGTCCATAAAACCTTTGGGATCCTGATATAAATAGGTATCGCTCAAAATATACTCTGGGGAATGGCCACTTTTTGATATTTCATCATTTAAGCCACCGACTGAACGAAAGTCTGGAATGCCACTTGCAACGGAAATACCTGCACCTGTAAAAAATGTAATACGCTCTGAGTTGTCTATGATGTCTTTAAGTTGTTGAATTTGATCGTTCACATGTATCACTCCAATTATAAAAATGAGAGGTGGTAGGGATGTTTTATACTATTTTCCCTATGACCACCTCTAATGTGCTTATATTCATTTTAAAATTGATGACTGGTTTTCGCAAATAGATATCAATCGTTATGCTTTTACGTTATGTTTTGGAATGACTGTAAAAGCGACGATGAACGCGATAATTACCATGCTTGCGCCAACGATTAACGCAATTGTAGCTGAAAAGTGCGGCGTATGGTTTACGGATAATGTCGCGTATACGGTTGTGACCACAGCGATACCAAATGCGGCACCTAATGTAGATGTCATTTTGATAATACCAGAAGCCATACCTACTTTTTCAGCTGGTGCGTTGGATACGGCTGTAGATAGGGCTGGTGTAGCGAAAAAACCGAGTCCTAATCCAATGAGTGAAAAGCCGATTAACGCAACAATATAATATAAGATATGTGGCAAGCTATTAATAGATAACAACAAGATTCCGACACTGATAGAGATAGGGCCTGTCATGAGTGGAATTTGTGGGCCATGTGTGCGCATAAAGCGTTCACCGACACGAATCATCAATAAGCTTCCAATCATATAAGGTATTGTAATCAGTCCTGCTTGTGCGCCTGTAAGTCCCATGCCTGCTTGAGCGAATATATTAAATAAAGCAAGAGCCCCGATGACTGTATTTACAAGTAAGTTCGCAACAACAGTACCGATGTAGATTTTATTTGAAAATAAACTAAAGTCGATAAACGGATTGTCACGACGTTGCTCAAACAAGTAAAAGACGATGAGTGTGACGATAAAAATACCGATAAGAGTCAAGATGATTGGATGACCCCAACCCATTTTAGAACCTTGTGTAATGACGACATTGACACTAATCATCATAATAACAAAGATGATAATACCTGGAATGTCAAAACGTTTACCTTCAGCTGAATGGTCTTTTGATTCCGGTGTACCTTTGAGTAAAACCATCGCGACAAGCGCAAAGATTACAGATAAGATAAAGATCCAGCGCCATCCGACATATGTCGCAATAACCCCCGCAAAGAGTGAGGCGAATCCTGTACCACCGTATGAGCCGAATGACCAATAACTTAATGCTTTTTGACGTGCTTCACCTTCAAAAAATTGATTGATTAACGCAATCGTTGAAGGTAATAAGCACGCTGCAGATAACCCTTGAAAAGCACGACCTGCAATGAGTAAAACTGGGAAGTTCGATATAATTAATAAAACAGAACCGATAATGCTGAGTATTAATCCAACTTGTGTTACTTTGACGCGGCCTAATTTATCAGAAAGTCCTCCAGCGACAACGATAAAAACACCTGTTAAGAGTGATGTGAGACTGACCGCTATGTTAATGATACTCAAGTCCACCCCATAGTCATGTTGAACATGGGGTGCGATATTGAGTAAAGACTGCGCGAATAACCAGTATGTTAAAATACCTAAAATAATACCAATGATAAGTTGTTTGTGTTTATTGTATGTGGTTGACATGTGAGTCACGTCCTATTCTTCAATGACTTTATTTTGTGCAGCTGTTTCGGCAGCAATACGTCCGAATGTGAAGATATCAGCTAAGGCATTACCACCTAAACGGTTACCAGCGTGAATACCACCTGTGACTTCTCCTGATGCGTATAATCCCGGAATAACATTGTTTTCAATATCTAAGACCTGTGCTTGGCTGTTGATACTTAAACCACCCATTGTATGGTGTACGGCTGGTTTACGTGGTGTCGCATAGAATGGAGCTTTTTCAATTTTTAAATCGAACGCATTTTTATGGAAATCATCGTCATGACCTTGATCGACAAAGTGGTTATAACGTTCAATTGTGTTGACTAATGTTTCAGGGTTCATATTTAATTTTTCTGCAAGTGCTTCTAGTGTATCTGCTTTGATTAATGTGCCATCTTCTAATTCGTTTTGAATTTTAGAATCTGATGTGTTCATAGCTAATGATTTAATATTTTCATCTGCAATGATGTAGAAGAGGCCATCTTCTTGTTCTAGTGCTGCTTTAGATAATACGTCACGGCTTTCGAATTCGTTGACGAAACGTTGACCTGCTTTATTGACAAAGACGAAGTTTGAAGGCGTCACGATAAGTCCTGTGAATAATGCGCCAGTTTTCGGGTCTGAGATTGGCATGAATTGTGTAAAGCCCATACCGACTAGGTCAGCACCAGCTTGTGTACCTAAACGGATACCGTCTCCTGTAATAGCAGGTGAGTTGGTTGTTTTAATATCATCTGGGATATGGCTCCAATACGTATTGTATTGTTGTAACATTTTTGTATTTGCGCCGAATCCACCTGTTGCGATAATGACACCGTAACGTGCGTAAAGTTTGAGTTTTGTACCGTTAGATTGACGTGCTTCGACACCGATAACTTTATGATCTTTGATGATAAGTTTTTCGGCTGTTGTTTCTGTCATAATGCGACCGTTATGAGATTTAACGTAACCGCTTAATGTTTCAACGTATTCTAATCCTTGTGCTTTCATTGGTTTATGACCACGACGCCATAGTGCACCGACTGGCATGTCGACAAATGAACGGTCGAAATGTACACCTTTTTCAGTGAGCCAATTCACAGATTCAAGCACACGTTCAGTTAATGTTTTGACTAAGTCGTAGCGACCGATAATCGCTTTACCGTTGCGGTCTGTACGTTTGCCACCTAAATAAGTTTGAATGCGGTGAAGTTCATTAGAGTCGAATAAGTAACTAGGTGCGTCTTTTGTTTTGGCCATATAGTCTTTAATTTGGCTTTGAAGTGTACGGAAATCTTCTAAGTAATCGTCATCAATGTCGGATTCTTTAAGTTCAAGTAATTGTTCAAGTGTTTCTTTTTCACCGGCTAATGCTGGGAATTCATTTTGCCAAGATGGTTCTGTTGCGTTCACTTGACCACCCGTACGAATCGTATTACCACCAATTGCTGGGAATTTTTCTAACATGATGACTGATTTATCATGATCAATTGCTGTAGCAGCAGCACTTAAACCTGCTCCACCTGTACCGATAACAACAACATCTGTTGTTTCTTCAACTGTTTCGTTTGACCATTTCACAACTGGTTTTGGACGTGCACGTAAGATGTCTGGGTTTTCACCAGCTTGTGTGATTGCTTCTGCGATACCATCAAGAATACCTTGGCTTGTCACTGTTGCCCCTGAGATGGCATCAATGTTTAATGTTTGGTTATCGATAATGTCACGTGGTAGACGTTCAAATACAGGGTTAGCGATACCTTCTGACTCGCCACTGTCATCAATATGAATGCTTACAATCTTATCTTGAGATAGTTCGACTTTCATTGGTAAGTCACCATTGTGACCTTTAGCGAATACGTCATAAGTGCCTGCTTTGAATTGTACTTTTTTATTCTGAAGTGCTTTGAGACGTTCGTATTTACGATGTTCTTCAGCTTTGTCTAAAATCATAAAGTCCATTACTTTCCATAGCGGAGAAGGGATGTGTAATGTTTTTTGATCATGAATATCAACAAATTCGTCTACTTTTTCGCCATCTAACACTTTCGTTAACCATTGTGGTTCAACCAAATAAGCTTTACCAACACTTAGTAAGTCATATCCGAGTTCAAGTGCAGCTTCCGCATCTTCATATTGAGCAATACTACCCACACCGATAAGCGGAATCGTTGCGAGTGTCTCACTTTGTAAGCGGCGGTATTTTGTGATTAAAGGTTCAGTATCTTCTTGGTTTACGATAGATGTACGTTTATAGCTATTTGCTGAGATGTGGAAATAGTCAGGGTGATATTCTGCTAAAGTGTTGAGTAAAAACATCGTGTCTTCAAAACGAATACCAGGTTCTTCAATTTCTTCAGGTGAGAAGCGGTATCCGATGATAAACGTATCAGCACCTTGTGCTTTTGCGACTTCTTGCACACGTTGTAGCACTTTAACAGGGAATGTGGTACGTTTTTTGTTATCGCCACCCCATTCGTCTTGACGACGGTTAGAGTGTGGAGAGAAGAATTGTTGTAGTAAATATGTGTTCGCACCATGAATTTCAACACCATCAAAACCAGCTTCAATTGCGCGACGTGTTGCCTCCGCAAAGTGTTCAATCATTGCTTCAATTTGGTGATGTGTCATTTCACGTGGAACTTGAGCGTCAGGACGTAAAGCAGCGACTGGACTCGCAGAAATTGGTGTTTCGCCGCCATTTAATTTAGGATTTGCCATACGTCCAGCGTGATATAATTGTAAAATAGCTTTAGATCCTTTACTTTGAATCGCTTCAGCTAAACGTTTAAGTCCAGGAATTTTATCGTCATTATCAATCCCAATTGCACCAGGGAAGCCACGACCGTGATCTTCAACGAAACAACTTTCAACGAT
Organism: Staphylococcus canis; assembly: GCF_016238445.1. Lineage (GTDB taxonomy): Bacteria > Bacillota > Bacilli > Staphylococcales > Staphylococcaceae > Staphylococcus > Staphylococcus canis. The sequence goes on from NZ_JABANU010000008.1 coordinate 78,776, forward strand.
AATCGCAGCCGCATCGCCAGCACGGAATTGATAGTAATCAATCATTTCAGACGTCACGCTACCATCAAAATAAGCAGCTTGAATTGTCATTGGTGCCATTAAAACTCTATTTTTAAGTTCAGCACCTCCACGTAATTGAACGGAATCTAAAATCTTTTGAGTCATTATTAAATCCTCCTTGTTTATATAAATGTGAATTTTTTCACATAATAAGCTAAAAAATATATGCGCCTCAACGCCATGTTAATTTGTTCTTCAACTGTGTCGTATACAAAATGTCTTCATCTTTAGTGATAATGACAGCTTCAATGCCGTCGATTTGATTTAGTAAATCTATGTTGTGTTGAGCCTGACCAAAACTACAAAGTGTAGACCATACCTCACCGTCAATCGCATGGTCAGATACAATTGTGACACTCGCAATGTCGTTATCAGCAGGGTAACCTGTTCGACTGTCTAATATGTGGTGATAGAGTTGTCCTTCATGTATAAAGTAGCGCTCATAAATGCCTGATGTCACTACAGCTTGGTGTCTGATGTTGAGACTTGCGATAGGTATGGACAAAAAGGGATGTCGAATACCCACTTGCCAATCTGTCTCACGGGGAGATGTTCCGATTGTAATCACATTACCACCTAAATTAATCATGCCACGCTTAACACCATGTTTCATAAAAAAGGATTGTAATTCATCTGCAAAATAACCCTTCGCAATGGCACCAAGGTCAATTTCCATACCAGGTTTCACTAAGAAAACAGAATGATCCTCAGCGTTTAAAACCATATCATCTGGATGAATCAATGCCAGTCGTGATTCAATGGATGCTTTATCTGGCACATCTGTAGCGTTAAAACCAATTTGCCACAATTTAACTAAGGGGCCGATTAAAATATTCATTTTTTGTTGTGAAGATTGTGTCACATGATGTGCATACTGAATCAGGTCAAAAAGTTCTGGGTGAACGGATACAGGAGATTGACCAGCATGTTGATTTACGGCCATCAATTCGGAAGAGGCGCGATTAGCGCTAAACCGTTGCTCCCACACTTTAATTTGTGATTCTGCCTCTTGTAATAACGATGTAGCGTCTGGATGTTCAATCGCAAGCTGTATTTGAGTGCCCATTGCTTTAAAGTGATGTGTGTTCAAAAGACTCACCCCTTATATGCTAATTTGTCTTACAATTCAATAAGACTTTAAAGCACTTAAGCAATTCACCGTCAGTATAACACGTTTTCAAGTATAAATGTGAAAAACATCACATTGTTCATAATGTCTTAATAATTTTGTTCAATAGGGTAGGTTATTCATTAAATAGTGTTCAATATATAAAATTTAAAAGGGAGATTAGCGAAGAAAGATGGAATAAAAAACACCACTTCATTATGATGTTCAGTAAGCATACAACATCATAATGAAGTAGTGTATTAAAATCCAGTCATTACCTACTCATTCGAAAAAAAAGATACGTGTCATGGTGTTCTAGATGAACAAATGCGCTTGAACGCATTTGTAAGAACCACTAACATCTGGAGTCTTAATGTGGTTAGTAACCTTTAGGTAAGAGACTCCATATGAAGTGGTTCTTTAGAATTCAAAGCGCTCTCACAATGACCTTGGTGATAGACGGTGTTTCAAAAGCAGGATTTTCGGTAGAACTCCACATCTTGATAAAATTAAAAACCAATTTTACAAGCTGTTACGTTCTACTCAAATCCTAACCGCTTTTTCAACAACCTTATTGTTTTTTGTCTTCGAGTGTGTAGAATGGGTATTCGTTTATGTTGTTGCCGCCTTTTAGGATGGCGCGGTTGACGAAGATTGTGTTGTCGTTCCATTTGATTGTGGCTTCTCCCCGAACATAGATGTTGTTGTCGTCGCCCATTGTGATTTCTGTGTGGTCGTGTTTTTCATTTGGTTTACCATCTTTACGTTCGTATGTGAGTGCGCCACTTGGGCATTTTTCAATTGTGTTTGCGATTGAATCTGCATCTGATTGTGTTGGATCGATCCAAGGGCGTTTTGTTGTATCAAAAACCTCTGGTGAGTTTTTGATACATTCTGCAGCATGGATACATCGTTTGATGTCGTAAAATACATCAATGTCGTCACTTGTATAACGTTTAGCCAAAATGCTCACCTCTTCTTTAAATGTTACTTCTAACATAGCATATCACCTCCGCTTTCAAAAGAATTGTGAATTATTTTTAAAATTCATGTTAAGTGATATGAACGGAGGAATGAAGTATGATTATGAGCTCATAAACATTGAGATATAAATGGTTATAGACATCGGGTAAGTCTTCCGTATGTGAGAGGGTAGTCTCACCTCTTACTGTAATTCGATAAAGTAGATAGGTTCATTAGGGTATCGTCCTTTTTAACACTTTATTTTATTTTATGGTATTCTGTAAGCGCATATAGGAAAAGATTAATTTTGATTTAGAGAAGGAAAGAAGGGAACGGGATGGCAAGAAGTTCTAAAAAAGAAGAAATTTTACTTGCGGCTGCGACGATTGTGAATGAACAAGGTGCAGATTATTTAACATTAGATGCTGTAGCGGAAAAGGCAGGTGTGAGTAAGGGCGGCTTACTGTATCATGTCAAAAGTAAAGCCGGATTGATTGAGGATTTAGTGCGCTATGCGAATGATTTATATCAAGATAATGTCAATCAAAATTTAGAGGAGACTGAAACTGAGTCGCAAACACAGTGGTTGAATGCCTTTATTGAAGCAACACGTGAACATCGTACTGGGAATGCACCAATCACCTCAGCGATGCTTGCTGCTCAAGGTATGAACAAGCAATTATTATCACCATTAATCGAGACGTATCAAGATTGGCAAAGTAAAATTGAAACGGGTGAGTTGGATAAAGTAGATGCGACAATTATCCGTTTAGCGATTGATGGCTTATGGTTGTCTGAAATATTTGGGATGAGTGCCATTGATGAATCAATGAGAGAAGATGTACTGAATCGTTTAAAAACCTATACTGAACGCCGTTAATAGATCAATAAGATGAGTGAGTAAGGCTATTAATCAACAAGATACCAGTTGATTAATGGTCTTTTTTTAATGATATGCTTTGTAAAAAGTTAATGTTCATGCATATTGAGACAATGTTTTAAATTTTTTTGAGTGAAAGGGTTGATTATTAACCGACTGGTTGGTATAGTAATCAACAGTGATTTTTTTACGAAAGGATGTTGGTTATGAAGAAAGTAATGTTATCAGTAGCGTTAACAGGTGCTGGCGATACAACTGAAAAAAATGAAAACGTACCAGTAACACCTCAAGAAATTGCAGATTCAGCGATTAAATGTGCAAGAGCAGGGGCGACAGTTGCGCATATTCATGTAAGAGATCCTAAAACAGGAGGCATTAGTCACGATCCAGAATTATACGCTGAAGCAGTGCGTTTAATTCGAGAAGCGGATGAAGATATTATCATCAATGTGACATCAGGCGGCGGTGGTGACTTTATACCAAGCCTAGAACATCCGGATAGAGGCGGAGAAGGGACTTGGATGCAAACACCAGAAGAACGTCATCGTCCAATTGCAGAAAACCTACCAGAAATGTGTACATTAGATTGCGGTAGTGTGAATATGGGTGACGCATTATACGTAAGCCCAGCTTCATGGCTTCGTGATCAAGCACGTTTAGTTCAAGAATCAGGTGTACAACCAGAGTTAGAATGTTTTGATACAGGACACATTCGTTTTGCGAAACAACTTATTGAAGAAGGTCTAGTGGATAACCCAATGTTCCAATTTTGCTTAGGTATTCCTTGGGGAGCAGAAAATGATCCTGAAACACTAGATTATATGATTTCACGTCTTCCAGAAGGTGCTGAGTGGTCAGCATTTGGTATTGGACGTATGCAGTTACCTACTGTACGTGAAGTAGCTAAACGTGGTGGTAACATCCGTGTTGGTTTAGAAGATAACTTATATATTAAAAAAGGTGTTAAAGCAACAAACGAAGCACTCGTTGAAGAAGCGAAAAAAATTATGGCGGAATATGATTTAGAGCCATTAACACCAAGTGAAGCACGCGAAAAATTTAACTTAAAACAACCAAAAGGAGGTCAATCATGAAGTTTGCAGTAGTAGGAACAGGTGTCATCGGCAGTGGCTGGATTACACGTATGCTTGCCCACGGTCATGACGTGATTGCGACAGACTTAAGTGAAGATGCTTATGAGCGTATGCTTGCTCAAGTGAAACAAAACTGGAGCTATGCAGAAGAGTTAGGTCTTGCTGAAGGTGCTTCTATTGACCGCTTAAAATTCACAACAAATTTAGCTGAAGCAGTACAAGATGCAGATTTAATTCAAGAAAATGTACCAGAAATTGAATCTGTAAAAGACAATGTCTTAAAAGAGATAGATTTTTATGCTAAACCTTCAGCGATTATTGGTTCAAGTACGTCAGGCATTATGCCGTCAGAACTTCAAAAAAACTTGAAAAATCCTGAGCGCTTAGTCGTAGCGCATCCATTCCATCCCGTTTACATTTTACCGCTAGTTGAAATTGTAGGTGGTAAAGAAACATCAGAAGCAACACTTGAAAAAGCGGAAGAGATTTATGAAGCAATCGGTATGGATGTCTTACACGTACGTCACGAAATTGAAGGGCACATTGCAGACCGTTTGATGGAAGCATTATGGCGAGAGTCACTTCATATTGTCAATGAAGGTATCGCAACAACAGAAGAAGTAGACAAAGCGTTTACACATGCTGCGGGCTTACGTTATGCACAATACGGTCCATTTATGACATTCCATCTCGCTGGTGGTGAAGGGGGTATGCGTCATATGCTTAAACAATTCGGACCTGCCCTTAAAAAGCCATGGACAAAACTTGTGGCACCTGAATTGACAGACGAGCTTTACGATAAAGTGGTTACAGGCAGTGAAGCAACATCTCAAGGCTATTCGATGTCAGAGCTTGATAGTAAGCGTAATGAGTTCTTAATTAAAGTAAAACAACTTGCTGAGCAATACTGGCCACAAGAAACAGCAGCAATGAAAAAGAAATCAAAACAGGCGGTGCGTTAATATGACTCAATATGCATATCAAACAACTGTCCAAGCTGAGTGGGTAGATCATAATCAACATATGAATGATGCTGCGTATAGTCGCGTCTTTAGCGATACGACAGATGATTGGTTAGCGTATCTAGGTTTAACCCCTCAAGCGATTGAAGACTGGCAATATACGGTGTTTACATTAGAACACCATTTAACATTTTTAAAAGAAATGAAACAATCTGAGCCGATTACAGTACGCGTTCAGCTTTATGACTATGATGCGAAACGACTTCACGTATTTATGTCTATGTATAATGAAGAAAATGAGTTAACTGCGACATATGAAGTGATGTTAATGGGTATAGATACAGTAACGGGTCGTCCAGCACCATTTAAGGAGACGATGTTTCAAGCAATTGAAAACGCCTATAAAGCTGAACCATTAACAGAAAAGCCGAAACAACTTGGACATCAAATCGGCATTCGTCACAAATAAAGAGTGTTAAAAGCACACGTAAGCTTAATGGAAGTTACTTCAGACGAAGGCAACCATACTTAGTGTGCTTTTTATTTTGAATTACGGATGACTCGAGTATTATCAAATTTTTAGAAAAGGACTGAACTTTATGTTAAGTATCAAAAATTTAACAAAAGTCTATGAAGGCGGCAAAAAAGCTGTCGATAACATGAACATCGACATCGAATCTGGGGAATTTGTCGCGTTTATCGGAACCAGTGGTAGTGGGAAAACAACTGCTTTACGTATGATTAACCGTATGATTGAAGCCACAGAAGGTGAAATTACAATAGACGGTAAAGATGTACGTAAAATGAATCCTGTTGAATTGAGACGAAGCATTGGCTATGTTATTCAACAAATTGGATTAATGCCACATATGACGGTCAAAGAAAATATCGTACTTGTGCCCAAACTACTGAAGTGGTCACAAGAGAAAAAAGACCAAAAAGCGAAAGAATTAATTCGTCTAGCAGATTTACCAGAATCATATTTAGACCAATACCCATCGCAATTATCGGGTGGACAACAACAACGTATCGGTGTAGTGCGTGCGCTTGCGGCGGAGCAAGATATTATTTTGATGGATGAGCCCTTTGGTGCACTTGACCCGATTACGCGCGATACTTTACAAGATTTAGTGAAAAAGTTACAACAACAACTCGGTAAAACATTTATTTTTGTAACACATGATATGGATGAAGCGATTAAGTTAGCTGACAAAATCTGTATTATGTCGAATGGTAAAGTTATACAGTATGATACGCCGGATAATATTTTGAGATATCCTGCAAATGACTTCGTACGTGACTTTATCGGACAAAACCGTTTAATTCAAGATCGCCCAAACATTCGAACAGTAGAAGATGCGATGATTAAACCGGTCACTGTACATATTGATCGTAGCTTAAATGATGCGGTAGGCATTATGAGAGAACGTCGTGTTGATACAATTTTTGTGATTGATAATGAGGAAAAATTATTAGGCTATCTAGATATTGAAGATATCAACCAAGGATTACGAGCGCGTCAGACACTCATTGATACGTTGCAACGCGATATTTATACTGTACGGGTCGATAGTAAATTACAAGACTCTGTACGCACGATTTTAAAACGTAATGTGCGTAATGTGCCTGTTGTTGCGAGTGACAATCAAACATTAGTAGGACTCGTGACGCGTGCTAATCTTGTTGACATTGTGTATGACAGCATTTGGGGTGAAGCGGAAGGAGAAGTTGATAGTACGCAACCACTTCAGTCTACTACAGGAGATGATCAATCATGATGGCATATTTAGCTGAAAATGGTGACGAATTATTATGGAAAGCGCTTGAACATTTATATATTTCAGTGATTGCACTAATTATTGCGATTATCGTTGCTGTACCTTTAGGTCTTTTGATCTCAAGAGTTGAGCGCTTATCTAAAATGGCACTCACTGTTGCAGGGATACTTCAAACGATACCAACTTTAGCAGTATTGGCTTTAATGATTCCATTATTCGGTGTCGGCAAAACGCCAGCGATTGTTGCATTATTTTTATATGTGTTGTTACCGATTTTAAATAACACGGTCATTGGTCTACAAAATATCGATCGTAATGTCAAAGAAGCTGGTCGAAGCATGGGGATGACGAACTTTCAATTAACGAAAGACGTGGAGTTACCGCTATCGCTACCTATGATTTTAAGTGGCATTCGGTTATCGTCTGTGTATGTCATCAGTTGGGCGACACTCGCAAGTTATGTTGGTGCTGGTGGTCTAGGTGATTTTATTTTTAACGGTCTGAACTTATATCAACCTGAAATGATCATTAGTGCAACGATTTTAGTCACACTCATCGCTCTGCTTGTTGATTTTTGCTTATCACGTATTGAAAACTGGGTGACACCTAAAGGATTAAAAATTTCCAGATAATCATTGAAGGAGGACATTATGAAACAAATGAAAAAAGGATTACTCATTTTAATCGTCTGTCTCACTGTGTTGTCTGGATGTAGTTTACCAGGGTTAAATAATAGCCATTCAGAGGATGAAGTGAGTATTACCGCATTAGCGACTAGTGAATCACAAATTTTATCACATATGTTACGTTTATTAATTGAACATGACACTCATGGAGAAGTGAAGCCAACGTTAATTAATAATTTAGGATCAAGTGTTATTCAACATAACGCTATAGAAAGTGGAGACGCAAATATTTCAGGTGTACGTTATACAGGAACAGAATTAACGGGGGCATTACATCAAGATGCTATCAAAGATCCAAAACGTGCCATGAACGTTGTACAACGTGAATTTACAAAACAATACGATCAAACTTTTTTTGATTCATATGGATTTGATAATACGTATGCATTAATGGTGACACGCGATACGGCTGAAAAGTATCATTTAAAAACCGTTTCTGACTTAAAAGCACATGCTAAGTCACTCAGAGTCGGAATGGATAGTTCTTGGATGAGTCGTGAAGGTGACGGTTATCCAGCATTCCAACAAGATTATGGCTTTAGCTTTGGCACGGTGCGACCGATGCAGATTGGATTAGTATACGACGCATTAAATGCAGGGAGTCTAGACGTTGCTGTAGGATATTCTACAGATGGACGAATTGCGGCGTATGACTTGGTGGTGTTAGAGGACGACCTTCATTTCTTTCCTCCATACGACGCAAGTCCACTTGTCACAAATGATTTATTGAAAGCACGACCAGAGCTGAAACCTATTGTTGAAAAGTTAGAAGGACGTATTACGACAGAAGAAATGCAGAAGCTGAACTATCAAGCAGATGGCCAAGGTCAAGAGCCAGCTGTTGTGGCAGAAAATTATTTAAAAGCACATCACTATTTCGATGATGATGCTCAAAGTAAATCGAAAGGAGGCCAAAGCTAATGGAAGGGAATTTATTTCAACAACTCATTCAATATTTTCAAACGAACTTTGGCTATCTCTTTGAACTCTTCTTAAATCACTTGCTGATGTCTATATATGGTGTGCTCTTTGCGGCACTCATTGGGATTCCACTTGGCATTGTGATTGCACGATATGGGAAGTTATCAACGGCTGTCATCACATTAGCCAATGTGATTCAAACTGTACCTGTTATTGCGATGCTTGCGATATTAATGCTAGGTATGGGACTTGGTATGAATACAGTTATTTTCACAGTATTTTTATATGCATTACTGCCAATTATTAAAAATACGTATACTGGTTTAACAGGTGTGGATCGCAATATTATCGATGCTGGAAAAGGTATGGGCATGACACGTAATCAAATTTTACGTATGATTGAACTACCACTATCATTATCTGTCATCATTGGCGGTTTGCGTATCGCGTTAGTAGTTGCGATTGGTGTTGTTGCAGTCGGCTCATTTATAGGCGCACCTACATTAGGTGACATTATCATTCGTGGGACAAATGCGACAGATGGGACATTGTTTATTTTAGCGGGGGCGATTCCGATAGTAATTATCGTTGTGATTATTGATATTGCCTTACGTCTTTTAGAAAAACGTTTAGACCCTTCTCACCGTCAATCGACAAAATCTTGATAAGGAGTGTGGATTATGGCTATCATGCATATGAATTACAAGTCAAAAACCATTGGCATGCATCAGTCTTTTGTAGTGATTTTGCCAGAAGATGAAACATATTTTGACCGTGAACAAACACCAAAACCACTACAATCGTTACTGTTGTTACATGGATTATCTAGCGATGCGACGTCATATACGCGTTATACGAGTATTGAGCGTTATGCGAATGACTATCAACTTGCGGTGATTATGCCGAATGCGGATCATAGTTTTTATACTAATATGAGACATGGTCATCGTTATTACGATTATGTTCTAGAAGTTTGGGACTATGCGCATCAAATTCTGCCATTATCAAAAGAAAGAAAAGATCATTTTATTGCAGGACATTCTATGGGTGGATACGGCACAATCAAGTACGCGCTTACGCAAGGTGAACGTTTTGCTAAAGCAGCGCCGCTATCTGCAGTTTATGATGTTACAGCGCTTCAAGATTTCGAGTGGCATGATTTTACACTTGAAAATATTGTAGATATGAACGACACAGAAGATTTTGAAGCTTTTAGCCCGCATCATTTAGTGGAAGAAGCGCAAGCAAAAGGTAAAGTGATTCCAGAATTACTTATTATGTGTGGTACAGAAGATATCTTGTATCCGGATAACGTTGCATTTACAGAGTTTTTAACTTCAAAACAAATTCCTTATACTTTTATAGAAGGTAAAGGTGACCATGATTATGCGTATTGGGATCAGGCGATACGCACAGTAATTGAAAAGTTTACACAAAATGATTGATGTATTATGAATATGGGGATTTGAAGCGGAGTAAAGGCTTCAAATCCTTTTTTTATACTTAAATTTCAAAAAAATCGTGGCACGTAAAAAAATATTTTGAAAAGGTATTGTCATATGATGACCTGTTGTGTATAATGTAGTCGATTAGTTGAATAGCGTGTTACTGTTTCGAACAGGCATGAGCAAATATCAAAATCATCATTATAGGATGGTTGTATTTGTTCATGCCTTTTTTCATGCGTTCTATATTGAGAGGAGTGCTTTTAGCAATGTTTAAAAAGTTTTTCGGCCAATTGCAAAGAATTGGTAAAGCCTTAATGTTACCTGTTGCGATTTTACCAGCAGCGGGTATCTTGCTCGCACTTGGGAATGCGATGCACAATGACCAATTAGTGGCATTAGCCCCTTGGTTAAAACTTGATGTGTTTGTCATGATTTCATCTATTATGGAATCTGCTGGACAAGTCATATTCGACAACTTACCGTTACTATTCGCAGTAGGGACAGCACTTGGTCTTGCAGGCGGAGATGGTGTAGCGGCACTGGCTGCACTTGTAGGGTATTTAATTATGAATGCCACAATGGGTAAAGTCATGAATATCACAATTGACCAAATTTACTCATATGCAGACGGTGCTTCAGTATTAAGTCAAGCTGAAAAATTACCGCAACATGCACTAGTCTTAGGTATCCCAACCCTTCAAACGGGTGTGTTTGGTGGTATTATCATTGGTGCACTTGCCGCTTGGTGTTACAACAAGTTTTATAATATTACATTACCGCAATTTTTAGGTTTCTTTGCAGGTAAACGTTTTGTACCGATTGTAACATCTGTAGTCGCAATTATTACTGGAGTATTATTAAGTTTCATTTGGCCACCAATCCAAGATGGACTCAATAACTTATCGAACTTCTTATTAAATAAAAACTTAGTCTTAACAACATTTATTTTTGGAATTATTGAACGTGCTTTAATTCCATTCGGTTTACACCATATTTTCTATGCGCCATTCTGGTTTGAGTTTGGTAGTTATGTTGATAAAGCAGGAGAGCTTGTTCGTGGTGACCAACGTATTTGGATGGCTCAAATGCGTGATGGTGTTGCCTTTACAGCAGGTGCGTTTACAACAGGTAAATATCCATTCATGATGTTTGGTTTACCGGCAGCAGCGTATGCGATTTATCGTCAAGCGCGTCCAGAACGTAAAAAAATCGTTGCTGGTTTAATGTTATCAGCAGGTCTGACATCATTCTTAACAGGGATTACAGAACCTTTAGAGTTCTCATTCTTATTCGTAGCACCAATTTTATATGTAGCACATGTATTTTTAGCAGGTACATCGTTCTTAGTAATGCATCTATTAAACGTTAAAATTGGAATGACCTTCTCAGGTGGTTTCATCGATTATGTGCTGTATGGTTTATTAAACTGGGATCGTACGAATGCGTTATGGGTTATTCCAGTGGGGATAGTTTATGCGATAGTGTATTACTTCTTATTCACATTCTTAATTAAACGAATGAACTTAAAAACACCAGGACGTGAAGATAAAGCAACAGAATCACGTGAAACATCTGTTCAACGTTTACCATTTGACGTATTAGACGCAATGGGTGGTAAAGACAATATCAAACATTTAGATGCATGTATCACGCGTTTACGTGTAGAAGTAAATGATAAATCACAAGTAGACGTTAACGGATTAAAAGAACTTGGAGCAGCTGGTGTGCTTGAAGTAGGTAACAATATGCAAGCGATTTTCGGACCGAAGTCAGATCAAATTAAACATGATATGGCACGTATCATCTCAGGTGAAATTACAAAACCAAGTGAAACAACAACAACGGATACGCTTGAAGATAATGTAGTACACGTAGATGACACAAGAGCCATTACAGTAGCTGCACCAGGAAAAGGTGAGATTATTCCATTATCTGAAGTGCCAGACCAAGTCTTCTCAGGTAAAATGATGGGGGACGGTGTCGGATTCATACCACATGACGGTGAAATCTCAGCACCATTTAACGGTGTTGTCAAAACGATTTTCCCTACAAAACATGCGATTGGTTTAGAATCTACAGATGGTTTAGAATTACTCATTCACATCGGTATTGATACCGTGAAATTAGACGGTAAAGGATTCGAAAGTCTTGTGAATGTCGATGATGAAGTCGTTGAAGGTCAACCGTTAATGAAAGTTGACTTAGACTATATTAAAGCAAATGCGCCAAGCATCGTGACACCACTTATCGTCACAAACTTGGAAGATCGTATGATTGAATTTGAAGATGTAACTGAAGTCGAAAAAGGTCATAAAATCTTTACAGTTCAATAATGTCAAACACCCCTTAGACGTCAACAATAGACGTATAGGGGTGTTATACTATAAATGTATCGAAACATTCTAGGAGGTATAATATGGAACGTAAAGACGACCTGGATGAATCGCTTCGTACATTTGGATGGCTTGATTTTATCTTTTTCATACCATTTAGTCTGTTATTTTACTATTTACCATCAGATCACTGGTGGCAATTTCTCATTAATGTCATCATTATGATTTTAAGTGCAGTGGGTACTGCACACATTGTATACATTATTAAGAAGAAAAAAGCTAAAAGAGGGAAGTAGACGCTTGTAGTGAACCCAAAAAGTTGAACTTTTTGATTAAGCTATTTTCCTAAGGCAAGATTTCTGTATTCAACAGGAGTCTTGCCTTTTAAATTTACTTTTCTTCTTACGTTATTATAGTAATTGATATATTTGTGGATTTCTAATTCCAACTCTTCATAAGAATTAAATTCTTCTCCATAAAACATCTCTTGTTTTAATAGGCCAAAGAAATTCTCCATTGGAGAATTATCATAACAGTTCCCTTTACGCGACATACTTTGAAATATATGATTGTCTTTGAGCGCTTTTACCCAAGCTTTATGCTGGTAGTGCCAACCTTGATCAGAATGTACTGTAGTTCGATAATTTAATTCAGGTATATTTTTAATAGCCTGATTTAAAGATGACAAAGCACATTCTAAATTTGGGT
>NZ_JABANU010000080.1 GCF_016238445.1 Staphylococcus canis
ACTTTTCTTCTTACGTTATTATAGTAATTGATATATTTGTGGATTTCTAATTCCAACTCTTCATAAGAATTAAATTCTTCTCCATAAAACATCTCTTGCTTTAATAGGCCAAAGAAATTCTCCATTGGAGAATTATCATAACAGTTTCCTTTACGCGACATACTTTGAAATATATGATTGTCTTTGAGTGCTTTTACCCAAGCTTTATGCTGGTAGTGCCAACCTTGATCAGAATGTACTGTAGTTCGATAATTTAATTCAGGTATATTTTTAATAGCCTGATTTAAAGATGACAAAGCACATTCTAAATTTGGGT
>NZ_JABANU010000081.1 GCF_016238445.1 Staphylococcus canis
GAGAGAGCGCTTTGAATTCTAAAGAACCACTTCATATGGAGTCTCTTATTTAAAGGTTACTAACCACATTAAGCCTCCAGATGTTAGTGGTTCTTACAAATGCGTTCAAGCGCATTTGTTCATTTAACACCTGCACATTGCGAAAGTTCTGCCGAGAACGCTACTTCCGAAACACCGTCTATCACCAAGGTCATTGAGAGAGCGCTTTGAATTCTAAAGAACCACTTCATATGGAGTCTCTTATTTAAAGGTTACTAACCACATTAAGCCTCCAGATGTTAGTGGTTCTTACAAATGCGTTCAAGCGCATTT
>NZ_JABANU010000082.1 GCF_016238445.1 Staphylococcus canis
TCCTGTCGTTGATAAGTTTTGTTTTATCTCTAAAAATACTAAAATGGCTGTTCTTAATAAGGCAACGGATATACGTTCTGAAGCTTCTATAGCGCAGGATTGTTCTGTATCACCTACAACTGTAGCACGTTTTATTGATGAAGCTGCAGAAAGTCTCTATCAGTCGCCACATCGACCATTACCGAAACATTTAATGATGGATGAATTTAAAAGTGTTAAAAACGTATCGGGTTATATGAGCTTTATTTATGCTGATTCACTCACACATCGTATCATAGATATTGTTGAAGACCGTCGGTTAAAGTCTTTAA
>NZ_JABANU010000083.1 GCF_016238445.1 Staphylococcus canis
ATTCAATGTTTATCTGGTGCCTATGGCAAAGAGGTCACACCTGTTCCCATGCCGAACACAGAAGTTAAGCTCTTTAGCGCCGATGGTAGTCGGACTGACGTTCCGCAAGAGTAGGACGGTGCCAGGTTTTCATAATTTCTTCGGTAGCGACTAGTCAAGATGACTAGTCGTTTTTTATTTTGGCTCTTTGTCAACGTCGGTTGGTGAAGACAAAACGTACTAAGTTGCTATTTTTAGTGACTTGGTACGTTTTTTATGTTCACTTATAAACATCCTAGAAATAACTAATATTCTATTTCTGAAA
>NZ_JABANU010000084.1 GCF_016238445.1 Staphylococcus canis
GGTTCTATACTTTTAACGGTTGGTGAAATATTCACTAGCCGTTATTTTTTAGTTTTTAATATAAAAACGGCACAAATACCTCTATAATTGTAAGTACCAACAAACTAATTAAGGAGAGATATTTATGCCTATTAACTATGATATAACAGAATGCTTTGGAATTGAAGGAGAAAGTTTAAAAATAACAGGTTATTTAGGGTTAAAGGACATTAAAGGGATAACATCTTTAGTTTTTACTGGCTATGTTAGCTACGAACCTACGGGTTGCGAGTGTTGTGGTATCAAAAATATTAATCATACT
>NZ_JABANU010000085.1 GCF_016238445.1 Staphylococcus canis
CATTGCCATCTTTGTTCACAACAGTGATTGTTTCACCTTCGTCTAATGTCTCAGTCGCTGGTACATCCACTGTCCAGTTTCCGTTTTCATCCACTTGACCTGTCACTTCTTCACCGTTAGGGAACGTCACAACTACTGTTGTTCCTGGTTCACCTGTTCCTGTTACGACTTTGTCTCCTGGTTGTGGATTATTCACTACTGGTGCCTCTGGCGCCACTGTGTCTGTTACTGTTCCTGTTGATGGTGTTGATATGTTACCATTGCCATCTTTGTTCACAACAGTGATTGTTTCACCTTC
>NZ_JABANU010000086.1 GCF_016238445.1 Staphylococcus canis
TTGAACCATGATAAGTTGATGTACTTGTTTGAGCGCTTTATACAAGACAAAGCTATTTCTAAATTTATCCGCAAAAGTTTACAAAGCGGGTCTGCAGACCTGTCTGGCGAATACGCAGAAAGAAAGAAAGGTGCCCCTCAAGGTGGAGTTATATCTCCCTTGTTGTGTAATATCTATTTGCATGAACTGGATAAAGAATTAGAGAAGCGCGGACACCGTTTTGTGAGATACGCTGATGACTTCGTCATCTTTGTAAAATCAAAACGTGCCGGACAACGTGTTATGG
>NZ_JABANU010000087.1 GCF_016238445.1 Staphylococcus canis
TCGTAACAGGAACAGGCGAACCAGGAACAACAGTAGTTGTAACGTTCCCTAACGGCGAAGAAGTGACTGGCCAAGTGGACGAAAACGGAAACTGGACAGTGGATGTACCAGCGACTGAGACATTAGAGGAAGGCGAAACAGTGACAGCTGTAAATAAAGATGGCAATGGTAACACATCAACACCATCAACAGGAACAGTAACAGACACAGTGGCGCCAGAGGCACCAGTAGTGAATAATCCACAACCAGGAGACAAAGTCGTAACAGGAACAGGTGAACCAG
>NZ_JABANU010000088.1 GCF_016238445.1 Staphylococcus canis
CTTCGATACCTTTTGCTACGATATCTGCAATACCGAATCCCATATCTGTCCATTCTCCGTTAAGTCCTGCTTCTACTGTTGATTTGATTGCACTGATTAAGTCTGACATTTTCTACACCTCTTTTTTTATTTTTTATTTATAATGATTATCAAATTATCCGAAAAGACCTGAGATTGCTTCGATACCTTTTGCTACGATATCTGCAATACCGAATCCCATATCTGTCCATTCTCCGTTAAGTCCTGCTTCTACTGTTGATTTGATTGCACTGATTAAGTC
>NZ_JABANU010000089.1 GCF_016238445.1 Staphylococcus canis
TTTCTGTTATAATCTCTTTGAATGTGCCATGTCTATTTCTTCTTGTAACCCACTTTAATTTGGCTTTTAAGTTTCTTTTTGCTTCCATAGTGGGTCTGAAACGACAAGTGCCATTTGTTTTCATTATTAGACAACTCAAAAACTTTAAACGTGTAGGAGAACCCACTTTACTTTTATCTTTATTCACTGTTAATTTCAGGTCTTTTTCGATAAAATTTGTGATACTTTCCATAACACGTTGTCCGGCACGTTTTGATTTTACAAAGA
>NZ_JABANU010000009.1 GCF_016238445.1 Staphylococcus canis
CTCTTATTATAAGTGAGGGCTTTATTTTTTTGAAACAATATGTGTAAATTATATAAAGAACCCCGCTAAAATCCAATTTGGAATCTTAGCGGGGTTCTTTTGGAGCTGTATTTATGTCCCAGCCCCTTTCTTGTGTTATTTGATATGAAGTGAGTCGTTATTTTAATTTTTGGGATGATTTCATTAGCTTTTGATATAAGAAGCGGCGATAAATCAATGCAGCTATAATACCAAATATTGTGATACCAATGAAAAGCCAAAACTGTGGAATATGATATTTTATTACGACGTTCGAATCACCTTTATTAACAGGAATGACACTCATCAAACCATTCCCTTTTTGTACAGGACGTGGTTTTTGGTCTACATAGGCCACTAATCCATCTCTATAAGGTATAGGTAGCACAAGGTAACTTTTCGCTTTAGGTGTGACGCTAGCTTTAATTGAGTTTTTCGTTGTAACCATTTTGACCGGTGTGACCTCTTTTTTCGCTGTCTGTAAAGTTTGGTAGTTTTCACCATATAATCCCTTCAATTGAGCACGGTAGGTCCCTTTTTTGAGTTGAATGCGCATTGTTTCATCAATCGGTACACGAATCGTAACAGGAGTAATGAAACGACGATATGCATAATCTAACTTAGTGCGGCGTTGATAAAAATCATTAACTTTTAGATAATGTGGTTGATTTGGTGCTAACAATTCAATATCCATTTCAAGATAAAGGTCTTTATACTTTTGTTGATAGCGTTTTGGAATATGGATTTCTAATCCTCCGTCATCCTCAAGTACATTAAGTTTATTACCGAACCGCTTAGCATGATGTGTTGTAATAGTTGTCTGGTTCAGCAAGTTTTTATTCGGTTGAAAGGATTGGTTAGACGAAAATGCATCACTTACAACGCCTTGTAACATAGCTTGCTCACGGTCTAAAGGTGATTTAAGTTGATCTGGATGAAAGACTTTAGACGTAAGGTGAGCGCTTGGGTACTCTATTGTATTTTTAGAATGATCCAAACGGGTTGTGTTGTCTTGAATAGTTCCTACATGTTTCATTCCATAAGGTAGTAAAGTATCAGGTTTTTCTTTAATGCGATCCGTTACACCCCAGAGTGCATAAAGATTTGCGCGGTCACCTAATAAGCGATAAGTACTATTACTATCATACTCCATATTGATTTGCATTAATTTATCATAATAATTAAGTATAGCACCGTCAAAAATACTAGAATAAAGTGCGAGACCGTTATAATGATAAATCATGGCAGAATTGACCGCATAAGAGCTCATGTAATCGATACGCTCTAACGGTTGTTGTTGCTTTTTGATTTGATTCATATCCTGTTGAAGTTTTGGACTATGGTAATCTGGAGCATGCATATCACTCAGTTTTGATTGATAAGGCGCAATATTATTGTGATGATAATTTATTAGTAAAACAAATTGTTGAATCACAAAAAGTCCAACGATGACGTTTGATATAGGTTTCATGAATGAATGTTGCTGATAGATGTAAAAACCTATCACAATCAGTATTAAAATTGACGCGATCATCCACCACATTGCGCCTCTTGATGTGAATGCAGTTAGAATTAACAGTACAATGACTGGTAATATAGATAAACGATAATCTTTCCATGTGAGTTCAGAAAGATGTTTAAACCATAAAGCGATGAGTATACTTGAGGTTAGCGCAAGTATATATACCCATCTTCGTTGTGGAAAAGAAAAACCATTAAATAGACTATCAAAATAAGGTGAAAATGATGCAATTAATAAAATCCAAGTCAGGATTGCGAACATTTTAAAAGCATAGTAACGATATAGCTTAAAACTAAACAGTGCCACTAGTACAACAAAACTTAAGGTAATATAAAAACCATTTGTAAAAATATGGTATTTTTGAGAAAAATCAATGATGGGTGAGATAAATACATCATTTGATTGACGGTCATTATTTAAGAATGACTTCACACCAGTCAGAAATCCAAACGAACCAATACACAGACTGATTATAGCTGCAGGAATCAAGAATAAAAGTTTATGTATACGCTTAACGATGTCATCAGGGTGCTTAAAGATTAAGCGATAGACTAAATATGCACTTAAACCTATCATTTCATAATAGCTAAAATAAAAGTTAGAAAATAACGTAATTGCTATTGAAAAAATAAAGAGCCCGATTTTACCACGTTTAAAAAAACGCTCCATCCCCCAAATGGATAATGGTAAATAGATCATGATGTCCCCAAAAAATGACCACGTAAAGTTAAAATAGTATAAAACGGTTGATGCACTATACAAAAATGCACCTAAAAATCGTGATTTACCACGCAATTTAAATTCCCGTAACATACCATATGTTACTAAAAATACAATCACACATTTAATGTAAGCAATGAAAATTTGATTGCCTGGCCAAAATTCAATATGTGAGGGATCAGTATGTAATAATCCCTCACTTAAAGCCACAAATAGGAAGTTAAGATACATAATTGGTGATGTAGCATAATAATAAGCTAAATCTGTAAAATAATCACCACCTAAGCCAAATGAGACATCATACAAAGAATACATTTGGCTAAAATGTTCATACAAAAACATTTGAAAAGGCATCATTTGTTTAAAACCATCACCATTTCCACTGTAAATAATGCCATCAATCAAAAATCGATATAATACAGGGATGTAGACAATCGCTCCAACGGCTAGAGCCATAATCAATAGTTTAATATATTTATTTAATTTATATTTTCGCAATAAATGTTTCAATTAATTTCACTCTTTCATAGTACGGATTCGTTTTACAAGCCATTGTCTATATAAAACACTTAAAACTACACAACATAATGAGACAAAAATCATTGTATAAAAATAGGGCGGACGATAGGTAATATGAATGTTTTTTGCATTGTTTGATACTGGTATTCCTGTCATAAAATAATTGACCTTTTGAGGTGTTACTGACTTACCATCAACCGTCGCTTTAAATCCAGAACGATATGGTATATTAATAACTGCCATACCCCCTGAATGGTGTTGCAAGGTGATGTCGATATTGGAATGCTTTTCATCATATTTGAAATGCTTTTGTTTATCTGCTTTCTCAAGTGTTTGGTAGTCTTCACCATATACACCTAAAACTTTAAAGTGATATGGCCCATGTGGCGAGACATTAATATTTATATTGCCATTCTGATCAGGTTTTGTTCGATACAGCAAAAAGTTCTGTCCAGTTTTGTACTTGGATGTATTAAATAAACGATGGTTTTGGTAGCCGTTTATAGATATTGTACTATTACTATCTGGTGCTCCCCGCTTAGCATAAAGTGTGACATAAAAGTCTTTATACGTATTTTGCAATGCTTCAGGTAGTTTTAATATTACACCGCTTCGTTTAGATTGGGTTGTTTGTAGAACATCTGAATGCGTCCATTTCGCATTTACTGTGCTTATATCAATGTCTTTTATTAAATTCGGTGCGATATCTTGATAAGGTTTACCTTTATGGTCTAAGATTACGCCGTCAATCATTGCATGCTCTCTATCAATAGGTGTTTTTAAATCTTTACTATTATAGTATTGGTTAGTCACTCGTACAGCTGGCAAGACTTGTTCATTTTCGTAAATACGATATTGTCCTGATTTTTGAATCAGTTTAAAATGTTCAGGTAAATTGTCTTGATAGTTTTTGAGCATTTGGTATCTAACTGATAGCAGGCTTGCTATATTGGCGCGACCACCCGTAGATTGATAACGACTCACAGACTCTTCTTTTAAATTAATCATAAGATGGTCATAATACAATTTGATTAGTTCATCATTAAAAATACTTGAATATAAACTCAATCCTTTAAAATTTTGATACATTGGCGTGTTGTCTTGTTCATTTACACGCCAATCGATACGTTCAGTTTGGTCTTTGGAATGTTTCATTTGCTGAACAAGTGTATTTTGAAGTGGTGTATTATACAAACTTTTATTAATATAATCACGATTACCACGATTTTCATGGTCCTCATGGAAAATTTGATTTTTTGTAAAAACAATTGACACGAGTACCATAAGTACACTGATACTTATTCCGAAGACACTTTGTAACGTTGTTCTAGAATAACTGAGCGCTGATGCCTTAATGTGAAGTATCAAGAGACCTGTTAAAAATACTATTGGTATCCATAAAAGCCATATGACAAAATTTTGGTACCAAACTGCACTTACAGTAACTACTAATATCCCTGGAATAGCAGTTAATATGTAATAGAGCTTTGAAAGACTAAAGAAATGTTGCACATAACAAGCAATAAGCCCACTTGTTGCAAAAGCAAGTAAATAATGCCAACGCTTTTGTGGGGCGGAAAATCCATTAAAAACTGAATCAACATATGGGATAAATGCTGAAACAATCGCTAAAATAGACAAAATCGCAAATAATCTAAAAAAGAAATGGCGATAGAGTTTAAAGCTGAGTAATGCTTGGATTACGATATATAAAATGACAATTAAATAGTTGTCGTAGAAAATATTTGTATTGTGATCTAATGATTCGAAAATCGGAATTTTAGTTGAATAAGGGATACGTTGGTTATGGATGAAGCTACTTGCACTATGGAAGAATACAAATAAACTACAACCAACGCCTAAAACAGCACCAATAGATAATGTCCAAAGTACGTATGATTTCTTTAAAATATCATCGTGATGTTTCCAAATCATGCGTATAGCAAAATAAATCAGTCCTGCAAGTACTTGATAGTATGCAAAATAAAAATTATTAATAAATGATATAGCTGTAATAACAATAAAGAAACCAATTTTACCAGTTTTAAAATATCTTTCAATACTGAAAAATAAAAGTGGTAATAAAATAAAAATATCACTAAAAAAAGGCCAATACACTGTAAATCGATAATAAAGTGGCGATGAAGCAAACAGAAATGCGAAAAGCATCGCCACATTTTTATTAAGCTTAATTGACTTCGCATATAAGTATGTTGCCATAATCACTAAAGCAGATTTAATTACTGATATGACTAATGCATTTGTCATCCAAAACATGAGGTCATGCGTATTGACCAACTTTAATTTTGCAAATACACCTATGATAAGTGCGTTTAAGATAAATAAAATATTAGTACTAAAGTAATAAGATAAGTCTGTAAAAAAATCTCCGCCTAAACCGAAATCAGAGGCATAGAAAAAAGTACCTTCAGACCATTTTTGATAGAGATACATTTGTATCGGTACCATTTGCTCAATACCATCATTAGGTCCAGTAAATAGTAATCCGTCTTTAATAAATCGAAAAATGATGTAAGCATGACCAACAAGTGCCAAAATACATGAAGTTATCATTATGATCATAGATTGATTGAAACGTTTCATAAGATATCATTCACCTTTAATTACTTAATATTTAACGATCTTTCAAAATAAATTTAGATAATAAATATGTGATTGGAATGGTAACAACCAATCCTGCAAAGGGTGCTAATGTATCATCAATATGAAGAAACTCTACAAAAATATAAAGTAGCACGAATTGAACAGACATGTTGACTACTTGAGTTAATGGAAAAGCTAAGAATTTTTTTAATGTTGGCTTGACATGATAAACGAAATAACATGATAAAAAATAAGAAATGAAAAGCGCAACTATAAATCCAGTGATATGACTGATTAAATAATGGACATGTAATAGTTTTAATAATATCAAATAAACGATATAATAATTGACTGTATTAATACCGCCTACAATGACGAAGCGAATTACTTCGAAAAATGTTTTTGAACTTATCAAAAAAAGAACCCACCTTCAATATTATGCTTTATCGTTTAAAAGACTATTCATCGATGCAAATGAATATCGTCTCATCATCAATGAAGTGTAATAATTCTAGAATGTTTAAAGCGTATTTTCAAGAACTAAAAACTACATTCAATATATCACATTGTAGTGTTAAATCGTTAATATTTAGAAGTTAGTAATGAGAAGAAAGGTGATGTATAAATGGTAATACAATGGTATCCAGGACACATGGCTAAAGCTAAAAGGGAAGTATCTGAGCAGTTAAAAAAGGTGGATGTCGTATTTGAACTTGTCGATGCAAGAATTCCTTTTAGTTCAAGAAACCCTATGATTGATGAAGTCATTCAACATAAGCCACGTGTTGTTATTTTAAATAAAAAAGATATGTCTAATTTAAATGAAATGCAAAAATGGTATGCTTTTTTTAAAGAAAAAGGTGCAATGCCTGTGGCTGTTGATGCTAAACATGGTAAAGGGCTGAAACAAGTCGAAAATGCTGCAATCGAGGTAACGAAAGAAAAATTTGAGCGTGAACAAGCTAAGGGGTTAAAACCAAGAGCAATCCGCGCAATGATTGTAGGTATCCCAAACGTTGGTAAATCTACACTCATTAATAAGTTAGCGAATCGTGCCATCACTCAAACAGGGAACAAACCAGGTGTAACAAAACAACAGCAATGGATTAAAGTTGGTAAATCGTTACAACTATTAGACACACCTGGAATATTGTGGCCTAAATTTGAGGACCAAACGGTAGGGAAAAAATTAAGTTTAACGGGTGCGATTAAAGATAGTATTGTGCATTTGGATGAAGTTGCGCTTTATGGATTGAATTTTTTAATACAACAAGATTATGAAGGCTTAAAGAACTTTTATAAAATAGAAGTTGAACCTGATTCTGAACCGTTAGAATGGTTTGATGCGATTGGACGTAAAAGAGGTCTCATTCAAAGAGGCAACGAAGTGGACTATGAAGCAGTCATTGAGCTGGTCATTAATGATATACGTAACGCTAAAATAGGCACTTACTGTTTTGATTTATATCACGAAATGAGAGATTTATGATGCATAAAACGATAAAAGAGATTAAAGCGGAGCTAGCACTCATTACTACTAAAGAAGCTTTAGCCACTCACCCCTTAGCTCAGGACTCTAGAAAAGGTGTACAGCAAGCATTTAAAAGTAGATTAAAGCAAATTGAAAAACAGGAACAATTAGAAAAACAATATGAAATGATGTCACAATATGAGAATGATATCTTAAATCAAACACCAGAAGCTTTAATTTGTGGTATTGACGAGGTAGGACGTGGACCACTTGCAGGACCTGTAGTTGCGTGTGCAGTGATTTTAAACGATGATCATCAGTATTTAGGCATTAATGATTCTAAACAATTATCAGTTCAAAAGCGTACTACGTTAAGTACTAATCTAAGGAATAACGTAAAAGCTTGGCATATTGGCATTGCGACACCAGAAGAGATTGATGCATTAAATATATATAACGCTACACAACTTGCAATGTATCGTGCAGTTGAAGGATTGAGTATTAAACCTACACATTTCCTAATTGATGCGATGTTACTTGACAAAATACATGCACCTCAACAATCAATCACTAAGGGTGATGCCTCGAGTGTTTCAATTGCTGCAGCAAGTATCATTGCTAAAGTTTATCGAGATCAAAAGATGAAAGAGTATGATCAAATCTATCCCGGCTATGATTTTGCACAAAATGCTGGTTATGGTACGAAAAAACACCTTGAAGGTTTAGATCACTTTGGCATTACGCCGATTCATAGAAAAACTTTTGAACCTATTAAATCAAAATATAAGGAATAAACTATCCGCTTTCATTCTGATGATATAACATTAAAATATTTGCAATTCCTTTTATTTATGTTTTACTAGAACTATACTTCCAAAAGAAAGGAATATCATAATACATGGACGAAACATTAGAAAAGTTATATAAAGTACTTGTTCACTTTGAAGAAAAAGAAGTTGAAATTACTGAAGACGAGCAAAAATTAAACGATATTAAGAAAAAAATTGAGGATAATTTAAATGTTTCTGTTGAGGAAACATCTCAAATGGACTTAATTCGTCTGTTAAAAGAACATAATTTTTCTGTTGAATCTTCTGATGACGAACAAAAAATTATTAGTGTTCCAATGGACGACGATACCCAAGTTAAATTTCATACAGACAAATAAAATATGAAGTTTCTATAAAACTGTCGACACGGTTATTTGTTGTCGACAGTTTTATTTTAGGTGTAAACGTTATAAATAACTAAGGTTTTGCATATACATTTGTGATTTTAATTTTTATTCGTCTTTACGATTTTTTGAATCTTCAGGGTTAAAACCATTAGGATAACGTTTTTCTAATTTTTCGATATTCATTTGTGCAATTTCATCTAACGAGACGTTCAATGTTGTTGCGCATGTAGCAATATACCATAATACATCACCGAGCTCTTTTTTTAACGCCTCAACATCTAAAGGATGTTCATGATAAAAATGTTTTTTGATTATATCAGCGACTTCTCCAGCTTCTCCGTTTAATCCTAAAGCGCCCATTTGTAATAATTCTTTTTGCATTTTTTGTGTGTTTAGCGTACGTTGAGCCGCTTTTTGATAATGATTAAATTCCATATTGATACTCCTTTATTGGTTGTATGACAACATTAATATAACACATTGAAAACATATGTTTATCTAATTATAAAACTCATAAATAAAGATAATCTATATGTCTAACTGTTTACAATAACGCTTACATTTTTTATAATTGAGATGAACTTAACCTTAAGAAACAGGAGGATGGAGTATGAATATCCATGAGTACCAAGGAAAAGAAATTTTTCGCTCAATGGGCGTAGCAGTTCCAGAAGGGCGTGTTGCATTTTCAGCTGAAGAAGCAGTAGAAAAAGCGAAAGAGTTAGACACAGATGTATATGTTGTAAAAGCACAAATTCACGCAGGGGGGCGTGGAAAAGCTGGTGGTGTTAAAATCGCTAAGTCTTTATCAGAAGTTGAAACTTATGCGAATGAACTACTCGGTAAAGTGTTAGTAACACATCAAACAGGCCCAGAAGGTAAAGAAGTTAAACGTTTATACATTGAAGAAGGCGCAGATATTCAAAAAGAATATTATGTTGGGTTCGTTATTGACCGTGCAACAGATCGCGTGACTTTAATGGCATCTGAAGAAGGTGGAACTGAAATTGAAGAAGTGGCAGCGAAAACGCCTGAAAAAATCTTCAAAGAAACAATTGATCCAGTTGTAGGTTTAGCACCTTATCAAGCACGTCGTATTGCGTTTAACATCAATATTCCTAAAGAATCTGTTAATAAAGCAGTGAAGTTTTTAATGTCTTTATATAACGTATTTATTGAAAAAGATTGTTCAATCGTTGAAATTAACCCGCTCGTTTTAACTGGCGATGGCAATGTTTTAGCACTTGACTCAAAAATCAATTTTGACGATAATGCGTTATTCCGTCATAAAGATATTCAAGAATTACGTGACTTAGATGAAGAAGATCCAAAAGAAATTGAAGCATCAAAATATGATTTATCATACATTGCATTAGATGGAAACATCGGTTGCATGGTTAATGGTGCAGGTCTTGCAATGGCAACAATGGACACAATCAATCATTTTAATGGTAAACCAGCAAACTTCCTTGACGTAGGTGGCGGTGCAACTAAGGAGAAAGTAACAGAAGCATTTAAAATTATCTTAGGTGATAGTAACGTTAAAGGTATTTTTGTAAATATTTTTGGTGGAATTATGCGTAACGATATTATTGCTGAAGGTATTGTAGCAGCTGTGGAAGAAGTCGACTTAACATTGCCGTTAGTTGTACGTTTAGAAGGTACTAATGTTAAAGAAGGTAAACAAATTCTTAAAGACTCAGGTTTAGCAATTGAGCCAGCAAGTACAATGGCTGAAGGTGCTCAAAAAATCGTTAAACTTGTAAACGAAGCGTAAGGAAAGGATGGGACAACTAAAATGAGTGTTTTTGTGGATAAAAATACAAAAGTTATCGTACAGGGGATTACAGGGTCAACTGCCCTTTTCCATACTAAACAAATGTTAGAATATGGTACTCAAATTGTAGCTGGGGTGACACCAGGAAAAGGTGGACAAGTGGTTGAAGGTGTACCAGTATTTAATACAGTAGAAGAAGCTAAAAAAGAAACAGGTGCAAATGTTTCAGTTATTTACGTACCAGCACCATTCGCTGCTGATGCGATTTTAGAAAGTGCAGATGCTGAATTAGATTTAGCAATTTGTATTACTGAGCATATCCCGGTTGTTGATATGATTAAAGTAAAACGTTATTTAGAAGATAAGAAAACACGTTTAATTGGACCAAACTGTCCTGGTGTAATTACTTCTGATGAAACTAAGATTGGTATTATGCCTGGTTATATCCATAAAAAAGGTCATGTAGGTGTAGTATCACGTTCTGGTACATTAACTTATGAAGCAGTACATCAGTTAACTGAAGAAGGAATCGGTCAATCTACAGCAGTTGGTATCGGCGGTGACCCGGTAAATGGAACAAACTTTATCGATGTCTTAAAAGCATTTAACGAAGATGATGATACTAAAGCTGTTGTAATGATTGGTGAGATTGGTGGAACAGCTGAAGAAGAAGCGGCAGAGTGGATTCAAAAAAATATGAATAAACCTGTAGTTGGATTTATTGGTGGTCAAACAGCACCTCCAGGAAAACGTATGGGTCATGCTGGCGCAATTATTTCAGGTGGTAAAGGTACTGCTGAAGAAAAAATTAAAACATTAAATAAAAATGGAGTAAAAACTGCAGATACACCTTCAGAAATCGGTGTAACATTAATTGAAGCTGCTAAAGAAGCAGGCATTTATGAGTCATTATTAACAGTAAAAAAATAATGAGATAAACGCTAAAGCCTCTGTGTTGAGTTATGTTATCTAAGTTTTAGTTTGCTAGAACTCTAGATATATAGCCTACACAGAGGCTTTTGATATTGATTTATAGGCAAATTGAACTTGATATGTTATTGACCTTTAGAGAAATTTCATATAATATTGTATTCTACTATATAATTTGCTAAACATCATGACGAGGTGACAATCAAGATGCAAAAAATCCTACTTTTACTTTTATACGCTGGGTTTACAACACAACAAATTCAAAAAATCGAGACATATTGTCCAGATCTATTTAAATCTCCTTATACGTTGACACATATTGAAAAAGTTAGACAAAGGTTTAGTCAAAACATTCATTTTCAAAAGAAATTCGATAAGCTTATAACTTTAAATTATAATCAAATTAGAAACGATCTACGAAATCATGAGATTAAGATCGTAGATGTCACACAATCAAACTACCCCCAATTATTAAAACAAATTTACGATGCACCATATATTTTATTTTGTAAAGGGGATATCTCACTCTTGGACAAAACTTCTCGTATGTTAAGCATTGTAGGAGCACGCGCGCATACGTCCTACACCAATGAGTGTTTAGAAGAACTATTTCCTTACTTTAAGACGCAACAATTAGTGATTGTGTCAGGTTTAGCTCATGGAACTGATGCTTTAGCACATCAGTATGCATTATCGTATGATTTACCTACTATAGCCGTACTAGGTTTTGGTCATGCCTATCATTATCCACAAACTACAAAATTATTAAGAGATCAAATTGAAAGAACTTCCTTAACGATTAGTGAATATCCGCCAACTACACCTCCTGCTAAATTCAGATTCCCAGAACGAAATCGCATTATTAGCGGTATTTCAAAAGGGTTATTTGTCACAGAAGCTAAAGAACGAAGTGGAGCATTAATTACAATGGATCAAGCTTTAGAACAAAATCGCAATGTCTATGTATTACCAGGTCGTATGTTTGACGTACATACAAGAGGAAACTTGATACGTGCAAAAGAAGGTGCTGAAATTGTACTAAATGCATTTGATATTCTAAAAGATTATGAATAAAAAAGATTAACTTATTTGTGAATTGATTGTAAAATATTGACAAACTTAAAATTAACCGTTTATCATTTATCTTTGAAAACAGAAAAAGCAAGGGGGTAACTCCATTGGCAGATAATCTTGTCATTGTAGAATCGCCTGCAAAAGCTAAAACAATAGAAAAGTATTTGGGGAAAAAATATAAAGTTATTGCTTCAATGGGACACGTTAGAGATTTACCACGTAGTCAGATGGGCGTAGATGTGGAGCAAAACTATGAACCAAAATATATTACAATTCGCGGAAAAGGTCCGGTTGTGAAAGAACTCAAAAGATATGCAAAAAAAGCTAAAAAAGTATTCTTAGCAAGTGACCCTGACCGTGAAGGTGAAGCGATTGCATGGCATTTAGCAAACATTTTGGAATTAGATGATACACAAAAAAATAGAGTAGTTTTTAATGAGATTACGAAAGATGCTGTAAAAGATAGCTTTAAAACACCACGAAATATTGAAATGAATCTCGTCGATGCACAACAAGCGAGACGTATCGTTGACCGTTTAGTAGGTTATAATATTTCACCAGTGTTATGGAAAAAAGTAAAAAAAGGTTTATCAGCTGGACGGGTTCAGTCAGTGGCACTCCGTCTTATTATAGATAGAGAGAACGAAATTCGACAGTTTAAACCTGAAGAATATTGGTCAATTGAAGGGGAATTCAGATACGGAAAATCTAAATTCAATGGTAAATTCCTTCATTATAAAGGCAAACCATTTCCGTTAAAAAATAAAGATGACGTTACTGTCATTACTGATGCGCTTGATGATTCACAATTTGAAGTGACGAATGTAAATAAGAAGGAAAAAACAAGAAAACCTGCAAAGCCTTTTACGACATCAACACTTCAACAAGAGGCAGCGCGTAAACTTAACTTTAAAGCTCGAAAAACAATGATGATTGCTCAACAATTATATGAAGGTATCGATTTAAAACGTAAGGGTACTGTAGGGCTCATCACATACATGAGAACAGACTCTACGCGTATTTCTAAAGATGCACAAGCAGAAGCTAAGGCATTTATAGAAAATGAATACGGTACAGACTATTTATCAAAAAGCGAAAGTAAAGGTAAGCAAGGCGATCAAGATGCTCATGAAGCTGTTAGACCTACGAGTACGAATCGCACACCAGCTGAAATGAAAGATTTTCTATCACGTGATCAATATCGTCTTTATAAACTGATTTGGGAACGTTTTGTTGCAAGTCAAATGGCACCTGCTATTTTAGACACTGTAGCTGTAGATTTAACACAAAACGATATTAAATTTAGAGCAAATGGTCAAACGATTAAGTTTAAAGGTTTTATGACATTGTATGTTGAAACGAAAGACGATAAATCTAAAGAAAAAGAAAATCGCCTTCCGGAATTAGAAGTAGGAAATAAAGTAACGGCGACCAAAATTGAACCAGCACAACACTTTACGCAGCCACCACCAAGATATACAGAAGCACGTTTAGTTAAAACTTTAGAAGAACTTAAAATAGGTCGACCATCAACATACGCACCTACTATTGATACAATTCAAAAACGAAATTACGTCAAGATGGATAGTAAACGTTTTGTACCGACTGAACTTGGCGAAATCGTTCATGAACAAGTGAAAGATTATTTTCCTGAAATTATTGATGTAGATTTTACGGTTAATATGGAGACACTACTTGATAGTATTGCAGATGGAGACATCGCTTGGAAGAAGGTAGTGGATAACTTCTATAATAGTTTCAAACAAAATGTAAAACGTGCAGAAGAAGAAATGGAAAAAATTGAAATTAAAGATGAAGCAGCAGGAGAAGATTGTGAAGTATGTGGTCATCCAATGGTTATCAAAATGGGACGTTATGGAAAGTTTATGGCATGCTCTAATTTCCCGGATTGTCGTAATACAAAAGCGATTACTAAGCCAATTGGTGTGACATGTCCAAAATGTCAAAAAGGCGATGTAGTTGAACGTAAATCTAAGAAAAATAGAATTTTTTATGGCTGTTCTAATTATCCTGAATGTGACTTTATTTCATGGGATAAACCAATTGGACGAGATTGTCCAAAATGTAATCATTATTTAGTTGATCATAAAAAAGGGCGTTCATCTCAAGTAATATGTTCAAATTGTGACTATAAAGAAGAAGTTCAAAAATAAATGGAATGTGAAAGGAGAAACGTGAATGACAACTGTAAACGTTGTTGGAGCAGGTTTAGCAGGTTCAGAAGCAGCTTATCAATTAGCTGAGAGAGGCGTACAAGTGAACCTATATGAAATGCGTCCAGTAAAACAAACACCAGCGCACCACACGGATAAATTTGCTGAACTAGTTTGTTCAAACTCTTTAAGAGGCAATGCTTTAACAAACGCTGTGGGTGTTTTAAAAGAAGAAATGAGACGTCTTAATTCTATCGTTATAGCCGCAGCAGATCATGCACGTGTGCCCGCTGGTGGGGCTTTAGCTGTAGATAGACATGACTTTTCTGGTTATATTACAGATACCTTAAAAAATCATCCTAATATTACAGTGATAAATGAGGAAATTTCAAAAATTCCTGATGGACCTACTATTATTGCAACTGGTCCATTGACAACAGAAACGCTAACAAAAGAAGTTGTAGATTTAACAGGAGAAAATCAACTTTATTTCTACGATGCTGCTGCACCTATTATTGAAAAAGATTCAATTGATATGGATAAAGTATATTTGAAATCACGTTATGATAAAGGTGAAGCTGCGTATTTGAATTGTCCAATGACAGAAGAAGAGTTTAATCGTTTTTACGAAGCGGCTATGGCAGCGGAAGTGGCTCCTATGAATGATTTTGAGAAAGAAAAGTATTTTGAAGGATGTATGCCGTTTGAAGTGATGGCAAGTCGAGGGCCAAAGACATTGCTATTTGGTCCAATGAAGCCTGTTGGGCTAGAGGATCCTAAAACTGGTAAGCGTCCATATGCAGTAGTTCAACTTAGACAAGATGATGCAGCAGGCACATTATATAATATTGTTGGTTTTCAAACTCGTTTAAAATGGGGTGCTCAAAAAGAAGTCATTCGGATGATACCAGGTTTAGAGAATGTTGATATTGTACGTTATGGCGTTATGCACCGAAACACTTTTATTAATTCACCAGATGTATTAAGTGAGACGTATGAGTTTAAAAATAGAGAAAACTTATACTTTGCTGGTCAGATGACAGGTGTAGAAGGCTACGTTGAAAGCGCAGCGAGTGGCATGGTAGCCGGTATTAATTTAGCACACAAAATGATGGGGCAATCTCCTGTTGTGTTCCCGAGAGAAACAATGATTGGAAGTTTGGCGTATTATATTTCGCATGCAACGAACAATAAAAACTTTCAACCTATGAATGCGAATTTTGGTTTAGTGCCATCATTAGAGAAGCGCATTAAAGATAAGAAAGAAAGATATGAATTATTAGCTAATAGAGCACTAGAATATTTAGAGCATTTCAAAAAGACACTTTAATATTAATAATTAATTGGCAAAATAAGTAAAATTTTGATTACTGTGAAAATTCTATGTGAAATTCATGCAGTTCCCTTCATCATTATGCTACAATATTAATGATGGAGGGGTCTTTTACTTTGGAACATATCCAACTTAAATTTTTAAACCTATTGAAACGTGAACGGTTTTTCTCGGAACATACTTTAAAAGCGTATCATGATGATTTAGTACAATTTAATCGATTTTTAAAGCAAGAACATTTAACTTTAGATACATTTCAATACCGAGATGCTAGGAATTATCTACAAACTCTATACGATTTAGGGCTTCAAAGAACAACTGTATCTAGAAAAATTTCAACATTACGCAGTTTTTATGCTTACTGGATGACGGAAGATTCGTCTATTAGTAATCCGTTTGTTCAGCTTGTACACCCTAAGAAAGAACGTTATTTACCAACATTTTTTTATACTGAAGAGATGGAAGCGCTTTTTCAAACTGTTGAAAATGATGCAAAAAAGGGACTGAGAGATAGTGTGATACTTGAATTATTATATGCGACTGGAATGCGAGTTTCTGAACTTGTGTCCTTAAAAAAGTCAGATATTAATTTAGAAATGAGTTATCTGAAGGTCATGGGGAAAGGAAGCAAAGAACGTATTATTCCTTTTGGAGAATTCTGTCGGAAAAGTATACAAAAGTATCTCGAGGAGTTTACGCCTATTCAAAATGCAGCGCATCCTTTTTTAATTGTGAATTTAAAAGGAGCGCCTATCACTGAACGTGGTGTACGGTATGTGTTAAATGATATTGTTAAACGCACAGCAAATGTTGGTGCAATTCATCCACATAAATTGCGACATACTTTTGCGACACATATGCTAAATGAAGGCGCAGATTTAAGAACAGTCCAAAGCTTGTTAGGTCATGTTAATTTGTCTACAACTGGACGATATACGCATGTTACCAATCAACAACTTCGACAAGTTTATTTAAACGCACATCCTCGTGCACATAAAGGAGAGTAAAATATTCATGAGTTCATCAATACATGCAACTACAATTTATGCTGTACGTCATAATGGTGGCGCAGCGATGGCTGGTGATGGCCAAGTGACTCTAGGTGAGCAAGTTATTATGAAGCAAACCGCTAAAAAAGTACGTAAACTGTATAATGGAGAAGTTTTAGCAGGGTTTGCTGGCAGTGTTGCAGATGCTTTCACACTATTTGAAAAATTTGAAGCTAAATTACAGCAATATAGTGGTAATTTAGAAAGAGCTGCAGTCGAACTTGCTAAAGAATGGAGAGGAGATAAGCAACTTCGTCAATTAGAGGCAATGCTTATTGTGATGGATAAGTCTCACATTCTAGTCGTTAGTGGTACGGGCGAAGTAATAGCTCCGGATGATGATTTAATAGCGATTGGTTCAGGTGGCAATTATGCATTAAGTGCTGGTCGCGCTTTAAAACGTCATGCACCACATATGACTGCGAGTGAAATGGCTTATGAAAGTTTACAAGTTGCTGCAGATATATGCGTTTTTACTAATAATCATATTACTGTAGAAGAACTATAATGGAGGTTTCTTATGGTTGATCGTAATGCTATCAAATTCACACCGAAAGATATTGTGTCTCAATTAGATGAATATATTATCGGTCAAGATGAAGCTAAAAAGAAAGTAGCAATTGCTTTAAGAAATAGATATCGTCGCAGTTTATTAGACGATGATGCAAAGCAAGAAATAGCACCTAAAAATATTTTAATGATGGGACCAACTGGTGTTGGTAAAACTGAAATAGCGCGTCGAATGGCTAAAATAGTAGGTGCTCCTTTTATTAAGGTTGAAGCGACAAAATTTACTGAAGTTGGATATGTAGGTCGCGATGTCGAAAGTATGGTAAGAGATCTAGTAGATGTTGCTGTAAGACTTGTGAAGGATTCTAAAAAAGAAGAAGTTAAAGATGAAGCAACACAAAAAGCAAATGATAAGTTAGTGAAATTATTGGTGCCAAGTTTGAGAAAAAAAGCGAATCAGACAAAGCAAAATCCTCTTGAGTCACTATTTGGTGGCACGCTTCCAAACTTTGGCCAACAAGAAGAGGAAGAAGAGGAGCCGCCAACTGAAGAAATTAAAACAAAACGTTCGGAGATTAAGCGTCAGTTATTAAATGGTGAACTTGAGGAAGAAAAAGTTAAAATAAAAGTTGAGCAAGATCCGGGTGCATTAGGAATGTTGGGCACTCAGCAAAACGAACAAATGCAAGAAATGATGAGTCAATTGATGCCGAAAAAGAAAGTGGAAAAAGAAGTTCCTGTTAAAACAGCAAGAAAAATTTTAATTGACGATTATGCAGATGAAATGATTGATCATGAAACTGCAAATCAAGAAGCACTAGAGTTGGCTGAACAAATGGGAATTATTTTCATAGATGAGATTGACAAAGTTGCTACATCTAGCCAAAATAGTAGTGGTCAGGATGTGTCAAGACAAGGTGTACAAAGAGACATATTACCTATTCTTGAAGGTAGCGTTATCAGAACAAAATATGGTACTGTGAGTACGGAACATATGTTGTTTATTGGAGCTGGTGCATTTCATGTATCAAAACCTAGCGATCTTATTCCTGAGTTGCAAGGAAGATTCCCTATTCGAGTCGAGTTACAAAGTTTAACAGTTGAAGATTTTGTAAGAATTCTAAAAGAACCAAAACTTTCATTAATCAAACAATATGAATTATTACTTCAAACTGAACAAGTTACTGTGAACTTTACTGATGAGGCCATTCATAGATTAGCTGAAATGGCACATCATGTTAATCAAGAAACAGATAATATTGGTGCAAGAAGATTGCATACAATTTTAGAAAAAATGCTAGAAGATTTATCTTTTGAGGCACCTAATATGCCGCATGCCACAGTGGATATTACACCTCAATACGTGGATAGTAAATTAAAATCAATATCAATTAATAAAGATTTAAGCGAATTTATCTTATAAAAAAAGGAGAAGTGACATGAGCTTATTATCGAAAACTAGAGAATTAAGTAGCTTATTACAAAAACATAAAGGAATATCCGTTGATTTTAAAGATGTTGCACAAACGATTAGTAAAGTAACAATCACTAACGTATTCATTGTCTCGCGACGAGGTAAAATCTTAGGTTCTTCCCTTAATGAATTGTTGAAAAATGAGCGCGTTATTCAAATGTTAGAAGACCGCCATATTCCAGAAGAATATACGGAAAAATTAATGCATGTATATGAAACGTCTTCAAATATTGAAATAGATGATGATTTATCTGTTTTCCCATTAGAAAATAAAGATGTATTCAAGAATTCAAAAACAACAATTTTTCCTATAATTGGTGGTGGAGAGCGTCTTGGTACTTTAGTTTTAGGACGTGTATCTGATGACTTTAATGATAATGATTTAGTATTAGGTGAATATGCAGCCACTGTAATTGGAATGGAAATTCTTCGTGAAAAACATTCTGAAATAGAATCTGAAGCTCGCGATAAAGCGGCGATTTCAATGGCAATTAATTCATTATCATATTCAGAAAAAGAAGCTATAGATCATATTTTTGAAGAATTAGGCGGTACTGAAGGACTTCTTATCGCTTCTAAAGTAGCTGACAGAGTTGGAATCACACGTTCAGTTATTGTAAATGCATTACGTAAATTGGAAAGTGCTGGTGTCATTGAATCACGTTCACTTGGTATGAAGGGAACATTCATTAAAGTGAAAAAAGTTGCATTTTTAGATGCACTTAAACGTTCAGAAGCATAAAAATATAGATATTGCATTTGTATATGAATTATGATATATTTATATGCGGCTATGAAAAGCCAAAACACACATATTAACAACAGTATAAAATGGTGCGACAACTTGATCGTTTTTTATATAAGTTAATATGGAGGAAAAACCATTAGGAGGATTTAATCATGGCAGTAATTTCAATGAAACAATTACTTGAAGCTGGTGTTCACTTCGGTCATCAAACACGCCGTTGGAACCCAAAAATGAAAAAATACATTTTCACTGAAAGAAATGGTATCTACATCATTGACTTACAAAAAACAGTGAAAAAAGTTGAAGAAGCATATAACTTCATTAAACAAGTATCTGAAGAAGGCGGTAAAGTCTTATTCGTAGGTACAAAAAAACAAGCACAAGAGTCTGTAAAAGCAGAAGCTGAACGTGCTGGCCACTTCTATGTTAACCAAAGATGGTTAGGTGGTATCTTAACAAACTATAAAACAATCTCTAAACGAATCAAACGTATTTCTGAAATTGAAAAAATGGAAGAAGATGGAACATTTGACGTTTTACCTAAGAAAGAAGTCGTAGAACTTAAAAAAGAATACGACCGTTTAATCAAATTCTTAGGCGGTATTCGTGATATGAAAACAATGCCAGATGCGTTATTTGTAGTTGACCCTCGTAAAGAACGTAATGCAATTGCAGAAGCACACAAATTAAACATTCCTATTGTAGGTATTGTTGACACTAACTGTGATCCAGATGAAATTGATTACGTTATCCCAGCAAACGACGATGCTATTCGTGCCGTTAAATTATTAACTGGTAAAATGGCAGATGCGATTTTAGAAGGTCAACAAGGCGTATCTAACGATGAAGTTGCAGCTGAACAAAATATCGATTTAAACGAAGAAGAAACTTCTGAATCTGCTACAACTTCTGAAGAAGAAACTACAACTGAAGCAAACTAATTTAATTTAGTTTATACGAATGATTTTATGGGGATAGGACAATATCATGATGTCCCAATCCCTTTTTTTAAAATAAATCTCGAATGATATTGGAGGAATAATGAATGGCAATTTCAGCTAAACTTGTAAAAGAATTACGTGAAAAAACTGGCGCTGGTATGATGGATTGTAAAAAAGCGTTAGAAGCAACTGATGGAGATATTGATAAAGCAATCGACTATTTACGTGAAAAAGGTATTGCAAAAGCTGCTAAAAAAGCAGACCGTATCGCTGCTGAAGGTATTACACATGTTGAAGTTAAAGGTAATGAAGCAGCCATCGTTGAAATCAACTCTGAAACTGACTTCGTAGCTCGTAACGAAGGTTTCCAAGAGCTTGTAAAAGAAATTGCGAATCAAATCCTTGAGACAAAAGCAGAATCTGTTGAAGCTTTAAATGAAACAAAATTACCAAATGGTAAAACAGTTTCAGAACACATGACTGAAGCTATTTCAACTATTGGTGAAAAATTAAGCATTCGTCGTTTTGCAGTTCGCACTAAAGGTGACAATGATGCATTTGGTGCATACTTACACATGGGTGGTCGTATTGCAGTACTTTCTGTAGTTGAAGGCACAACAGATGAAGAAGCTGCAAAAGACGTTGCTATGCACATTGCAGCAATCAATCCTAAATATGTTTCTTCAGAACAAGTAAGTGAAGAAGAAATTAATCACGAAAAAGAAGTTTTAAAACAACAAGCACTTAACGAAGGTAAACCTGAAAACATCGTTGAAAAAATGGTTGAAGGTCGTCTACGTAAATATTTACAAGAAATTTGTGCTGTTGACCAAGACTTTGTTAAAAACCCAGACCAAACTGTTGCAGAGTTCCTTAAATCTAAAGGTGGTAAATTAGTAGACTTCGTACGTTACGAAGTTGGTGAAGGTCTTGAAAAACGTGAAGAAAACTTCGCTGATGAAGTAAAAGGACAAATGAAATAATTAACACAATGTAATTGATGAAAGAAGACACCTTTCGTGTCCTCCCTTAAAAACTGCTTCAGTTGAAATACATGGAAGCTATGGATGAGGAAGATGCTTATTGTGTCTTCTTTCATTGTATTGTTTTACATAATATGAATAGAGAGGTTAATATAATGACTGAAACTTCAAATTATAAGCGAGTGGTCTTGAAACTTAGTGGGGAAGCGTTAGCAGGAGATAAAGGATTTGGAATTAATCCAATCATTATTAAAAGTATTGCACAACAAGTTGCTGAAGTTGCCAAAATGGATACAGAAATTGCTGTAATTGTTGGTGGCGGTAACATTTGGCGAGGTAAAACGGGTAGTGACTTAGGAATGGATCGAGGAACTGCTGACTACATGGGTATGTTAGCAACAGTTATGAATGCATTAGCATTACAAGACAGCCTTGAACAGTTAGATTGTGACACGCGTGTTTTAACATCTATCGAAATGAAACAAGTTGCAGAACCGTATATTCGTCGTCGTGCTATCCGTCATTTAGAAAAGAAACGTGTTGTTATTTTTGCTGCAGGTATTGGTAATCCTTATTTCTCTACAGATACAACTGCAGCATTACGTGCGGCTGAAGTTGAAGCTGACGTGATATTAATGGGTAAAAATAATGTTGATGGTGTATATTCAGCTGATCCTAAAGTTGATCCAAATGCTAAAAAATATGATCGTCTCACATATATTGACTTACTCAAAGAAGGATTACAAGTTATGGACTCAACTGCCTCTTCTTTCTGTATGGATAACAATATCCCACTTAAGGTATTCTCTATCCTAGAAGAGGGCAATATCAAACGTGCTGTACAAGGTGAAGATATAGGGACTATCATTACAAAATAACTTAGAGGTGACTAAAATATGAATGAAATCGTTCAAGATGCTAAATCACGTATGAAAAAATCGATTGAAAGCTTATCTCGTGAGCTTGCACAAATTAATGCAGGACGTGCGAATTCTAACTTATTAGCAGGTGTTGAAGTGGATTACTATGGCGCGCCTACGCCTGTACAACAACTTGCAAGTATCAATGTTCCAGAAGCACGTTTACTCGTTGTTTCTCCATATGATAAAACGTCATTAGCAGACATTGAAAAAGCAATTTTAGCGGCGAACTTAGGCGTAACACCTTCTAGTGATGGAGAAGTAATTCGTATTAATGTACCAGCATTAACAGAAGAGCGTCGTAAAGAAATTGTGAAACAAGTTAAAAAAGAAGGCGAAGCGGCAAAAGTATCTGTACGTAACATTCGTCGTGATGCGAATGATTCTCTTAAAAAACAAGAGAAGAATGGTGAGATTTCAGAAGACGAATTACGTTCAAATTCTGATGACGTCCAAAAAGTAACTGATGATGCAATTAAAGAAATCGATCAATTAGTTTCAGAAAAAGAAAACGACGTAATGTCTGTATAAGTATCTGATAAAAAACTGTACCGAATACGACTTTGGTACAGTTTTTTATTTGCTTATTCAATGGGGTACCTGAATATGATAAAATGGTAGATAATTGTATTCTAAAAAGATTATAATACTTGGGAGACGAATAGCTCGGAGGAACACGTATGTTTAAGAGATTTAAGAAAAAAGTAAACAAACCAAATGAAAAAGAAACATTAAACTTACATAATATACCTGAACATATCGCAATTATAATGGACGGAAATGGTAGATGGGCTAAACAACGTAAGATGCCTAGAATTAAGGGGCATTATGAAGGCATGCAAACGATAAAAAAAGTGACGCGTGCAGCTCATCAATTAAACGTTAAATACTTAACACTATATGCGTTTTCTACTGAAAATTGGTCGAGACCCAATGAAGAAGTTAATTATATCATGGGTCTACCTGTGAACTTTCTAAATTCTTTTCTACCTGAGCTTATTGAGAAAAATGTAAGAGTAGAAACAATTGGATTTACAGATCAATTACCAGAAAAAACGATACAAGCGATTGAAACAGCAAAATCTCAAACGGCACAAAACGATGGTTTAACATTGATATTTGCGATAAATTATGGTGGACGTGCTGAAATTATAAATAGTGTTCGTCATTTGATTCAAGATGCGCGTGAAAACGCTGATTTTTCGATAGATACAATTGATGAATCACTATTTGAGTCCTATTTAATGACAGCCAACTATCCTGATCCAGAGTTGTTGATACGAACGTCTGGAGAGCAACGTCTCAGCAACTTTTTAATCTGGCAACTTTCTTATAGTGAATTTATATTTTATAAAAAACTATGGCCTGACTTTGAGGAGACAGATTTAATAGAGTGCATAAAAACATATCAATTACGCCAAAGACGATTTGGGGGATTGTAGATAGGAGCGCGTTATGAAGGTAAGAACGATTACTACAATTGTAGCTTTAGTTATATTTTTACCCATACTCCTTATAGGAGGTTCAATATGGATGTATTTTACATTTCTTTTAGCGTTGATAGCACTAAAAGAATTACTTAATATGAATCGTATTCGAATAATTTCCATACCAGGATTGATTAGTGCATTGGCTTTAATTGTCGTCATGTTGCCACAAGATATGGGACATTGGGTGTCATTATTACAACAAAGATATCTTATAGCAATGAGTTTCATTATTTTAAGTTATACCGTTATGTCAAAGAATAGATTTAGCTTCATGGATTCGGCATTTTGTTTAATGTCTGTAGCATATGTTGGCATAGGGTTTATGTATTTTTATGAAACACGTGAAGCTGGCTTGGAATATATTTTATTTGGGTTACTCATAGTATGGTTAACAGATACAGGCGCATACATATTTGGTCGATCATTCGGAAAGCGAAAACTATGGCCTGTGATAAGCCCAAATAAAACAATTGAAGGGTTTGTGGGGGGAATGATTTGTAGTTTAATCGTTCCACTCGTATTCATGATATTTGCACCCCTACAAATTAATATTATATGGTTATTAATCATGACGTTAGTATTAAGTACGTTTGGTCAATTAGGAGATTTAGTGGAATCTGGATTCAAACGTCACTTTGGTGTCAAAGACTCTGGTAGATTATTACCTGGGCACGGTGGTATTTTAGATCGTTTTGATAGTTTTATGTTTGTACTACCATTACTTAATATTTTCTTAATCCAAATGTAAAGTGAAGTGAAAAATATGAAAAAAAACATTGTCATTTTAGGTGCATCTGGTTCTATAGGAAAACAAGCTATTGATGTAATCGAACAACATCCAGACCAATTCAAGTTAGTTGGTTTTTCAGTTGGTAAGAATATAGATTATGCAAAACAGATTATTGAGACATTTCATCCAACAATGGTATCTGTTCAAAACGAATCAGATATTGAAGCGCTAAAACACTATAATATAGAAGTTGTACATGGCATTGAAGGGTTGAAGCGGGTAGCGACCTTATCTGATAGTCATATTGTGTTGAATGCTTTATTAGGAAGTGTGGGACTTGAACCTACTTTAAAAGCGATCGAGAGTGGTAAAGATATCGCACTAGCAAACAAAGAAACACTTGTTGTTGCTGGTGAGCTTGTCATGGCGCATGCTAAACAATATGACGTCAATATTTTGCCTGTCGACTCTGAACATGCTGCTATCTTCCAATGCTTAAATGGTGAAGATGTTAAGCAAGTGAAGAAGGTAGTTATTACAGCAAGTGGTGGGTCTTTCCGTGACTTATCTCGTGCAGACTTAGAGGATGTAACTGTAGAAGACGCGTTAAATCATCCTAATTGGTCTATGGGTAATAAAATAACAATTGATTCTGCCACAATGATGAATAAAGGATTTGAAGTGATTGAAGCAAAATGGTTATTCGATTTAGAACTTGAGCAAATTGAAACGATTTTGCATAAGGAGAGCATTATTCATTCAATGGTGGAATTTGAAGATACAAGTGTTATGGCTCAATTAGGCACACCAGATATGAGAATGCCAATTCAATATGCGTTTACATATCCCAAACGACTTAGTCATGATGCACCATCATTAAATCTTGCAGAAGTGGCTCAACTCAACTTTAAAAAAATGGATTTAGAGCGTTATAAATGTTTGAAATATGCTTATGAGGCGATTCGAAT
Organism: Staphylococcus canis; assembly: GCF_016238445.1. Classification (GTDB taxonomy): domain Bacteria; phylum Bacillota; class Bacilli; order Staphylococcales; family Staphylococcaceae; genus Staphylococcus; species Staphylococcus canis. Next base: position 25,133 of record NZ_JABANU010000009.1, read on the forward strand.
TGGTGGTAGTATGCCTGTTGTACTTAATGCTGTCAATGAAGTTGCCGTTGCGAAGTTTCTTAATAAAGAAATACGATTTTTAGATATAGAACGTATGATTGAAAAGGAAATGGAAGCTCATACAGTTATCGAACATCCAACTTTAGAACAAATTTTAGAATTAGATGAATACTATAAAACTAAAGATTATGAGGTGGGCGCCTAGATGTTTGTAACAATCATTGCCTTTATTATTGTTTTTGGTGTACTTGTTTCTGTACATGAGTATGGTCATATGTATTTTGCTAAACGAGCAGGTATTATGTGTCCTGAATTTGCAATCGGTATGGGACCTAAAATTTTAAGTTTTCGCAAAGACGAAACACTTTATACTATTCGACTATTGCCAATAGGTGGCTATGTTCGAATGGCAGGAGATGGATTGGAAGACGATCCTGTTCAACCTGGCATGCATGTGAGAATAAAATTAAATGAATCAAACGAAGTCACACATATCATTTTAGATGATCAACACAAGTTTCAACAAATTGAAGCATTAGAAGTTAAAAAAATAGATTTGAAAGATGAATTATTTATAGAAGGTATTACATCATATGACGATGAACGTCATCGCTTTTCTATTGCACGCAAAGCATTTTTTGTACAAAACGGAAGTCTTATTCAGATTGCTCCAAGAGATAGACAATTTACGTATAAGAAGCCGTATCAAAAGTTTCTTACACTTTTTGCTGGACCGTTGTTTAACTTTTTACTTGCTTTAGTGTTGTTAATTGGTTTGGCGTATTATCAAGGGGCTCCTACAACTACAGTAGATAAAGTCATGCCTCAGTCTCCAGCAGAGAAAATTGGGTTACAAAAAGGGGATACACTTAAAGAAATTAACGGGAAAGCTATTCATCACTTTAGAGATGTAGAAGGCGCACTTAGCGCTACTAAAAATAGTCAAGCTACAGTTAAGTTTGAAAGAGATCATCACATCGTAGAGAAAACATTTTCGCCCAAAAAATTAGAACTCCAATACTCTAAAAATAAAAAAGAAGTAAAGTATCAACTTGGCTTTCTGCCTACAAGAGAACGTACTTTGATTGAACCATTAATTTACGGTTTTCAAGAAACGTTAAGATTTGGGAAAGTGATTTTTATAGCTGTAGGTGCGATGCTAGCAAGTATTTTTACAGGTGATTTTAGCTTCGATATGCTTAATGGTCCAGTCGGAATTTATAAAAATGTAGATACTGTTGTTAAAACTGGTATTATCAATTTGATTAGTTGGACTGCTATGTTGAGTGTTAACCTTGGTATCATGAATCTATTACCAATTCCTGCGCTTGATGGAGGCAGAATATTATTTGTGATTTATGAAGCTATTTTTAGAAAACCTGCGAATAAAAAAGCTGAGACTGCAATTATTGCAGCGGGTGCAATTTTTGTTTTAATTATTATGATACTTGTCACATGGAATGATATACAACGCTATTTCTTGTAGCATGAAGGAGGAACAATAGAATGAAACAATCAAAAGTATTTATACCTACATTAAGAGAAGTACCAGCAGAAGCAGAAGCTTTGAGTCATCAATTATTACTCAAAGCTGGGCTAATCCAACAAAATGCTGCAGGGGTATATAGTTACTTACCGCTTGCAACGCGCGTCATTCAAAAAATTTCAGAAATTATTAGAGAAGAAATGGAACGTATTGAGGCTGTTGAAGTGATTATGCCTGTATTACAACATGCTGAACTTTGGAAAGAATCTGGACGTTGGGAGGCGTACGGTCCAGAGTTAATGCGTTTAAAAGACCGTCATCAAAGAGAATTTGCATTAGGACCTACACATGAAGAAGTTGTCACAGCACTCATTCGTAATGAATTACGTTCGTACAAACAATTACCACTAACATTATTCCAAATACAAACAAAATTCCGTGATGAAAAACGACCACGTTTTGGGTTACTACGTGGACGTGAATTCATCATGAAAGATGCGTATTCATTCCATATAGACGAAGACTCGCTCATGAAAACATACAACGATATGTATAACGCATATTATCGAATTTTTAACCGTGTAGGATTAAATGTTCGTGCGGTTATGGCAGATTCAGGTGCTATTGGAGGTAACCATACACATGAATTCCATGCATTAAGTGCTATAGGAGAAGACACGATTGTGTATAGTGACAATAGCGATTATGCTGCTAACATTGAAAAAGCAGAGGTAATTTATACACCATCTGAACGAACGCGAGAAACAGAAAACTCTTTAGAAAAAGTTGAAACACCTAATGTTAAAACGGTTCAAGACTTAGCTGAATTTTTAAATGTTTCGCCAAGTCAAATTGTTAAAACGATGATTTTTAAAGTACAGGGTGAGTATGTCATGATCTTAGTGCGTGGTGATCATGAAGTGAATGAAGTTAAAGTAAAAAGTGTCTTTGAAACTGATGATGTTGTGATGGCAACAGATGAAGATATTCAAAACTTACTCGGGGCAAAACCAGGTTCATTAGGACCAATTACAGACAAAGATATTAAAGTTTATGCTGATGCATTTATACAAGATATTGATAATTTTGTAGTTGGTGCAAATGAAGATGACTATCATTATATTAATGCTAATTTAGAACGCGATTTTTCTGTTGAATGTTTCCATGATTTTAGATTTATTTTAGAAGGTGAACCATTATCAGATGGCTCAGGTGAAGCTAAATTTGCAGAAGGTATTGAAGTTGGCCAAGTATTCGTACTCGGACAAAAATATGCTGAACCTATGAAAGCAACCATATTAAATGACCAAGGTCGTGAGCAGACGTTAACAATGGGTTGCTATGGTATTGGTGTGTCGAGAACATTAAGTGCAATTATCGAACAAAACCATGATGATCAAGGCATTATTTGGCCAAAATCTGTGGCACCATACGATATTCATTTAATTACAATCAACCCTAAAAAAGATGATCAACGTGAATTAGGCGATGAATTATATCAAACGTTACAAAAAGAATATGATGTTTTATATGATGATCGCAAAGAACGTGCAGGTGTTAAATTTAATGATGCTGATTTAATAGGTATTCCTGTTCGAGTTGTTGTTGGTAAAAATGCTGGAGATGGTATTATTGAAGTGAAACGTCGTGATACGGGTGAAAGTAATGATGTTCACATTAATGAGCTCGCAGATTACATTCAACAACTTAATGATTAAAATTAAATATTTAAATAATGCATTCAATTGTGTTATCATTTAACGATAATACGATAACGTAATTGATTCATTTTTAAAGAGGTGGCTGATTTAATGGTGAGGTTGTGATAAAATCAGTCACTTCTCTTTATGTATGCATCGTGCTAGATTAAATTTATCAAAAGGCATACAATAAATGGTGGAAAAATTGAAGGTGGTTTTAAATGTGGCATTACAAAATCAAGAGAAGTTTAAAATTTTACTGAAGCAATTAAAACTAACAGATCACTTTGATCGCGATATTGTAGAACAAGGTGAGCTTACACGTATTGACGTATCTGAAAAGTTAAGAGAGTGGACGTTTTATATTACACTCCCACATTTTCTGAATTATGAAGACTACGCTATTTTTACGCATGCCATGCAAGAGTCTTTTAGCCACATCGCAAAGGTGGACTGTTTTTTTAATATACAAGATGTATCCAACCAAGACGAGTATATTTTGAAATATTTTAATGAGTGTATCGAACAGACGCAATTATCTCCAAAGGTTAAAGGACAACTCAAACAAAAGAAACTGATAATTTCTGGATCTGTAGTAAAAATACTTGTACAAAACGATGTAGAACGTGATCATTTTGATAAGGCTTGTAATGGAAGTCTTGTGAAAGCGATGAAGCGTTCGGGATTTGATATTAATCGTGTTGTATTTGAAACAGATGATTCAAGTCATGATAATGACTTGGCCTCTCTTGAAGCACACATACAACAAGAAGATCAACAAAGTGCGAAAGAGGCAAGTGAAAAAATTGAAAAAATGAAAGTACAACGCGCCAAACAAGAGACACAAAATGAATCAAGTGTAGATAAATGTCAAATTGGTAAACCAATCCATGCTGAACAAGTGAGACCTATAGAGTCTATTATTGAAGAAGAATTTAAAGTTGCTATCGAGGGTGTAATTTTTGATATCAACTTAAAAGAACTGAAAAGTGGAAGACATATTGTAGAGCTTAAAGTAACTGACTACACGGATTCGTTAGTATTAAAAATGTTTACGCGTAAAAACAAAGATGATTTAGAGCATTTTAAAGCATTATCTGAAGGTCAATGGGTAAGAGCGCAAGGACGGATCGAAGAAGATACATTTATACGTGACTTAGTAATGATGATGACGGATATTGAGGAAATTAAACGCTCACCTAAACAAGATAAAGCAGATGAGAAAAGAGTCGAATTTCATTTACACACGTCTATGAGTCAGATGGATGGTGTGTCGCATATTAGTGAATATGTTGCTCAAGCAAAAAAATGGGGTCATGAAGCCATTGCAGTGACTGATCATAATGGTGTGCAAGCCTATCCAGATGCACATGTAGCAGCTGAAAAGCATGGCATTAAGATGATTTACGGCATGGAAGGTATGCTCGTTGATGATGGCGTTCCGATTGCTTATAAACCTACAGATGTCGATTTGAAATCAGCGACTTATGTTGTATTTGACGTAGAAACAACAGGTTTATCCAACCAATATGATAAAATCATTGAACTTGCTGCAGTTAAAGTTAAAGATGGCGAAATTATTGATAAGTTCGAACGTTTTAGTAATCCACATGAGAAATTAACAGAAACAATTAAAAATTTGACGCATATTAATGATGATATGTTAAAAAATGCACCAGAAATTGAACAAGTATTGACTGAGTTCAAAGAGTGGGTCGGAGATGCTATTTTTGTAGCGCATAACGCATCATTCGATATGGGGTTTATTGACACTGGATATGAAAGACTCGGTTTTGGTCCTTCCCATAATGGTGTAATAGATACATTAGAGTTATCTCGTACAATCAATACAAGTTACGGAAAGCATGGTTTGAACTTTTTAGCTAAAAAGTACGGTGTAGAATTAACACAACATCACCGCGCTATTTATGATACAGAAGCAACTGCATACATTTTTATAAAAATGCTTGCACAACTCAAAGAACTAGGAGTGCACAATCATTTAGATATCAATCAAAAGTTGTCGAATGAAGATGCATATAAAAGAGCAAGGCCACAACATGTAACACTTATCGTTCAAAATCAAACAGGTTTAAAAAATCTATTCAAAATTGTGAGTGAGTCACTCGTCACATATTATTATCGAACACCAAGAATTCCAAGGTCTTTATTAGATGAACATCGAGAAGGTATTTTAGTTGGAACAGCATGTGATGAAGGTGAAGTATTTACTGCTGTTATGCAACGTGACCAGTCAGAAGTTGAGCGTATCGCCAAGTATTACGACTATATTGAAGTCCAACCGCCAGAGTTGTATCAAGATTTGTTAGATCGTGAATTGATTCGCGATAACCAAACACTTGTTGAAATTTATGAACGTATTTTAGATGTGGGTAAAAGTAATCAAATTCCAGTTATAGCAACAGGAAATGTGCACTACATGCATGAACATGATGCTATAGCTAGACGTATATTAATTGCTTCTCAACCAGGCAACCCTCTAAACCGTACAACTTTACCAGAGGCACACTTTAGAACAACGGATGAAATGTTAGATGCATTTCACTTCTTAGGCGAAGCACGTGCTAAAGAGATTGTGGTTGATAACACCAGAGCACTTGCTGAGCGTATTGAAAAAGTGGTACCGATCAAAGATAAATTGTATACACCGAATATGGATGGGGCGAATGAAGAAATTCGTGAACTGAGTTATAATAATGCCAAAAAATTATATGGTGAATCATTACCTCAAATTGTAATCGATCGTTTAGAAAAAGAATTAGAGAGTATTATTGGTAATGGTTTTGCGGTTATTTATTTGATTTCTCAGCGACTTGTTAAAAAATCATTAGAAGACGGCTATCTTGTAGGGTCACGTGGTTCAGTAGGATCAAGTTTTGTCGCAACTATGACAGAAATCACTGAAGTTAATCCGCTTCCACCACATTATATATGCCCAAAATGTAAAAAAAGCGAATTTTTCAATGATGGATCAGTAGGTTCAGGATTTGATTTACCTGATAAAACATGTGAGTGTGGCACTGAAATGATCAAAGAAGGCCAAGATATTCCATTTGAAACATTTTTAGGGTTTAAAGGAGATAAAGTTCCAGATATTGACTTGAACTTTAGTGGTGAATATCAACCTCATGCACATAATTATACAAAAGTGCTATTTGGTGATGAATATGTTTACCGTGCAGGAACAATCGGTACAGTTGCAGAAAAAACAGCTTTTGGTTTTGTAAAGGGTTATCTCAACGACCAAGGTATTCATAAGCGTGGCGCTGAAGTAGACCGTTTAGTTAAAGGATGTACGGGTGTAAAACGTACGACAGGACAACATCCAGGTGGCATTATTGTAGTACCGGATTATATGGACATTTATGATTTTACGCCAATCCAATATCCAGCTGATGATCAAAACTCACCATGGATGACAACGCACTTTGACTTCCATTCTATTCACGATAACGTGTTGAAATTAGATATTCTTGGGCACGATGATCCAACAATGATTAGAATGTTACAAGATTTATCGGGAATTGATCCTAAAACGATTCCAATTGATGACCAAGAAACAATGGGGATATTTAGTTCGCCTGAAACGCTAGGTGTAACTGAAGAGCAAATCTTATCCAAAACAGGCACGTATGGTGTACCAGAATTTGGTACCGGATTTGTACGACAAATGCTTGAAGATACTAAACCTACAACATTTTCAGAACTGGTACAAATTTCAGGATTATCCCACGGTACAGACGTATGGTTAGGAAATGCTCAAGAATTAATTCGAAGCGGTACATGTACATTATCAAGTTGTATCGGCTGTCGTGATGATATTATGGTGTACTTAATGTATGCAGGCTTAGAACCGTCTCTTGCCTTTAAAATTATGGAATCTGTACGTAAGGGTAAAGGCCTGACTGAAGAGTGGGAAGACATCATGAGAGATAATGATGTTCCGGAGTGGTATTTAGATTCATGTAAAAAAATCAAATACATGTTCCCAAAAGCGCACGCAGCAGCGTATGTGTTAATGGCTTTTAGAATCGCCTATTTTAAAGTACATCATCCTTTATATTATTATGCAAGTTATTTTACCGTCCGCGCTTCAGACTTTGACTTACTGACTATGATAAAGGATAAAGATAGCATTCGTGAAACAGTGAAAGATATGTATTCACGCTATATGGACTTAGGTAAAAAAGAAAAAGATGTTTTAACAGTTCTTGAAATTATGAATGAAATGGCTCATCGAGGTTTTCGTATGCAACCTGTGAATCTTGAAAAAAGTGAAGCTTTTGATTTTATAATAGAGGATGATACATTAATTCCTCCATTTATCGCCGTACCGGGACTCGGTGAAAACGTAGCAAAACGTATCGTAGAAGCACGTAAAGATGGTCCTTTCTTATCTAAAGAAGATTTAAATAAAAAAGCAGGCGTATCTCAAAAAATTATTGACTATCTCGATGAATTAGGGTCATTACCTGATATGCCAGACAAAGCACAACTCTCTATTTTTGATATGTAGCAATATTCGACAATGATAGTTTGTTGTAGAGCTATATTGATTATGCTATAATAATAATGCGTATAAAATAGACTCAAGGAGGAAGAGTGGGTATGACCCGCTCTTTTCTCTTTGTTAATAGTGATAAGGGGGCTCGTATGAGTAAAATTACAGAGCAAGTTGAAACATTAATTCATCCAGTCTTAAACGAATTGAATTATGAACTCGTTGATGTGGAATTTGTCAAAGAAGGGCGCGACCATTACTTACGTATTGCAATTGATAAAGAAGGTGGCGTGGACTTAAATGACTGTACACTGGCTTCAGAACGTATTAGCGAAGTGATGGATGAGCATGATCCAATTCCACAAGCGTACTATTTAGATGTTTCTTCACCAGGCGCTGAGCGTCCAATAAAAAAAGAACAAGATTATTATAATGCTGTAAATCAGCCTATATTTGTATCTTTATATGCACCTGTTGAAGGTGAAAAGGAATGGCTTGGTCGTTTAATAGATGTCTCAGATGAAGCGATTGTTTTAGAAGTTCAAGTCAAATCAAAATTAAAACACATCACAATTCCACGTGATAAAGTTGCAAAAGCTAGACACGCTGTAATGCTGTAAGATTGTAAGGAGGAAGATTGAGTGGAAAGTAATGAATTATTATTAGCTACCGAGTATTTAGAAAAAGAGAAAAAAATCCCAAGAGAAGTATTAGTTGATGCGATTGAAGCTGCTTTAATTACGGCTTACAAAAAGAACTATGATAGTGCACGTAACGTACGTGTTGAATTGAATCTAGACAGTGGTACCTTCCACGTCATTTCCCGTAAAGAGGTTGTAGAAGAAGTTAATGATGATCGTGACGAAGTAGACTTATCTACAGCTTTAGTTAAAAATCCAGCATATGAAGTAGGAGATATCTATGAAGAAGATGTCACACCTAAAGATTTTGGTCGTGTAGGTGCTCAAGCAGCAAAACAAGCAGTTATGCAACGTTTACGTGATGCTGAACGTGAGATTCTCTATGAAGAGTTTATCGATAAAGAAGAAGACATTGTTACAGGCGTGATTGATCGTGTCGATCATCGCTATGTTTATATTAATTTAGGACGTACAGAAGCGGTATTATCTGAAGCTGAGCGCAGTCCAAATGAAACGTATTTACCAAATGAACGTATCAAAGTATATGTAAACAAGGTTGAACAAACAACAAAAGGACCACAAATATTTGTTTCTCGAAGTCACCCAGGATTACTCAAACGTTTATTTGAACAAGAAGTTCCTGAGATTTACGAAGGAACTGTAGAAGTTAAATCAGTTGCCCGTGAAGCAGGAGATCGTTCTAAAATTAGTGTTTACGCGTCTAATCCTGATATTGATGCAGTTGGAGCTTGCGTCGGTGCAAAAGGCGCACGTGTAGAAGCAGTGGTTGAAGAACTTGGTGGCGAAAAAATCGATATCGTACAATGGAGTGAAGATCCGAAAACATTTGTAAGTAATGCATTAAGTCCTTCACAAGTTATTGATGTCATTGTAGATGAAGAAAATCAATCAACTACTGTAATTGTACCTGATTATCAATTGTCACTTGCAATTGGTAAGAGAGGACAGAACGCACGATTAGCAGCTAAATTAACAGGATGGAAAATCGATATTAAATCTGAAAGTGATGCTAAAGCTTTAGGTATTGGTCAAACAGAAACACCATCCGCTTCAGAAGAAAGTAAATCTGATATTTTCTCTGATGATTACGAAGCGCCTGAAACTGAGGACGTTATAGATCAAAGTGAGGAGAAGTAAGGAGGGATTTTGATGAAAAAACGTAAAATTCCTATGCGCAAATGTATCCTTTCAAATGAAATGAAGCCTAAAAAAGAAATGATTCGTGTTGTACAAAATAAAGAAGGCGAAATTTCGGCTGATGCGACTGGGAAAAAACCAGGTCGTGGCGCGTATGTATCTAAAGATATTGAACTTATTGAAAAAGCACAAAAAGAGCAGAAGCTCGAACAGTTTTTCAAAGTTTCACCTGAGACTTTAGAACCGGTTTATAAAGAGATTATTAGATTAATTTATAGAGAAGAGATACCAACAAAATGAATCAGCAATTTTTAAACTTTTTAGGGCTTGCCATGCGTGCAGGTAAAGTCAAATCCGGAGAAGCGGCACTTTTATCAGAATTAAAGAAGCATAATCTAAAGCTAGTTTTAATTGCAAAAGACGCTTCTGAACAAACGCAACGTCAAATGATTCAAAAATGTAATGCCCTTCAAATACCTTATCGACTTATAAGTAATCGCGTTGAACTCGGACATGCTTTAGGGAAAAACGCACGTGTCCACATAGGTATAACCGATCAAGGTTTTGCTCGAAAGTTAATATCAATGATCGATGATTAATTAAAGGAGTGGTTTAATGACTAAACAAAGAATTTACGAATATGCAAAAGAGTTAAATATAAAAAGTAAAGATATTATTGATGAATTAAAGAAAAATGGTGTTGAAGTTTCTAACCACATGCAAGCATTAGAAGCAGATCAAGTAAAACAATTAGATAAAGTCTTTAAAAAAGATAAAGCTAACAATGGACAATCTAAATCAACTACTCAATCCAATCATCAGAAAAAACAACAAAATAATAAAAATCAAAAAAATAACGCTAAAGGTAAAAACAACAAGAATAATAAAAAGAATACTAAAGGTAAAAATAATAAGAAACAAAATAAACAACCTGAACCTAAAGAGCCTAAAGAATTACCTTCAAAAATCACATATACTGAAGGCATTACAGTAGGTGAACTCGCTGAAAAATTAGGCGTAGATTCATCTGAAATTATTAAAAAATTATTCTTACTTGGTATTGTGGCAAATATAAATCAATCTCTTGACATTGAAGCACTGGAGCTAGTGGCATCAGACTATGGCGTTGAGCTAGAAGAAGAGGTCATTGTTGATGATAATGATTTAGATATTTATTTTGAAGATGTTGAAGAAGATGAAGATGCTACTGAGCGCCCAGCGGTTGTTACAATTATGGGACACGTTGACCATGGTAAAACTACTTTATTAGACTCGATTCGAAATACGCGTGTCACTGAAGGAGAAGCTGGCGGTATTACGCAACATATCGGGGCATATCAAATTGAAAATAAAGGCAAAAAAATTACTTTCTTAGATACACCAGGTCACGCTGCATTTACAACAATGCGTGCAAGAGGTGCTCAAGTTACTGATATCACAATTTTAGTGGTTGCAGCAGATGATGGTGTAATGCCTCAAACAATTGAAGCAATCAACCATGCTAAAGCTGCTGAAGTGCCGATTATTGTAGCAGTGAATAAGATTGATAAACCAACAGCAAATCCAGATCGTGTTATGCAAGAGTTAGCTGAATATAATTTAATCCCAGAAGATTGGGGTGGCGATACGATTTTCGTTCCGTTATCTGCATTAAGTGGTGATGGTATTGATGACTTATTGGAAATGCTTATTTTAGTTTCAGAAGTTCAAGAATTAAAAGCAAATGCAGATAAAGCGGCAGTAGGTACTGTGATTGAAGCAGAACTGGATAAATCACGTGGACCAGCAGCATCATTATTAGTACAAAATGGTACATTAAATGTTGGAGATGCATTAGTTGTCGGAAACACACACGGAAAAGTTCGTGCGATGGTTAACGATTTAGGTAAACGTATTAAATCGGCAGGGCCATCAACGCCGGTTGAAATTACTGGTCTTCATGATGTACCTCAAGCAGGTGACCGTTTTGTTGTATTTAAAGATGAGAAAAAAGCGCGTCGCATTGGTGAAGCACGTGAAGAAGAAAGTATTATTCAACAGCGTCAAGAAAGTAAAAATGTTTCACTTGATAACTTATTCGAACAAATGAAGCAAGGTGAAATGAAAGACCTTAACGTGATTATTAAAGGTGACGTACAAGGTTCAGTAGAAGCACTTGCCGCTTCATTAATGAAAATCGATGTAGAAGGTGTTAACGTTCGCATTATTCATACAGCAACAGGTGCGATTAATGAATCAGATGTTACGTTAGCGAATGCATCAAATGGTATCATCATTGGCTTTAACGTACGTCCTGATGCTGGCGCTAAACGTGCAGCTGAAGCGGAAAATGTAGATATGCGTTTACACCGCGTTATTTATAACGTGATTGAAGAAATTGAAGCTGCAATGAAAGGTATGCTTGACCCTGAATTTGAAGAGCAAGTTATTGGTCAAGCAGAAGTGCGTCAAACTTTCAAAGTATCTAAAGTGGGTACTATTGCAGGTTGTTACGTTACTGAAGGTAAAATCACACGAGATTCAGGTGTGCGTGTCATTCGTGACGGTATCGTACAATTTGAAGGTAATATTGACACATTGAAACGATTCAAAGACGATGCCAAAGAAGTCACACAAGGATATGAATGTGGTATCACGATTGAAAAATACAATGACATCAAAGAAGGCGATGTTATTGAAGCATATCTTATGGTTGAAGTAGAAAGATAAGATATTAACATGAAAATGATGTTTTCACAGTAAAAGAGGTGATACAAAATGAATATGAGAGCTGAACGTGTTGGTGAACAAATGAAACAAGAATTGATGGATGTCATCAATAACAAACTTAAAGATCCGAGAGTTGGATTTTTAACAATTACAGATGTTCAACCTACAAACGATTTATCATTAGCAAAGGTTTATTTTACAGTACTTGGTGATGATAAAGAGCGAGAAGATACTTTTAAAGGTCTTGAAAAAGCAAAAGGTTTCTTGAAAACTGAAATAGCACAGCGTATGCGTTTGAGAATAGTACCTGACTTACAATTTGAATATGACGAATCTATCGATTATGGTAATCGTATTGAGCGTCTTATCCAAGAGTTACACCAAAAAGATTAACACATTCATAAGGATACGTTTTTGACAGTAAGGAACGTCAGATAACGTATCCTTTTTTGTGTGAGGAGGGATTCTATGTATAATGGCATTTTACCTGTTTACAAAGAAAGAGGTTTGACAAGTCATGATATTGTTTTTAAATTACGTAAAATATTAAAAACTAAAAAGATAGGGCATACAGGTACGCTTGATCCTGAAGTTGATGGCGTCTTACCAATTTGTATTGGACAAACGACTAAAGTCAGTGATTATGTAATGAACATGGGTAAAACGTATCACGCTGAAGTAACAGTTGGTTTTTCAACAACTACTGAAGATCAAACAGGAGAACGTTTGGAAGAAAAGAACATCGCTCCTAATGATTTAACAGCCAATGAGGTGGATGAAATACTTCAGAAATTTCAAGGTACCATCACTCAAATACCACCTATGTATTCATCTGTCAAAGTGAATGGAAAAAAATTATATGAGTATGCACGTAACGGAGAAATAGTTGAACGCCCGGAACGGAAAGTGCGTATTACTCACATAGAGCGTACTTCTGAGTTACAATTTAAACAGAATATCATGACTTTTGAAATAGAAGTGAGTTGTGGAAAAGGGACTTATATTCGTACTTTAGCAACAGATATTGGACGAGCGTTAGGTTATCCTGCACATATGTCGAAACTCACGCGTACAATGAGTGGAGGATTTGAATTGAATCAAGCATTCACAATTGAATCAATTCAATCCTTACATGATGAAAAACAGTTGCAATCTAAACTATTCCCAATGATTTATGGTTTAAAAGCATTACCTCGATATGAAGTTAAAGATGCTACACTTAAAAACCGTATTTTAAACGGACAAAAATTACTAAAACATATTGTTAAGACACCATTTGAGCACGAAATTGTAATGTGGGATAATGAAGCTGAACGCGTTTTAGCAATTTATGAAGTGCATCCTAAACACGATAATGAAATAAAACCAAAAAAGGTATTTCACTAAAGGAGATTTAGCATTATGGAAGTAATAGAAATTACCCATCCTATACAAGAAAATCAATTAATACATGAAGATATTGCGATTGTCTTAGGATTTTTTGATGGATTACATCTAGGGCATCAATCTTTATTTCAAAAACTGGATGAGGTGGCGAAAGCAAAAGGTTTAAAAAAAGCCATTATGACTTTTGATCCGCATCCTTCAGTTGTATTAAATCCAAAACAAAAAAGAACAACGTATCTTACACCACTTGAAGATAAAATTGAAATGTTAGAAGAAAAAGATATCGACTATTGTATTGTAGTTAATTTTTCATCTAGATTTGCGGATGTTTCACCAGAAGAGTTTGTGAAAGATTACTTGATTAAAAATCATGCTCAAGTAATTATTGCTGGTTTTGATTTTACATTTGGTAAATATGGAAAAGGTAATATGGCGATGATGCAAGAGTACTTTGACCATTTAGAATGTATCACAGTGAGTAAACAAGATTTAAATGGCGAAAAAATTTCAACAACGGCAATTCGAGAAGCACTCTTAACGGGGAATCTATCTGAAGCGAATGAAGCATTAGGATATAGATATCGAATTAAAGGTACAGTCGTACAAGGAGAAAAACGTGGTCGAACAATTGGTTTTCCGACTGCAAATATTCAGCCATCTGACGATTATGTTTTACCCGCAAAAGGTGTATACGCAGTGAGTATGAAAATTGGATCTAGTGATAAAGTATATCGTGGCGTATGTAACGTTGGTGTCAAACCTACTTTCCACGACGACCTTCCGCAAGTTGTGATTGAAGTCAATATTTTTGATTTTGATGAAAATATTTATGGTGAGCGTGTTGTAATTGATTGGCATCATTATTTAAGACCTGAACTTAAATTTGATGGTATCGATCCACTCGTTGCTCAAATGAATCAAGATAAAGAACGTGCGAAATATTTATTAGCTGTTGATTTTGGCGATGAGGTATCGTATAATATTTAAGGTCTAATCATAGTTAGCATTACGACCTTAATCTTGGTAGGTTGAGACTCCGACGCCTGACTCAGATTAAGGTATCACACTATTTTAAGGAGGAAATTGATAATGGCAATTTCACAAGAACGCAAAAACGAAATTATTAAAGAATATCGCACACATGAATCAGATACTGGATCTCCAGAGGTTCAAATCGCGGTATTAACTGCTGAAATCACAGCATTAAACGACCACTTACGCATTCACAAAAAAGACCACCACTCTCGTCGTGGTTTATTAAAAATGGTAGGTCGTCGTCGTCACTTATTAAACTACTTACGTGACAAAGATATTCAACGTTACCGTGAATTAATTAAATCATTAGGTATCCGTCGTTAATTTTAATTTAACGCGTTGTTTACATGAGAGAAAGAGACCATTTTTGGTTTCTTTCTTTTTTTACTATTAAACACGATAGATGTAAGATATAATATTTAAAGAAACAAGCTACGAAATGTTTAAACAGTGAGAGAGGAGATTTATCATGTCTCAAGAGAAAAAGGTATTTAAAACGGAGTGGGCGAACCAACCGTTAACGATTGAAACGGGACAATTAGCAAAACAAGCCAATGGTGCAGCATTAGTGCGCTATGGAGATACAGTTGTGTTATCTACAGCAACAGCATCAAAAGAACCAAGAGATGGAGATTTCTTCCCATTAACGGTCAATTATGAAGAAAAAATGTACGCTGCAGGTAAAATCCCAGGTGGTTTCAAAAAAAGAGAAGGACGTCCTGGTGATGAAGCAACACTAACAGCTCGTTTAATTGATCGTCCTATTCGTCCTTTATTCCCAGATGGATATCGTCACGATGTTCAGATTATGAATATTGTACTCAGTGCAGACCCTAATTGTTCACCAGAAATGGCTGCAATGATTGGATCCTCAGTTGCGCTAAGTGTTTCTGATATTCCATTTGAAGGCCCAATTGCTGGTGTGAATGTTGGCTATGTTGATGGTGAGTATGTCATCAATCCTAATTTAGAACAAAAGGAAAAGTCACGACTTGATTTAGAAGTAGCTGGACACAAAGATGCAGTAAATATGGTTGAAGCTGGTGCAAGTGAAATTTCTGAATCTGAAATGTTAGAAGCAATCTTCTTTGGACATGAAGAGATTAAACGTTTATGTGCATTTCAAGAAGAAATCATCGCACATATCCAACCTGAAAAGCAAGAGTTTATTCCAGAAGAGAAAAATCAAGCATTAATTGATGAAGTTACAACTTTAACTGAAGAAAAGCAACTAAAATCTGCTATTCAAACTTTCGATAAAAAAGAACGTGAAGCTAACATCGAAACGATTAAACAAGAGATTATTTCGAATTATGAAAATGAAGAAGATGAGGACAATGAAACATTATTATCAGAAGTAAGTCAAATTGTCGATAGTCTGATTAAAGAAGAGGTTAGACGTTTGATTGCTGATGAAAAAGTACGTCCAGACGGTCGTAAACCAGATGAAATCAGACCATTATCTTCTGAAGTTGGTTTATTACCACGCGCTCATGGGTCTGGGTTATTTACACGTGGTCAAACACAAGCATTATCTGTTTTAACGTTAGGCTCTATTTCAGAGTATCAAATTATTGATGGATTGGGCGAAGAAGAACAAAAACGTTTTATGCATCATTATAACTTCCCTAATTTTTCAGTAGGTGAAACAGGACCAGTGCGTGCACCAGGACGACGTGAAATTGGTCATGGCGCATTAGGTGAACGTGCGTTAAAATATATCATTCCTGATGAGAAGACTTTCCCATACACAGTACGTATTGTAAGTGAAGTACTCGAATCTAATGGATCTTCTTCACAAGCTTCAATTTGTGGCTCAACGCTTGCGTTAATGGATGCTGGTGTGCCAATTAAAGCACCTGTTGCTGGTATCGCAATGGGTTTAGTTACTCGTGATGAAAGTTATACAATTTTAACTGATATTCAAGGTATGGAAGATGCTTTAGGTGACATGGACTTTAAAGTTGCTGGAACTAAAGATGGTATTACAGCAATACAAATGGATATTAAAATTGATGGGTTAACAAAAGAAGTCATTGAAGAAGCGCTCGAACAAGCACGTGTTGGACGTCTTGCGATATTAGAACATATGCTAGGTACAATTGAGGAACCACGCAAAGAATTAAGTGCTTATGCTCCTAAAGTTGAAATTATTACAATTAAACCAGAAAAAATTCGTGATGTTATTGGACCAGGTGGTAAACAAATCAATGAAATTATCGATGCAACGGGTGTTAAACTTGATATCGAACAAGATGGAACAGTTTACATTGGTTCAAATGACCAAGATATGATTACACAAGCTCGTCAGTGGATTGAAACGATTGTAAGAGAAGCTGAAGTCGGCCAAATCTATGATGCAACTGTCAAACGTATTGAAAAATTTGGAGCGTTTGTGGAATTATTTAAAGGAAAAGATGCTCTAGTGCATATTTCACAAATTGCTAATGAACGTATTAACAAAGTTGAAGATGTACTCAAAGTTGGCGACACAATAAAAGTTAAAGTTACTGAAATTGACAAACAAGGTCGCGTCAATGCGTCTCACAAAGTATTATTATAAGAATAGAAAACATATTCGATTAGGACACTAATTGAAACAGTTTGGTGTCCTAAATTTTTACATGAACATAGGTAGATGGTAAGCAATTTCACACTTCAATGTGAAGTTGCTTTTTAACTACACTAAATATTGACTTGAACGGTTATACAACGCTTTATAGTCATTTAATTGTTATACATATTAAACTCACGTACCATTGTATTAATAGTGTACAGACATTGAAATTTCAACTATAATAAAATATGAATGTACAATGGACGGGTTATATTAATCTAGGAGGTAAAATCTTGAATTTAGTAAAGAAAAAAAATAAAAATATTCGCATCATTCCACTCGGAGGAGTCGGCGAAATTGCGAAAAATATGTATATTGTAGAAGTTGATGACGAAATGTTTATGTTGGATGCCGGCCTTATGTTTCCTGAAGATGAAATGCTCGGGGTAGATATCGTCATTCCTGACATTCAATATGTACTGGAAAATAAACATAAACTCAAAGGAATCTTTTTAACTCATGGTCATGAGCATGCAATAGGTGCTGTTTCATATGTATTAGAACAACTGGATGCACCTGTTTATGGTTCAAAGCTTACGATTGGTCTTGTTAAAGAAAGTTTAAAAGCACGTCAGATTGATAAAAAAATTCGATATTATGTGGTCAATAATGAATCAGTGATGCGTTTTAAAGGCGTTAATGTAACATTTTTTAATACAACGCATAGTATTCCAGATAGTTTAGGTGTATGTATTCATACGTCTTATGGTGCCATTGTGTACACAGGTGAATTTAAATTTGATCAAAGTTTACACGGTCACTATGCACCAGACTTAAAGAAAATGACTGAGATTGGTGAATCTGGCGTATTCGCTTTATTAAGTGATTCTACAGAAGCTGAAAAACCTGGGTATAATACACCAGAAAATGTGATAGAAAGTCATATGTTTGATGCATTTGCGAAGGTGCGCGGACGTCTTATTGTGTCTTGTTATGCATCTAACTTCATTCGTATTCAACAAGTTTTAAATATTGCTAGCAAATTAAAACGCAAAGTTTCATTTTTAGGGCGTTCACTTGAAAGTTCATTTAATATAGCCCGCAAAATGGGATATTTTAATATTCCAAAAGACTTATTAATTCCAATTAATGAAGTTGAAAATTATCCTAAAAATGAAGTGATTATAATTGCAACTGGTATGCAGGGTGAACCAATCGAAGCTTTAAGTCAAATGGCACGTCAAAAACATAAAATTATGAACATCGAAAAAGATGATTCAGTCTTTTTAGCAATTACCGCTTCTGCTAATATGGAAGTCATTATCGGCAATACATTAAATGAATTAGTCAGAGCAGGGGCTCATATTTTACCAAACAATAAAAAGATTCATGCTTCAAGCCATGGTTGTATGGAAGAATTAAAAATGATGTTAAATATTATGAAACCTGAATATTTCATTCCAGTACAAGGTGAGTTTAAAATGCAAATCGCTCACGCAAAACTTGCTAGTGAAAGTGGAGTTGCAGCCGAAAAGATTTTCTTAGCTGAATCAGGTGATGTTATTAACTTTGATGATAAAGATATGCTGTTAAATGAGAAAGTAAATGCGGGTAATGTTTTAATTGATGGTATTGGTGTAGGTGACGTAGGTAATATCGTTTTACGAGACCGTCATTTACTCGCTGAGGATGGTATTTTTATCGCGGTTGTGACATTAGATCCTAAAAATAAACGTATTGCGGCAGGTCCTGAAATTCAATCACGAGGATTTGTTTATGTGAGAGAAAGTGAAGCTTTATTAAAAGAAGCTGAAGAAAAAGTACGTGAAATCGTAGAAGCAGGACTTCAAGAAAAACGTATTGAATGGTCTGAAATGAAACAAAACATGCGTGACCAAATTAGTAAATTATTATTCGAGAGCACAAGAAGACGTCCGATGATTATCCCTGTGATATCAGAAATTTAAATAAAAGTCGGTTAGGTCATTTTGTAAAATTAAGTACAGAACATTGAACAAAAAGATGTAAGAGGTTGGGACAAAATCCTGCTTTTGAGGCACTATGAATGGTGCTCAAAGCATCAATTATTATGTTCCAGCCCCTTCTCATTTTAATCAGTATCAAATTGAGAAAGAAGCAGGTGACAATGAATGCCCAAAGCGAAAAAACGTAATACGAAGCGATCTAATACTAAAAGACGTACTGCTCAAAAGAAGAAGAACGATACACCGTTACGTTTTGGATTGGCAATCATTTTTGTGATTCTTTTGTTATTAGGTATTTTTCAGTTAGGTATAGTAGGCGTTGCCATAGATAGTTTTTTTAATTATTTATTTGGTTGGCCACGCTACTTAATCTATGTTTTATTGATGTTAGCAACTGGATTTTTAGCTTATAATGGCAAACTACCTAAAACAAGACGATTATCAGGATCAATTGTACTCGCTTTTGCATTACTATTATTCAGTCAGCTTATTTATTTGATCTTTGGTGGTACACAAGCTAAACGTGAACCTGTACTATCATTTGTGTATCAGCAATATCAAAAATCTATATTGCCAAATTTTGGTGGGGGATTAATAGGATACTATTTAGTAGAATTATTAACACCGCTTATTTCAATCGTGGGCGTTGTGT
This sequence comes from Staphylococcus canis, assembly GCF_016238445.1. Classification (GTDB taxonomy): domain Bacteria; phylum Bacillota; class Bacilli; order Staphylococcales; family Staphylococcaceae; genus Staphylococcus; species Staphylococcus canis. The sequence goes on from NZ_JABANU010000009.1 coordinate 44,964, forward strand.
TCATTGCAATTTTACTATTAATTTCAAGCGTTATCTTATTACGTAAGAAACGTCACAGAGATGTGTCAAAAGTTTTTGCGTCTCAAACCAAAAATCATCTCGCTCGAGCTTATACCTCTTATCAAAACCATAGTGAAAATAGAAGATTAAAACGTTTAGAACAACGAGAAGCTAAGCGCCAACAACAAATTGAGCAAAAAGAAGAAGTAAAAGATGTTTCGGATTTCCCAGAAGTACAAACGCATGACACAGTACAAGAAGTATCAGAGTATCCGAATATTCCTATTTTTAGTTCAAAAGCAAGTAATGATGTACCAGAAGAAACATCAACTGAGAATGCTCATGAAGATACGAATCTTCCATCAAGACAATCACGGAGTAATAAGAAATCTAGAACGCAACAACGGACTAATGTACAAAGTCAAGAAACAGAAGCAGTTCAAAGTGAAGGTTCAATTTCTGAAGCAGGTGAAGTTGAAAATGATGCATATCAGTTGCCACCGTTGTCACTTCTAGATACACCAAAAAAACAAGCAACAACTTCTAAAGCCGAAGTTCAAAGAAAAGGGAAGCTTTTAGAAACGACGTTAAATAACTTTGGGGTAAAAGCAAAAGTAACACAAATTAAAATTGGACCTGCCGTGACACAATATGAAGTACAACCTGCTCAAGGTGTTAAGGTGAGTCGGATTGTTAATTTACATAGTGATATCGCATTGGCTCTCGCAGCTAAAGATATACGAATCGAAGCCCCAATCCCAGGAAAGTCTGCTGTCGGAATTGAAGTGCCAAATTCTAAAATAGCATTAGTCACTTTAAAAGAAGTTTTAGATGAGCGATTTCCAACAGCTAACAAATTAGAAGTCGCGCTTGGCCGAGATATATCAGGTGAACCTATCACAGCAGAATTAAATAAAATGCCACACTTACTTGTGGCAGGATCAACGGGAAGCGGTAAATCTGTATGTATTAATGGGATTATTACTAGTATTTTGTTAAATGCCAAACCACATGAAGTCAAATTAATGATGATTGATCCTAAAATGGTGGAACTTAATGTATACAATGGTATTCCTCATTTATTAACGCCCGTTGTTACAAATCCACACAAAGCATCACAAGCACTTGAGAAAGTTGTAAGTGAAATGGAACGTCGTTATGATTTATTCCAACATTCAGGAACAAGAAATATTGAAGGGTATAACGCGTTTATTAAGACTAAAAATAAAGATTTAGATGAAAAGGAACCATTACTACCTTATATTGTAGTAATTGTTGATGAGTTAGCTGATTTAATGATGGTTGCAGGTAAAGATGTTGAAACTGCAATCACGCGAATCACGCAAATGGCACGTGCTGCAGGGATACATTTAATCATCGCAACTCAACGTCCGTCAGTAGATGTTATTACAGGTTTAATCAAAAACAATATTCCATCCAGAATCGCATTCGCTGTCAGCTCACAAACGGACTCTAGAACGATAATCGATAGTGGCGGGGCAGAAAAGTTACTTGGTAAAGGTGATATGCTATTTATTAAAAATGGTGGATCATCGAGAACGCGTGTACAAGGTGCCTTTTTAAGTGATAGTGAAGTACAAAAAGTTGTAGATTATGTTGTTAAACAACAACAAGCTAATTACGTTAAAGAAATGGAGCCAGACCATCAATCTGAGCAATCAGCTTCAGAAAGTGATGACCCACTGTATCATGATGCTTACTTATTCGTTGTTGAAAAACAAAGAGCCAGTACATCATTACTGCAACGACAATTTCGAATAGGGTATAATCGTGCTTCAAGAATTATGGATGATTTAGAAAATAATCAAGTTATTGGTCCCCAAAAGGGAAGTAAGCCACGGCAAGTATTAATTGATTTTAACGAAAGTGAGGTTTAATTCATGTCTGTAAATCCTAATATTAACAAAGTAAAAGAATGGATCCTGAAAAATATTGACAACGAGCAATTAAAACCTGGTGATGCTTTACCAGGTGTGCTCGATTTAGCTAAATCTTGTGATGTATCGACTGATGATGTTGAAGAGGCTATTCGTGAACTAGTTACGGAACAAATCGTAACTGAAAATTTTGAAGAAGGTGCACATGTTAAGGTGCCTCAACCTTTTTTTTATCCACTTGATGAGCTCTTAAGTATTGGTCGTATGATTTCTGAAAAAGGTTATCAACATGGTACAATTTTTCTAAGTTTAGGGGAAGAAAAAGTTTCGTACGAGGATATGAAAATCATGAACCTGCCTTCAGATTCCAACATGACAGTAATAGAACGAATCCGTACAGCTGATGATAAACCGGTCGTTTACTGTTTGGATAAAGTAGCAGCAGATGTAATGAAGGAATTTAGTCAACACGATCAACAAATGTCAATTCTAAAAGTAATTGAATCTGAGATAGGGCAGGAAATTGCTTATGCTGAGACTGAAATTGAAGCAATTAGCTATGAACCCTATATTTCAGAAACCCTTAATTCAGATCCAAAAGATGGGTTAATGTTATTAAAACAAGTCCATTATACAGAAAATGATGTTCCAATATTATATTCTCTAAACTACTTTAAAAGTAGTCTGGTTAAGTTTCGTACCATTCGAAAACGTCTATAGTATATAAACACCAAGAAGGAGGAGATTATTTGTTAAGTCAAGATAAACATAATCAAAATCATATACGAATTTATCCGACAACTAAGTTTAAAACAACAACAATTACATTTAAATTTATGGCACCCTTAAACCCTGAAACAATGACAAAACGTTCTTTGTTAAGTAAGTTATTGGTTCGTGCAACCCAACAATTTCCAACAGATAAGGCTTTGAATCAACATTTATCACGATTATACGGTGCATATTTGAATAGTTATGTTTCAAAATTTAAAGATAGACATGTGATTACAATTACACTAGAAATTGTAAATGAACGTTACTTATTAGATGACGAACCATTATTTAAAAAGGGCATCGATCTTTTAAAAGAAGTTATACTTAATCCTCTAGTTGATCATGGCGCTTTTAATGAAACTTATGTAAGGCAAGAAAAGCGTTTGCTCAAGAAAAAGTTAGAGGCGCTAGAAGATAATAAGTCACAAATTGCATTTATTCGCTTACTTCAACATATGTTTGAAGCACATCCATATCGATATATGGCAGCAGGAGAGCTTGAATTTATTGATTCAATTACTACTGAGGATATTTATAAAACATATCAATCAATGCTTGCAAATGATGAATGCTCAGTTTACATAGTTGGTAATATTAATGAAAATGCCACAAAAGCATATATAGAGTCTATATTTAATCTTAAACCATTTACATATAATGCGATAACATTTGATGAAAACGCAGTACGACATGCTGTACCAAATGAAGTCATTGAAACTGATGATATTGATCAAGCTAAACTTAATATGGGGTATCGATTTAAAACTCAAATGGGGGAACCAGATTTTTATGCTTTTGTTGTATTTAATATGATGTTTGGTGGGGATCCATCGTCAGTATTATTTAATGAAGTACGTGAGCAAAAAAGTTTAGCCTATTCTATTCATTCACAAATTGATGGGAAAAATGGCTATTTATTTGTGATTAGTGGTGTGTCTTCATCAGAATATCAACTCGCTAAAGACACAATCATCGATGCATTCGAACGTTTTAAACGGGGTGAATTTACAGAGGCCCAATTAAATCTTGCGAAAAAAGTGATTCTTTCTCATCGTAAAGAAGGAAAAGACAGACCTAAAAATATTATAGAAATGATGCATAATCAAATTTTATTACCTACAAGTGATGAAGACAGTCATTTTGAGGAAAAAATATTAAAAGTGACAAAGCAAGATATAAAAAACGTATGTCAATCAGCATACTTGGATACGACTTATATTTTAACAAAGCGTGGTGAAGAGCATGCATAAAAAGTATTACGAACAAATTGATGAAACTGTCTACCATTCTACCTTAGAAAATGGATTAAATGTATTTATTATTCCTAAACGTGATTTTCAAAAAACATTTGTCACGTATACAACTCAGTTTGGTTCTTTAGATTCGCGTTTTAAACCGCATCAATCAGATGAGTTTGTAACAGTGCCAGATGGTGTTGCTCACTTCTTAGAACATAAATTATTTGAAAAAGAAGAGGGTGACTTGTTTACTCAATTTGCTAAACATGATGCACAAGTTAACGCATTTACTACTTTTGATCGTACAAGTTACCTTTTCAGTGCAACAAATCATATAGAAGATAATATTATTCGTTTATTAAACATGGTTGAAACACCTTATTTCACTGAAGCATCTGTTGAAAAAGAAAAAGGTATTATCGCAGAGGAAATTAAGATGTACCAAGAACAACCTGGTTATCGCCTTATGTTTAATACACTAAGAGCACTTTATCATAATCATCCAATAAAGATAGATATTGCAGGTAGTGTTGAAAGTATTTATGAAATCACAAAAGAAGATTTGTATATATGTTATGAAACATTCTATCATCCTTCGAATATGGTTTTATTTGTAGTTGGTAACGTTGAACCAACAGAAATTTATGAATTAGTGAAAACTCATGAAAATAAAAGACAAATTGAAGCACAGCCTGAAATTGTAAGAGATCCTTTAGAAGAACCTAAACATATATTTGAAAGTAAAGTAACTGAAACGATGCCATTACAATCATCACGTTTAATGCTAGGTTTCAAAAATAAATTATTAGATTTAACACATCGTCAACGTGTTAAAGAAGATATTGAAATCTCATTCTTTTTTGAAATGATTTTTGGTGAAGAAACTGAGTTTTACCAATCATTGCTTGAAGATGAATTGATAGATGATACTTTTAGTTATCAAACAGTCATTGAACCGTCGTATAGTTTTTCACTTATTGCTTCAGCGACACCTGATGTAGATTCACTCAAAAATCGTTTAGTTCATGAATTAAAACAAAGTATAGGTCATATTAAAGATCAAGAGGCCTTTGATTTATTAAAACGCCAGTTTATAGGTGAATATATTTCAAGTTTAAATGCTCCTGAATATATCGCGAACCAATACACCAAATTTTATTTCGATGGTGTGAGTCTATTTGAATTACTTGAAATAGTTGATGAGATTTCTATTGAGAGTTTAAATGAGACAGTTACGAAACATATTGACTTAAATGAAATGGTAGATAGTCGTTTGGAGATGAAGGAAAATTGAAAGCACTCGTAATTGGTGGTTCTGGAACGATAGGTCGTGCGGTGACGCAGGACCTTCTTTCATATGGATATGAAGTTGTATTAACGTATAATCAAACATCGATAGTGGAGTTACAAAACTTATATCATGGAGAGCCTGTTCAATTTTTGAAGTTAGACGTATCGAAAGAAGTTCAATTAGATGCAGTGTTTAAAGATATTAAAAATATTGATGCATTAATTTATGTAAGTGGTAAAAGTCAGTTTGGATTATTACAAGACATGACCAATGAAATGATTCATGAAACATATATGATCAATGTTTTCAATTTGATTAAAATTACCCAGTATTTTCTCTCAGAATTGATGGCAAGTGATTCAGGACGCATTATTGTGGTGTCATCAATATGGGGAGAAATGGGAGCGAGTTTTGAGACAATTTATTCAACTATGAAAGCTGGGCAAATTGGTTTTATAAAAGCTTTAAGTCAAGAGCTTGTAAAAACAAATGTCACTGTCAATGCTATAGCTCCAGGAGCAGTTGAAGGAACAATGACTAATCAATTAAATGATGAAGATTATAAGTTATTATTAGAGGAGTTACCACAAAATCGTCTCATTCATCCTAAAGAAATCGCACATTCTATAATGTACTTGTTATCCCCAAACGCTAAAAGTATTACCGGTACAGTACAAAGAATTAATGGTGGTTGGTATTTGTAATCTGTTATAATGGTTTAAAAATAGTGGAAAACAAGGGGTGACACTAATGATTCAAAGAGAGAAGAAAGAATGGTATTTAGAATATCATATTAATATCAATAGAGAAGGTTTATTAGGTGATGTTTCCAGTTTACTAGGGATGATGGGTATCAATATTGGCGCGATTAATGGTATTGACAAATCAATACGTGCCTTTATTATCAAATCAGATAGTATTGAAAAGGTGAAACGCTTTGAAACGTTATTAAAAGAAATAGATGACATCTCACTTCGTGTATTACGAGAGCCAGAACTTAAAGATCGATTAGCTGTTAGACATGGACGTTATGTGAAACAAGATAAGCACAATAAAAAAATATTCCGCTTCGAACGAGATGATCTGGGTTTACTTGTAGATTTCATGGCAGAAATTTTCAAAGAAGACGGTCATAAACTCATTGGTATACGTGGAATGCCACGTGTCGGAAAAACAGAATCGATTGTAGCGGGAAGTGTATCTGCGCATAAAAAATGGTTATTTATCAGTTCAACACTAATTAAACAAACGGTGAGAAGCTCTTTAATTAAAGGAGAATATGATAAAGATCATGTTTATATCATTGATGGTGCTGTAACGGCGAGAGAACGTAATCCTAAACATCAAGAGCTGGTTAATGAAGTCATGACCTTGCCATCAGTAAAAGTGGTAGAACACCCTGATTTATTTGTGGAAACTAGTGATTATATCATGGACGACTTTGATTATATTATCGAACTTAGAGCCGAAGAAAATCAAAAAATTGAATATGAAGCAATGAAACAAAAGACGGTAAAAAGTAAAAATAATCTTGATTTTGGTGATCCTTTTGGAGGATTTGGAGATGGCTTCGGTGATGGATTTGGGTCATTATAAAAGGAGTGAATGACTTTGAAATTAATTGGTGAGGTCTTAAAAGGTAAACGAGAAAGACTTGGTATGACATTGAATGAACTTGAAAAGCGAACACATATCCAAAGAGAGACGCTTGAAAAAATTGAAAAAAATCAATTCAACGCACTCTCAAATCCTAATTATGCTAGAGGATTTATAATGAAATACGCACATGCAGTAAATACAGATACACGAAATCTTTTTAAACAGCATGAAGACGAGTTTCCAACCTCTTCCAATGATGCGCAAAACGCTTTGATTAATTTGTCACACCAACCTTACACAAATACAACTCATAAAGATTTAGAAGCGAAGCAATTAAGTATAATTATGGGTGTGTTTGTTGTGATTACAGCACTATTTTGGGGGCTATTAACATTTATGTTATAATTGAACATTATGTAAAAGAAATTGAAAAGAGGAAAAGAAATGAATTTACCTAATCAAATAACATTATTTCGTGTTATTTTAATCCCAATTTTTATGCTATTTGCATTAGCTCATTTTGGACTAGGTCATGTTCAGATATTAGGAGGTCAATCTGTACGCATTGAGTTTCTAATTAGTGGTATCATCTTTATTATAGCTTCATTAAGTGATTTTGTAGATGGTTATCTAGCGCGCAAATGGCAATTAGTTACGAATATGGGCAAGTTTTTAGACCCACTTGCAGATAAATTATTAGTATCTGCAGCGTTAATTGTATTAGTTGAGTTACAACTCACAAGTTCAGTTGTAGCAGTAATTATTATTGCAAGAGAATTTGCAGTTACAGGCTTACGTCTTTTACAAATTGAACAAGGTTTTGTAAGTGCTGCCGGGCAACTTGGGAAAATTAAAACAGCAGTTACGATGATTGCATTAATACTTATTTTATTAGGAGAGCCAATGAGTCAATGGATTGGTTTTTCACTTGGACAAGTGTTATTATACATCGGTGTGTTCTTTACAGTATTATCGGGTATCGAATACTTCTATAAAGGTAAAGATGTATTTTTACAAGATAAACGAAATTAATTTGAGGGTTAGACTTAAGTATCTAAATAAGTGTAATAGAGCCAAGTTATGGCAAAAGACTATAGAGACATGCAAGTTCAATACTTCAGCTCTTGTGGCTATTATGCTTAGGTTAAGTACTTAAAGGACTAACCCTTTTGTCATTGTTGTAATAATTAAAAATAAGGAGACTGAAATATGGATGTATGTATTATAGCTGTAGGATCAGAATTATTATTAGGACAAATTGCGAATACTAATGCACAATATTTATCTAAAAAGTTAAATGAAGCAGGATATCATGTAAAAGAACATATTGTTGTAGGTGATAATCCAGAACGACTCGAAAAAGTGACGAAAAGAGCATTAGAACAATTTGATATTTTAATATTTACAGGAGGACTAGGACCGACTAAAGATGATTTAACGAAACAAACAGTGGCCCAAACACTGCATAAAGAGCTAATAATTGATGAAGAAGCGCTAACTTATATTAAAAATTATTTCAAATCTCAAGATAAAGAAATGACACCTAATAATGAACAACAAGCATTAGTTATTGAGGGCTCAACAGTTTTGAAAAATGAGGTTGGAATGGCACCTGGAATATTTTTAGAACATGAAAATAAAAAAGTTGTCATGCTCCCTGGACCACCTAAAGAAATGAAACCTATGGTAAATAATGGTTTGATGCCTTTACTTCATCAAGAAGGGCACACAATCTTTTCAGAAGTGCTTAGATTTTGTGGTATTGGCGAATCACAAATTGAAACAGAACTCATCGATTTAATTGATCAACAAGAAAATCCGACGATTGCACCTTTAGCAGGTACGCATGAAGTAACTATTCGTTTAACTGCAAATGATGTTTCTGAAGCGGCAAGCCAAAAACGTATTGAACCAGTTAAGAATGAAATTTTAAGACGTGTCGGCACATATTACTACGGTTCTAATGACACGACCCCTGAGCGTGCAGTGATGGATCATCAGAAAAATCCGATTGCATTATATGATGGTGTAACACAAGGATATTTATATAGTAGATTGAAACAAGAAGATTTAAATCATGTATTGAAAGGTTATTTAATTGACCATGACGTATTTCTAGACCATAACCTTTCAATAGATGAACAATTAAAGTATAGTGGATTCTTTATTCAACAATTATTTAATACATCTGAAGCGATTAGTATCCTCTCAAAAGGGAATACTGTATACGTCGGATTTGTAAAAGGAAATCAAGTATACAAACGTCAATTTAAAATGAGTCATGAACGAAATTTACAAAGAGACAGAAGTCAAAATTATGTGATGATTGAATGGTTAAATTGGATAAAATCACAACAAAATTAAGTAATTTGCTTCATTTTAAGGTACGTGTGTTCGTTTATATGGATAATAAGTTCGAAAAAATACGAACAAATATTCGCAAAATGTTTGTAATTTATGAAGAGAACGTGTATAGTAAAAGTAAGTTAATTTCGTATTAGAGGAGGTCCTAGATTGGATAACGAACGTCAAAAAGCTTTAGATACAGTAATAAAAAATATGGAAAAATCATTTGGTAAAGGTGCTGTTATGAAACTCGGTGATAATAAGGATCGACGTGTTTCAAGTGTCTCAAGTGGTTCTGTCACTTTAGACCACGCATTGGGCGTTGGTGGCTATCCGAAAGGACGTATTATTGAGGTCTATGGTCCTGAGAGTTCTGGTAAGACTACAGTTGCGTTACATGCAATTGCAGAAGTTCAAAAAAATGGTGGTATTGCGGCTTTCATTGATGCTGAGCATGCTTTAGATCCTGTTTATGCAGAAGCTCTAGGTGTAGATATTAACAATTTATATTTATCACAACCAGACCATGGTGAACAAGGTCTTGAGATAGCAGAAGCATTTGTACGTAGTGGCGCAGTAGACATTGTAATTGTAGACTCAGTAGCTGCACTAACACCAAAAGCAGAAATCGAAGGAGAAATGGGAGACACACATGTTGGTTTACAAGCGCGTTTAATGTCTCAAGCGCTTAGAAAACTTTCAGCAGCCATTTCTAAATCTAAAACTACAGCTATTTTTATCAACCAAATCCGTGAAAAAGTGGGGGTTATGTTTGGTAACCCGGAAACAACACCTGGTGGCCGTGCTTTAAAATTCTATAGTTCTGTACGTTTAGAGGTTAGACGTGCTGAGCAACTTAAACAAGGTCAAGATATCGTTGGTAATAGAACTAAAATAAAAGTTGTGAAGAACAAAGTAGCACCGCCATTTAAAGTTGCGGAAGTCGATATTATGTATGGTAAAGGAATTTCTCGTGAAGGTGAATTGATTGATTTAGGTGTTCAATACGATATTGTTGATAAATCGGGCGCTTGGTATTCATATAATGGTGAACGTATGGGCCAAGGTAAAGAAAACGTTAAACAATTTTTAAAAGAAAATCCTCAAATTGAAGATGCTATTGATCGTCAATTGCGAGAAAAATTAGGTATTTTCGATGGTGATGTAGAAGAAAGTCAAGAAAGCCAAGAAGAACCTAAAACGTTATTTGACGAAACTGAATAATAATAGCTTAATTTGATAACGGAGTAAATGAGAAGTCCTTTTGTTTAGGTTTCTCTATTTGCTCCTTTTATTTTCAATAAAACGTAGAACAATTTGATGCATTATTGGCGGAAACCTTGATTTTTCACTTTTCAAAACGTACAATTGAAGTTGTATGATTCTTATTTTATTCATATAATCATATAATTTTTATTGATATACAGTAGAAATCCTAGAAAAAGGAGGTGTTTGTGTGAATTTATTAAGCCTCTTACTCATTATATTGGGTATTATTCTAGGAGTTGTTGTTGGATACTTTATCGCCCAAAACTTGATACATCAAAAATTAACTCAAGCTAAGGGTACCGCTAGAGATATTATTGAACAAGCAAACAAAGAAGCAGAAAACCTGAAAAAGGAAAAATTAATCGAGGCTAAAGAAGAAAACCAATTGCTTCGTGAACGTTCAGAGAATGAACTTAGAGAAAGACGGGGAGAGCTTCAAAGACAAGAATCTCGGCTTCTTCAAAAAGAGGAGAATCTTGATCGGAAATCTGATTTATTAGATAAAAAAGATGAGATTTTAGAAGAAAAAGAGTCTAAGCTTGAAGAAAGACAACAACAAGTAGATGTTAAAGAGAGTAGTGTTCAATCTATAATAATGAAGCACGAACAAGAATTAGAACGCATCTCCGGTCTCACGCAAGAAGAAGCGCGTGAGGAACAATTTTCACGTGTTGAAGAAGAATTGTCACAAGATATTGCGGTGTTATTTAAAGAAAAAGAACAAGAAGCTAAAGAAAAAGTAAATCAAAAAGCAAAAGAACTTTTAGCTACTACAGTTCAGCGTTTTGCTGCAGATCACACTTCTGAATCTACAGTTTCTGTCGTTAATTTACCAAATGACGAAATGAAAGGACGTATTATCGGTAGAGAAGGTCGAAACATTCGTACACTTGAAACATTAACCGGTATCGATCTAATCATTGATGATACACCTGAAGCTGTTATTTTATCTGGATTCGATCCAATTCGAAGAGAAATTGCAAAAACAGCTTTAATTAATTTAGTTTCTGATGGACGTATTCATCCAGGACGCATTGAAGATATGGTTGAAAAGGCTAGAAAAGAAGTTGATGAGATTATACGAGATGCTGGAGAGTTTGCGACGTTCGAACTGAATGTACACAATATGCATCCAGATTTAATTAAAATTTTAGGACGGATGTATTATCGTACAAGTTACGGTCAAAATGTGCTTAAGCACTCAATTGAAGTTGCACACTTAACAGGTATGCTCGCAGCAGAACTGAATGAAGATGTTTCTTTAGCAAAACGAGCAGGGTTACTTCATGACGTGGGTAAAGCAATTGACCATGAAGTTGAAGGTAGCCATGTTGAAATTGGTGTAGAACTCGCTAAAAAGTATAATGAATCTGAAACTGTAATTAATGCGATACACTCACATCATGGTGATGTTGAGCCTACATCTATCATTGCTATTTTAGTCGCGGCAGCAGATGCATTATCAGCTGCGCGCCCAGGAGCACGTAAAGAAACTCTAGAAAACTATATTAAGCGACTAGAGCGTCTTGAAGAAATCTCAGAAAGTTATGATGGCGTTGAAAAGGCGTTCGCAATTCAAGCTGGTCGAGAAATCCGTGTTATTGTATCACCTGAAGAGATTGATGATTTGAAATCACATCGACTAGCACGTGACATTAAAAACCAAATTGAAAGTGAACTTCAATATCCAGGACATATAAAAGTGACAGTTGTTCGTGAGACGAGAGCAATTGAATATGCAAAATAATGATTAAATGAAAGTTAGAGTAAAAGACTTTATTGCCTCTATCCAGGTTTTAAAAGCTTTTATTCTAACTTTTTTAATGACATTAAATAAAAAATAAGGTTAACACACCAAAAATGTATTAACCTTATTTTTTGTTTGTTTAAATTAGACTATATTCAATAATTGTATATATGCTATAACTTAAATACATATGATTTAAAATCTATTCACAAAGTCCAAGTTCAGTATTTCGTAGCTCTTGTAATGCGCTAGATGTATCCATATTATTTGAAGAAATGTTTGCATAACGTTCAGCAAGTCGATATGCATTGATATATAATTCAAGGCCATCTTTTGCGATATCTTCAGCGCTTTCTTTTTTAGACGGATTCGCTTTAACGACTAATTCAGCAAATTTTTCCGGATCGATATTAATTGACATACGTAAAAAACAACTCCTAAGTTTAATTTAATGAATGACATGTTTAAGGTTAGTTTATAGAACGTTAGCCTTTTTAATTTAAACTATTTACTTCTATATTCATTCTAACCTATCACATATTTACCCTAGTATATCAAAATTAATCATTCATCAACTCATCGCGAGTAATACATTGAATGTACATTTAGAACGAATATGATTGTAAAATTGTATGCAATGGAAAGAATATTGGATTGTCTCGTTTATTGTTCATCATAACATGTTGACATCAAACTTCAGAAAGTTAAAATAAACAAGAGAACAATTAGTAGTTGAGAATGGATCTACTAATGAATAGAGAGGACGTAACACGATATGAGAATCTTGTTTATTGGAGATATTGTAGGTAAGGTTGGCCGTGAAACAATAAGCACACTATTACCTAGAATCAAACAAAAGTACCGACCTACTATTACAATCGTAAATGCTGAAAATGCAGCTCATGGTAAAGGTATCACTGAAAAAATTTATAAACAACTATTAAGAGATGGTGTTGATTTTATGACGATGGGTAATCATACATATGGTCAACGTCAAATATATGAATTTATCCATGAAGCAAAACGTATGGTCAGACCTGCTAATTTTCCAGAAGAAGCGCCTGGAGTAGGGATGCGAATTATAAAAATTAATGATAAAAAGTTAGCGATTATTAACCTACAAGGGCGTAGCTTTATGGCTGATATTGATGATCCTTTTAAGAAAGCTGATCAATTAATTAAAGCGGCACAAAAAGAAACAGACTATATTTTTGTTGATTTTCACGCAGAGACGACATCTGAAAAAAATGCTATGGGTTGGTATCTGAATGGACGTGTGAGTGCGGTAGTGGGCACACATACTCACATTCAAACAGCCGATGAACGTATTTTAGATGAAGGTACTGCATACATTACAGATGTTGGGATGACTGGCTATTATGATGGTATTTTAGGTATAAACCGTGATGAAGTAATTACACGATTTATCACAAGTTTACCACAACGACATGTTGTTCCTGATGAAGGAAGAAGTGTGTTGTCGGGAGTCGTAATAGATATGAATGGAGATGGAAAAGCGCAACGCATTGAACGCGTGCTCATTAATGATGATCATCCTTTTGAATAAAATATAAAGCAAGAATAGGAGGAATCTTGACAATTATATCCTCCATTAGTATGAATTTTAGAATAACCCATTAGATTTTAAGGAAAATCGTGGGTTATTTTGTTATGATATTGTATGAATTAAACGTGTAGGAGGCTAAATCTATGAAATCTCAAGTATCATGGAAAGTTGGTGGGCAGCAAGGTGAAGGTATCGAATCAACAGGTGAAATCTTCGCGACTGCTATGAACCGAAAAGGATACTATTTATACGGCTATCGTCATTTCTCAAGTCGTATTAAAGGTGGCCATACTAACAATAAAATCCGCGTTTCAACAACGCCTGTTCACGCCATTAGCGATGATTTAGATATTCTCGTTGCATTTGATCAAGAGACAATTGAGTTAAATCATCACGAAATGCGTTCTGATAGTGTGATTTTAGCTGATAGTAAAGCGAAACCAGAAAAGCCAGAAGGGGCTAAAGCGCAACTTATTAGCGTACCATTTACAGAAACAGCTAAAGAATTAGGTACAACATTAATGAAAAACATGGTAGCGATTGGTGCGACTGCTGCGTTAATGCATCTTAATACGGAAACATTTAAAGATTTAATTACAAACATGTTTGAAAAGAAAGGTCAAAAAGTTGTTGACTTGAACATTCAAGCTTTAGAAGAAGGTTATCAATTGATGCAAGCGCAATTGTCGGATATTGAAGGTGATTTTGAACTTGAAGCTGGAAGTGGTTCACCGCATCTATATATGATTGGTAACGATGCTATTGGATTAGGTGCAATTGCCGGTGGTTCAAGATTTATGGCGGCTTATCCAATTACACCTGCTTCAGAGATTATGGAATACATGATTGATAATTTACCAAAAGTTGGAGGAACTGTCATTCAAACTGAAGATGAAATTGCAGCAGCGACAATGGCAATTGGTTCTAACTATGCGGGAGTACGTGCATTTACAGCTTCTGCTGGACCAGGACTATCTTTAATGATGGAAGCGATTGGTTTATCAGGAATGACTGAAACACCGCTTGTGATTATGAATACACAACGTGGTGGACCATCAACTGGACTTCCAACTAAACAAGAGCAATCCGACTTAATGCAAATGATTTACGGAACACATGGAGATATTCCAAAAATTGTCATTGCACCTACTGATGCAGAAGATGCTTTCTATTTAACTGCTGAGGCATTTAATTTAGCTGAAACATATCAATGTCCAGTAATTCTACTAAGCGATTTACAGCTTTCTTTAGGTAAACAAACAGTACCACAATTAGATTATAGTAAAGTTGAAATTAAACGCGACACAACAATTACAGAGGATATTGAACGTGATCCTGAAGATAAAGGTTATTTTAAACGTTATGCACTTACAGCATCAGGCATTTCACCAAGACCTATTCCAGGGGTTAAAGGTGGTATACATCATGTCACAGGTGTTGAACATAATGAAGAAGGTAAACCAAGTGAAAATGCAGAAAACCGTCATAACCAAATGGACAAACGTATGCGTAAAACTGCAAACTTATTAATCGATCGTCCTGTAGAAGGTCAATTGCAACATGAGGAAGCTGATATACTGTATTTAGGGTTTATCTCTACAAAAGGCGCTATCGATGAAGGTGTGCAACGATTAGAAAATGACGGCCATAAAGTGAATCATTTACAAATTCGTCAACTTCATCCATTCCCAAGTCAAATGATCCAAGAAGCGGTAGATAAAGCTCAAAAAGTAATAGTCGTTGAACATAACTATCAAGGTCAACTTGCGAATATTATTAAAATGAATGTTAATTTAGGAGATAAATTAGTGAATCAAGTGAAGTATGACGGTACACCATTCTTACCTCATGAGATTGAAAGTAAAGGTCAAGAAATATTAAAATCATTAAAGGAGAGAGTGTAATTGGCAACATTTAAAGATTTTAGAAATAATGTTAAACCGAATTGGTGTCCAGGTTGTGGTGACTTCTCAGTACAAGCAGCAATTCAAAAAGCAGCCGCAAATGTTGGATTAGAACCTGAAGACGTTGCATTGATTACGGGTATCGGTTGTTCAGGACGTTTGTCAGGATATGTCAATTCATATGGTGTGCACTCTATTCATGGTCGCGCATTACCTTTAGCACAAGGTGTCAAAATGGCAAACCGTGACTTAACAGTGATTGCATCAGGTGGCGATGGAGATGGTTATGCAATTGGTATGGGTCATACAATTCATGCCTTACGTCGAAACATGAACATTACGTACATCGTAATGGATAACCAAATTTATGGTTTAACTAAAGGACAAACTTCACCATCTTCAGCACCTGGATTTATTACTAAAACAACACCTAAAGGAAGTATTGAACAAAATGTAGCACCATTAGAGCTTGCGTTATCTTCAGGCGCAACTTTTGTTGCACAAGGTTTTTCAAGTGATATCAAAGCACTTACAAAAATGATTGAAGATGCAATTAATCATGATGGTTTCTCATTTGTAAATGTATTTTCTCCTTGTGTAACGTACAATAAAGTGAATACTTATGATTGGTTTAAAGAGCATTTAACAAGTATTGATGATATTGAAGGATATGATGTAACTAATAAACAAAAGGCAATTCAAACTGTATTAGAACACGAATCATTAGTTAAAGGAATTGTTTATCAAGATACTGAAACACCATCATATGAATCACAAATTAGTGAGTTAGGCGAAACACCACTTGCACATAAAGACTTAAAACTTGATCAAGCACAATTTGATGCGCTAACTGAACAATTTGTTTAAAATTAAGAAACATACTAAGATTTAGCTATAAGGAATCTTAGTATGTTTTTATTCATATTATGGAGGGATTTTGATGATTGATACATTAATGAGTATTCAAATTATACCTAAAACGCCAAATGGTGAAGATGTGATTCCATATGTAGATGAAGCGATTTCAATCATAGATCAATCTGGATTAACATACAGAGTAGGGCCTTTAGAAACGACGATTGAAGGAGAGATGAGTGAATTGCTCATTCTTGTACAAAAACTGAATGATCGAATGGTTGAACTTGAAGTGCCGAGCGTGATGAGTCAGGTTAAATTCTATCATGTGCCAGAGGGCATAAGCATAGATACACTTACGAATAAATATGACTAGTACATATAAAATAAGCTTTAAAACCTATCGTTTTGGCCCTTTGCACTTTTGTGGAATATTTAATATAATGAACTAATGATATATGGGCAGAAAGGGTTTTGCATGTGAATGAAGAACAAAGAAAAGCTGGAACAATTGATGTTTTAGCAAGTCGTAAAGATAAATCAGAAAAAGACTATAGTAAGTATTTTGAATTTGAACACGTTTATCAACCACCAAATTTAAAAGAAGCAAAAAAACGTGGTAAAGAAGAAGTTAAATATAACAGAGATTTTCAAATCGATGAAAAATATCGTGGTATGGGTAAAGGTCGTACATTTTTAATTAAAACTTATGGTTGTCAAATGAATGCGCATGACACAGAAGTGATGGCTGGTATCTTAACTGCATTAGGGTATACACCAACTGAAGATATAAATGTGGCAGATGTTATCTTATTAAATACTTGTGCGATTCGTGAAAATGCTGAAAATAAAGTTTTCGGTGAAATTGGTAACTTAAAACACATTAAACAAGAGCGCCCTGATTGTTTAATTGGTGTTTGTGGATGTATGTCTCAAGAAGAGTCAGTTGTTAATAAAATTTTGAAGTCATACCAAAACGTAGATATGATTTTTGGAACGCATAATATTCATCGTTTGCCTCAGATTTTAGAAGAAGCATACTTATCTAAAGCAATGGTTGTTGAGGTATGGTCTAAAGAAGGCGACGTTATTGAAAACTTACCTAAAGTTCGCGAAGGTCATATTAAGGCTTGGGTTAATATTATGTATGGTTGTGACAAATTCTGTACATATTGTATCGTGCCATTCACACGTGGTAAAGAACGTAGTCGTCGTCCGCAAGATATTATTGAGGAAGTGCGTGAATTAGCGCGTAAAGGATACCAAGAAATTACATTACTTGGTCAAAATGTAAACTCATATGGTAAAGATTTAGAGGATATTGAATATGGATTAGGCGACTTACTTGAAGATATTTCTAAAATTGATATTCCACGTGTGCGCTTTACTACAAGTCACCCTTGGGATTTTACAGATCGTATGATTGAAGTTATTGCGAATGGCGGAAATATCGTACCGCATATTCACCTACCTGTTCAATCAGGTAATAATAAAGTGTTAAAAATCATGGGACGTAAATATACACGTGAAAGTTATTTAGATTTAGTATCTCGCATTAAAGAAGCGATACCAGATGTAGCTTTAACGACAGATATTATTGTTGGTTATCCAAACGAGACAGGGGAGCAATTTGAAGAAACATTATCATTATATGATGAAGTTGGATTCGAACATGCATACACTTACCTCTATTCTCAACGTGATGGTACGCCAGCCGCTAAAATGAAAGATAATGTACCAACAGAAGTGAAGAAAGAGCGTCTTCAACGTTTAAATAAACGTGTAGCAGCTTATTCTTCAGAAGCATTAAAACAATACGAAGGTAAAACTGTACGTGTATTATGCGAAGGTGCAAGTAAGAAAGATGAAGAAGTACTAGCGGGTTACACTGAAAAAAATAAACTTGTTAACTTCCGCGCACCACGTGACGTAATTGGCAAAATTGTCGACGTTAAAATCATTGAAGCGAAACAATTCTCTTTAAACGGAGAATTTGTTGGTGTAAGCAATCAAGCAATGGTGACACAATAGATGACTTATTCACGAGAGGATATTTTAAAAGCAGCATCTAATTTATCTCATCGTATACAAAATTTGGAAATGGTTCAAAACTATCAAAATATTGAAACGCAAATTCATAAAAATGCACGCATTTTAAATTATATGAACCAGTTAAAGCAATCACAAAAACAATCTGTAAACTTTCAAAATTATGATAAACCGAATGCTTATCGACGTTCAGAAGATAAAATCAATTCAATTCGGAATAAAATTGATGATATTCCTATAGTAACAGAGTTTAGAGCATCACAAGAAGAGGTAAACGATTTACTTCATTTGGTTATCAAAACATTATCTACTGGATTGCAACATCACATTGAAATAGAGAAAAAGGAGTGATTGTGAATTGTCTACGAGAAAGCTTACACTTACAGCTTTGTTTATTGCGGTTAATGTCGTTTTAAGTACAGTCATTATTATTCCTTTAGGACCTATTAAAGCAGCACCAGTACAACACTTTATTAATGTATTAAGTGTTGTGCTTCTAGGGCCATTTTACGGATTAGCTCAAGCTTTTCTATCTTCACTCATTCGTGTGATGTTTGGTACAGGGTCTGTATTTGCGTTTCCAGGAAGTATGATTGGTGTGATTGTAGGAAGCCTCTTTTACTACGTTAATAGACATCTCTTTGTAGCAGCAATTGGAGAAGTGATTGGTACAGGGATTATTGGTAGCTTAGTATGTATACCATTAGCATGGATACTTCACATTGATGACTTTTTAATTAAACCAATGATGACTATCTTTATTGTATCTAGTTTTATAGGAGCTACGATTAGTTACGTGTTACTCTTACTCCTTAAAAAAAGAGGAATTATTGACAGAATTCGCACTAAAACAAAGTGACGATTAATTTAAAATGAAGGGCTGAAAGTTTCGTGATTAAAGATACTTTCAGCCTTCTTTTATACATAGCCTATATTGTTTGTAAAGAAATATTATTCGTTGTTATGGATAAATTTTGTTAGAATGAATACATTCAAAATAAAAGAGAATAAGAAGGATTGTGAGAAAATGTCAAATGTAACGCCGATGATGAAACAGTATCTAAATATAAAAGCACAGCATGAAGATGCTTTATTGTTTTTTAGATTAGGGGACTTTTATGAACTTTTCTTTGACGATGCGATCACAGCCTCACGTATTTTAGAAATCACTTTAACCAAACGAGATGCTAAAAAAGAAAATCCGATACCAATGGCAGGTGTACCTTATCATTCGGCTGATCGATATATCGAAACGTTAATCCAAAATGGATATAAAGTTGCGATTTGTGAGCAAATGGAAGATCCTAGACAAGTTAAAGGGATGGTTAAACGAGAAGTTGTACGTATCGTGACACCAGGAACTGTGATGGAAAAAGGTGGTGTTGATGAAAATCAAAATAATTATATCCTAAGTTTTATTCAGGATGATGTATTCGCATTAAGTTATTGTGATATATCAACAGGTGAACTCAAAGTAACTCACTTTGAAGATGAAGGGACTTTGATTAATGAAATCTCTACTATTAAACCAAATGAACTTGTAGTGAATCAACCGTTAAGTGAATCATTAAAACGACAACTTAATATGATAACTGAAACCATTACAGTGAAATCAGAAATATCCGACACCACATATGCAGTTAACCATATTAAAGATGCGCTCATGCATCGTGCTGTACAAATACTATTAGATTATGTATTTGAAACTCAAAAGCGAGATTTGTCACATATTGAAGATGTACAAGTGTACGAAGCACTCAATTATATGAAAATGGACTTTTATGCGAAGCGGAACTTAGAATTAACGGAAAGTATTAGATTGAAGTCAAAAAAAGGAACCCTATTATGGTTAATGGATCAAACTAAAACACCAATGGGTGCAAGACGTCTGAAACAATGGATAGACCGTCCCCTCATTCAACAAAATGAAATTATAAAACGTCATGATGCTGTAGATCAATTTCTTGAATATTTTATTGAACGTGATACGCTACGAGATTATTTAACAGAAGTTTATGATATTGAACGTTTGGTAGGTCGAGTGAGTTATGGAAATGTTAATGCGAAAGATTTAGTACAATTAAAACATTCTATCGCGCAAATTCCATCCATCAAGTCCCTCCTTCAATCTATTGAGCATGAATCGATTGCACACTTTAATGCTTTAGAACCACTGGATGATTTATTAGAAGTTCTAGAAAATAGTTTGGTTGATGAACCACCTATATCAGTAAAAGAAGGTGGGTTATTTAAAACAGGATTTAATCAAACATTAGATCAATATCTAGATGCATCTAAAAATGGGAAAAAATGGCTTGCTGAATTACAAACGAAAGAAAGAGAAAGAACAGGTATTAAATCATTAAAAATTAGTTTTAATAAGGTGTTTGGATATTATATTGAAATTACACGAGCGAATTTAGCACAGTTTGATGCTGAAGCGTTTGGTTATGAAAGAAAACAAACATTATCTAACTCTGAACGATTTATTACTGATGAATTAAAAGAAAAAGAAGCCATTATTTTAGGAGCCGAAGATAATGCGATTGAACTCGAATATCAATTATTTACTGAACTTAGAGAATACGTTAAAACATTCACTACACGACTTCAAAAGCAAGCTAAAATCATTTCTGAACTCGATTGCTTACAAAGTTTTGCGGAAATAGCGCAACGATACAATTATGTTCGACCTAGTTTCAGTGAGGATAAAACTTTAGAATTGATTGATTCACGCCATCCTGTTGTGGAACGCGTTATGGATTATAATGACTATGTTCCAAATGATTGTCGATTAAATCAAGATACATCCATATATTTAATTACAGGGCCTAACATGTCAGGAAAATCAACTTATATGAGACAAGTCGCTATTATTAGTATAATGGCTCAAATGGGAGCGTTTGTCCCTTGTCAATCTGCTATACTCCCTGTTTTTGATCAAATTTTCACACGTATTGGCGCAGCAGATGATCTCGTTTCAGGTAAAAGTACTTTTATGGTAGAGATGCTCGAGGCACAAAAAGCATTAAAATATGCAACACCCGATAGTTTAATAATATTTGATGAAATCGGAAGAGGAACGTCGACGTATGATGGATTGGCATTGGCACAAGCAATGATTGAATATGTAGCAAATACGTCTCAAGCCAAAACATTATTTTCAACGCACTACCATGAGTTAACAGAATTAGACCAATCTCTTAAAACTTTGAAAAATGTACATGTCGCAGCTGATGAACATCATGGCGAATTAATTTTTCTTCATAAAGTAAAAGAAGGTGCCGTTGCGAAGAGTTATGGTATTCAAGTGGCGAAGTTGGCAGATTTACCAAACGAGGTCATTCAAAGAGCACAAGTTATTCTTGATGATTTTGAAATGTCACATCATAATCATCCTGTTGAAAATATTAATGAGATGTATCAAGATAAGCAAGAAGAAACGGTTCAAGCAAAACCTTCATTTGAACAAACATCATTTGATTTATTTGAAAACGAAACTGTTTCAAGTGAAATTGAGCAAGAAATAAAAGCTATGAATCTTTCACAAATGACTCCAATTGAAGCGTTAGTTAAATTAAGTGAATTACAAAATAGACTACAGTAGAAGGTGATGCACGTGGGTAAAATTAAAGAACTACACACATCATTAGCCAATAAAATAGCAGCAGGAGAAGTAGTGGAACGTCCAAGTTCTGTCGTGAAAGAATTATTGGAGAACAGTATCGATGCTGGTGCAACTGAAATTAACATTGAGACGCATGAAGCAGGTATACAATCTATACGTATTGTAGATAACGGTTCTGGGATTTTAAAAGAAGATTTAGGATTAGTTTTTCACAGGCATGCGACTAGTAAATTGAAAGATGATGAGGATTTATTTCATATTCGAACTTTAGGTTTTCGTGGCGAAGCTTTAGCAAGTATTGCTTCAGTAGCTAAAGTCACACTCCAAACCTCACCTGATGGTGTGAATGGTTACGAAGTTTATGCGGAGAATGGTGAAATATTAGAAGAAAAACCTGCAAAAGCTAGAAAAGGAACAGATATTAAAGTAGACGCACTATTTTATAATACACCTGCACGGCTTAAATATATAAAAAGTTTATACACAGAATTAGGAAAAATCACTGATATTGTCAATCGTATGGCGATGAGTCATCCCCATATCCGTATTACATTAAAAAATGATGATAAAGAAATTATACGTACTAATGGATCTGGCCGTACCAATGAAGTGATGGCAGAAATATACGGTATGAAAGTGGCAAAAGATTTAGTTCATATTGAGGGCGATACAAGTGATTATCACATCGAAGGATTTGTGGCAAAACCTGAGCATTCCAGAAGTAATCGTCATTATATTTCGTTATTTATCAACGGACGCTATATTAAAAATTTCTTACTAAATAAAGCGGTAGTTGAAGGATATCATACTTTATTAATGATAGGACGATATCCGATTGTTTATCTTAATATTGAAATGGATCCTATATTAGTTGATGTTAATGTTCATCCAACTAAATTAGAAGTACGTTTATCTAAAGAAGATAAATTGTATGACTTAATTGTCGAAAAAATACAACATGCTTTTAAAGATAAAGTACTGATTCCTAAAAATGACTTGGCACATAAACGAGAACCTAAAAAAGTGTTAGAACAATTTGAACAACAGAAGATGGAGTTTGATAAGGCGCAACAGACAAAAAATGAAGTCGCAGATGATAATGAACTTCAAAAAGAGGTCATAGTTAATGAAGAACCTAAGGATTATATTTCAACTTCACAAGAACAAAAGGAGTCCATACAAGATAATACCTCGACACAAGCTCAGCAGGAAATTTTACAATCACTAGAAAATGATGGTGAAACAACCCAAAATTTGGAATATGATGAGTCTTCAACAAATGAATTGAGTCATACACAGAATGTTTCGAATCATAAACCGAAGCGACGCATTCCATATATGGAAGTTGTGGGTCAGGTCCATGGCACATATATTGTTGCACAAAACGAAGAGGGGATGTATTTGATTGATCAACATGCGGCTCAAGAACGCATTAAGTATGAATATTTTCGTGACAAAATTGGCGAAGTTGAAAATGAAAATCAGAATTTATTAATCCCTTTAACATTTAATTTCTCTAAAGATGAGTACTATATTATTAATCAATATAAAGAAGAGCTGAATCAAGCTGGTATCTTTTTAGAGCCTTTTGGAGGTCATGATTTTATCGTAAGTAGTTATCCGGTTTGGTTCCCTAAAGAAGAAGTTGAAGAGATCATTAAAGATCTCATTGAATATGTACTTGAACATAAAAAAGTTAATATAGCAAAATTTAGAGAAGAAGCGGCGATAATGATGAGTTGTAAAAAATCTATCAAAGCGAATCATTATCTAAAAAAAGAAGAAATGGCTGATTTAATCGAACAATTGAGTGAAATGTCAGATCCTTTTACGTGTCCACATGGTCGTCCAATTGTTATTAACTTTTCAAACTATGAACTTGAACGTTTATTTAAACGTATTCAATCGTAATTGAATTACATTAATTAATGAAGGAGAAAATGATGAAACCTTATATTTTGCCCGCAATTCGGTCGATGAAAGATTTAGAAAAGCTTGCTAAAACAGATTATGAAACATGTGTGTTATTAGATACACATATTGGTCACTTTAAAGGCATGATGCAATTTATGAAACAAAATCATCTGCAACCTTTTGTCCATATAGACTTAATTAAAGGAATGAGTCATGATGAATTTGCGGCTGAATATATTATTCAAACGTATCAACCTAAGGGTGTCGTTTCTACTAAAACAAAAGTCATTAAGAAAGCAAAAGCACTGGGTGTGTTTACTATATTTAGAGTATTTATTATTGATAGTCATGCACTTGAACGCAGTATAGACTTAATAGATCGCATTCAACCTGACTATGTTGAAGTACTGCCCGGCATTGCAGATAAAGTAATTCATCATATACATGAAAAAACAGGTGTTTCTGTGATAGCAGGTGGCTTAATTGAAACCGTAGAGGAAGTTCAGCATGCTATTGATAATGGCGCAACTTATATCACGACAAGTGAACGGTCACTTTGGTAATCGTCTTAAAAATCGTATTTACGACAGTTAATCTAACATTGACATTTTGTTTTATAGATAAAGAATGAAAACGTTTTTTTAAAATAAAGTTAATATGTTGACAACGTTTTCATTGGCGTGTAATATAAAACTCAAGTTAATAGTAGACGAGAGAATGAGAGACTTTTATATGTATTATTCCGGGGATTAATGCGTATATCAGTCTCTTTTTTTACTAAAGGGAGGAATGAGTATGAATGTCTATTTAGCTGAATTTTTCGGTACAGCACTATTGCTACTAATGGGTGGCGGTGTTGTAGCGAACGTAAACTTGAAAAAAACAAATGCTAATGGTGCTGATTGGATTGTCATTGCGATTGGTTGGGGTCTTGGTGTAACACTAGGTGTATATGCAGTTGGTCAAGTCTCAGGAGCGCATCTTAATCCTGCCGTTACACTTGCTTTTGCGATGAATGGTGATTTTCCATGGAGTCAAGTTCCAGGTTATATTATCGCTCAGATTTTAGGTGGTGTTGTTGGTGGTATTTTGACATGGCTCATGTACTTACCGCATTGGCGTGTAACGGAAGATAAAGCTACTAAATTAGCAGTATTCTCAACTGGCCCGGCTTTAAAAAACTATACTGCTAACTTCATTTCTGAAATGATTGGTACAGCTGTGTTAACAGCAGGTTTATTATTTATTGGTTCAAATAAGTTTACAGATGGATTAAATCCAATTATCGTTGGTGCATTAATTGTTGCGATTGGTGTGAGTTTAGGTGGAACAACAGGTTATGCAATCAATCCAGCACGTGACTTAGGACCTCGTATTGCCCATGCTATTTTGCCGATTTTTGAGAAAGGTAAAAGTAATTGGGGTTATGCGATTGTACCAGTACTAGGACCTATGGTAGGTGGGATGATTGGTACGGTATTGTATCGTCTCGTATTTAAAGGAATATTTGATATTTGGACTATCGTAACAATTATTGCGACAGTATTAACATTAATACTTGGAGTCATTATGAATAAAAAATCAAAACACGGTGAAATCGTCAAGATTTTTTAAAATAAATTGAAGAGATTAAAAGTAACGCAATAAGGGTACAATTCAATAACACTTAGACTATTGCGTGAATGTCAGCTCGAGAGGAGAATTTTATTATGGGTAAATATATTTTATCAATCGATCAAGGGACGACAAGTTCTAGAGCGATTCTATTTAATGAAGATGGTGAAATTGAAGGTGTTGCACAACGTGAATTCCAACAATATTTCCCTAAAGCAGGTTGGGTTGAACATGATGCTAATGAAATTTGGACTTCAGTATTATCAGTCATTGCATCAGTATTAAATGAAAATAATGTCTCTGCATCACAAATTGCAGGTATTGGTATTACAAACCAACGTGAAACAACTGTATTATGGGATAAGAATACTGGCCGCCCGATTTATCATGCAATTGTGTGGCAATCTCGCCAAACACAACCTATTTGTGAAGCTTTAAAATCAGAAGGTCATGAAGAAACATTCCGTAAAAAAACAGGTTTATTACTCGATCCATATTTCTCAGGAACAAAAGTAAAATGGATTCTAGATGAAGTTGAAGGTGCACGCGAAAAAGCGGAGAATGGTGACATCTTGTTTGGAACGATTGATACATGGCTTGTTTGGAAATTATCAGGTGGTAAGTCTCACGTTACAGACTACAGTAATGCGAGCCGTACATTAATGTATAATATTCATGACTTAAAATGGGATGACGAATTACTTGAAATTTTAGATGTCCCTAAAGCTGTTTTACCAGAAGTTAAACCTTCAAGTGAAGTGTACTGCCATACAGTCGACTATCACTTCTTTGGCCAAGAAGTACCGATTGCAGGTATTGCAGGTGACCAACAAGCAGCATTGTTTGGACAAGCTTGTTTTGAACGTGGTGACGTTAAAAATACGTACGGTACAGGTGGATTCATGTTAATGAATACAGGTGAAGAAGCGGTTACTTCTGAAAACGGGCTTTTAACTACGATTGCTTATGGTATTGAAGGTAAAGTGAATTATGCACTCGAAGGATCAATATTCGTTTCAGGTTCAGCAATTCAATGGTTACGCGATGGTTTAAGAATGATTAACTCTGCACCTCAATCAGAAGATTATGCTAAACGAGTAGACTCTACTGATGGCGTTTACGTAGTCCCTGCCTTCGTTGGTTTAGGTACACCATATTGGGATTCAGATGCAAGAGGTGCAATATTCGGATTAACGCGTGGTACAGAAAAAGAACATTTTATCCGTGCAACATTAGAGTCTCTTTGCTATCAAACACGTGATGTATTAGAAGCTATGGAACAAGATTCAGACATCGAAGTAAAAACATTACGAGTTGACGGCGGCGCAGTTAAGAATAATTTCTTAATGCAATTCCAAGCAGATTTAGTAAACATTGATGTAGAGCGTCCAGAAATCAATGAAACGACAGCTTTAGGAGCAGCATATTTAGCTGGTATTGCAACTGGATTTTGGAAAGATAAATCTGATGTAAAAAAACATTGGAAACTTGAGCAATCATTTGAACCAAAAATGGAAGATAAAGAAAGAACAAAACTATATAAAGGTTGGAAGAAAGCAGTAGAAGCAACACAAGTTTTCAAATTAGACGAAGAATAAGTGGTGTGATATACTGAAAGTAAGTTAATAAAACCACTCGAGATCATGGGAGACTTGTTCATATAAACTATTATAGATATGTGGGCGGAGTCTCTCATTTTTTAATATTAGGAGGCTGAGAATTTAATGAGTTTATCAACATTTAAACGTAATTCAGTAAAACAAAAAATGCAACAAGGTGAATATGATGTCGTAATTATTGGTGGCGGTATTACAGGGGCAGGTATCGCACTTGACGCTTCAGCTCGCGGAATGAAAGTCGCTTTAGTTGAAATGCAGGACTTTGCACAAGGCACAAGCTCTCGTTCAACAAAACTTGTTCATGGTGGTTTACGTTATTTAAAACAATTTCAAGTAGGTGTTGTTGCCGAAACAGGTAAAGAACGTGCAATTGTTTATGAAAACGGACCACATGTTACTACACCAGAATGGATGTTATTACCAATGCACAGAGGTGGCACATTTGGTAAATTCTCAACTTCTATTGGTTTAGCGATGTACGATCGTCTAGCAGGTGTAAAAAAATCTGAGCGTAAAAAAATGCTAAGTAAAAAAGAAACACTTGCTAAAGAACCCCTTGTTAAGAAAAAAGGCTTAAAAGGCGGCGGTTATTACGTTGAATATCGTACAGATGATGCACGTTTAACAATTGAAGTTATGAAAAAAGCTGCTGAACAAGGTGCCGATATTATCAACTATGCAAAAATGACTAACTTCTTATACGACTCAAAATCTAAAGTAAATGGTATTTCAGTTGTAGATCGCCTTAAAAACGAACAATTTGAAATTCGCGCTAAAAAAGTAATTAACGCTGCAGGTCCATGGGTTGATGAAGTCAGAAGTGCAGATTACTCTAAAAATAATAAACAACTAAGATTAACTAAAGGTGTACACGTTGTTATAGACCAATCTAAATTCCCACTACAACAAGCAGTATACTTTGATACAAAAGATGATGGACGTATGATTTTTGCTATTCCTAGAGACGGTAAAGCATATGTAGGTACAACTGATACATTCTATAATAACGAGAAAGCATCTCCATTAGTGAACCAAGAAGACCGTGATTATTTAATTGATGCAATTAACTATATGTTCCCTTCTGTTAATGTATCAGATAGTGATATTGAATCAACATGGGCTGGAATTCGTCCATTAATTCTTGAAGAAGGTAAAGATCCTTCTGAAATTTCTCGTAAAGACGAAGTTTGGGAAGGTAAATCAGGACTGCTTACAATTGCCGGTGGTAAATTAACAGGATACCGTCATATGGCTTTAGAAATCGTAAATCTACTTGAAAAACGCTTGAAACAAGAATATAAATTAAAATTCGATACGGTTGATACAAAACACATTCCAATTTCAGGCGGTAATGTTGGTGGTAGCGCTAACTTTAAGAACTTTATCGAAACTAAAGTTAAAGAAGCTAAATCTATGAATATTGACGAACAATTAGCGCGTCATCTTGCGAGTCGCTATGGTTCTAACGTAGATAAATTGTTTGAAATTGTACAAGCAGCTAAACATCAAAATTCTGGATTACCAACTGAAGTATTTGTAGAGTTGGTTTATGGTGTTCAAAATGAGCTTGTAGTTAAACCAACAGACTTCTTTATCAGACGTACAGGTGCACTTTATTTTGATATTGATTACGTATTAAGATACAAAGATGCGGTAATCGATATACTTGCTGATATGGTAGGCTATGATGAAAATGAAAAAATTGCTTATCGTTTAGAACTTGATAAAGCGATTGAAGAAGCAACACATGGACAACATCAACCAGCAGAATTTTAATATAAATTAAGTGCTAATGAAATAAGGCTAGTTTTGCAATGTACTGCACCCCAAAAGTTGAACCTACAAAATTCAACTTTTGGGGTGTTTAATTATGAATAAAAGTTATAGTTTAGATTTCAAACTTAAAATATTACAAGAATACAAAAGCGGGCAACTTGGTTAT
>NZ_JABANU010000090.1 GCF_016238445.1 Staphylococcus canis
CTGGTCAGCTCAATTAAGGAGGTTAGGCAACTTGCTGTTGCTTAACTTCCTTTTTCTTTTCTGATGCGAATAATTTTGAACTTAAAATGATTCTATTACGAAAGTGCTCATAATTTCTGTAACCAAATGATACTCTTTTAATGAGTTTAATTTTGTTATTAATACCTTCAATCGGACCATTCGTAAAGTTGGCATATTCTAATGTGTTGGTAATGAATGGAATATAACTGTTTAATGTTTTTATGACGGTTCTTAATTTAGGATG
>NZ_JABANU010000091.1 GCF_016238445.1 Staphylococcus canis
AAGCATATCGTCGTTAGTAACGTCCTTCATCGGCTTCTAGTGCCAAGGCATTCACCGTGCGCCCTTAATAACTTAATCTTTTTGATGTTTTGGCAATCGTTTGCATTCGGCTTCATTTCTTTCTTCGCTTGCTCGTTTACAGAAAGTAAACGTCGCTACACTCATCAAGAAATTCATAGACTGACAAACGTTTTCAAAACATCTAGTCTGTCTACCGAACTTCACAATACCAACATCCACCAGTTATTAATTATGTGTGTC
>NZ_JABANU010000092.1 GCF_016238445.1 Staphylococcus canis
TCAAGCGTTTCGCTTGTTACTCGGTTTTGCTTGGTAAAATCTATACTTACTTATCTAGTTTTCAATGTACAATGTTGAATCCTCAATGAATGAGCATTCAAAACTGAATACAATATGTCACGTTAATCCGTTTATCACCTTAGGTGATAATTCCGTATATATCCTTAGAAAGGAGGTGATCCAGCCGCACCTTCCGATACGGCTACCTTGTTACGACTTCACCCCAATCATTTGTCCCACCTTCGACGGCTAGCTCCA
>NZ_JABANU010000093.1 GCF_016238445.1 Staphylococcus canis
TATATTTAAAACCTATAGAAGATTTAGAAGCGTTTGAGTACCGAAAGGTTCCATTGTTTAAATCGTGGAAGACACAAAAAGGGATTGTCCAATATCTTAATGAACAAAATGAGATGCTTAGTCGTACTCACTTTACAGTCAATCAACTTCGTTGTCATATTAATAACAATGATATAGAAGCCTTACTTCAGTCTTTAGAAAACGTAGCTTTACCAGATATCCATCCTAAATTAAGAACCGTCATAAAAACATTAAACA
>NZ_JABANU010000094.1 GCF_016238445.1 Staphylococcus canis
TGTTTAATGTTTTTATGACGGTTCTTAATTTAGGATGGATATCTGGTAAAGCTACGTTTTCTAAAGACTGAAGTAAGGCTTCTATATCATTGTTATTAATATGACAACGAAGTTGATTGACTGTAAAATGCGTACGACTAAGCATCTCATTTTGTTCATTAAGATATTGGACAATCCCTTTTTGTGTCTTCCACGATTTAAACAATGGAACCTTTCGGTACTCAAACGCTTCTAAATCTTCTATAGGTTTTAAATATA
>NZ_JABANU010000095.1 GCF_016238445.1 Staphylococcus canis
ATTGTATTCAGTTTTGAATGCTCATTCATTGAGTTATTCAATTTAAATGGGCCTATAGCTCAGCTGGTTAGAGCGCACGCCTGATAAGCGTGAGGTCGGTGGTTCGAGTCCACTTAGGCCCACCATTAAAAATTGTACATTGAAAACTAGATAAGTAAGTATAGATTTTACCAAGCAAAACCGAGTAACAAGCGAAACGCTTGAAACAAACAATTATCGCTAGTCGTTGAAAGACGACACACATAATTAATAACTGGT
>NZ_JABANU010000096.1 GCF_016238445.1 Staphylococcus canis
ATCAGTCGCCACATCGACCATTACCGAAACATTTAATGATGGATGAATTTAAAAGTGTTAAAAACGTATCGGGATATATGAGCTTTATTTATGCTGATTCACTCACACATCGTATCATAGATATTGTTGAAGACCGTCGGTTAAAGTCTTTAAAAGACTATTTCTATCGCTTTTCTCTTGAAGAACGTAAACGCGTTCAAACCGTATCTATAGATATGTATCAACCATATATCGTCTTAATTCAAGAGTTGTTCCC
>NZ_JABANU010000097.1 GCF_016238445.1 Staphylococcus canis
TCCCTAATGCCGATATTATTATTGATCGATTTCATATTGTTCAAGCGATTAATCGTGAAATAAATCGTTGTCGTATTCGTATTATGAATCTGTTTAAATCTAATGAAAGACCCAAATATAATAAACTGAAGCGTCATTGGAAACTCTTGTTAAAACCTGCGAACGAACTCGATCGCATGCATTACCACCCGTTCCGTCTTTTTGACAATTGGCATAGCCAATACAGTCTGGTTCAATATTTATTAGGTCTGAGTG
>NZ_JABANU010000098.1 GCF_016238445.1 Staphylococcus canis
ACTACCTGTGTCGGTTTGCGGTACGGGCACCTACTTTCTAGCTAGAGGCTTTTCTCGGCAGTGTGAAATCAACGACTCGAGGAACTGAGTTCCTCTCCCCATCACAGCCTGACCTTATGAGTGCCGGGTTTGCCTAACACTCAGTCTCACTGCTTGGACGTGCACTCCAACAGCACGCTTCGCCTATCCTACTGCGTCCCCCCATCGCTTAAAACGATTATAGGTGGTACAGGAATATCAACCTGTTATCCATCG
>NZ_JABANU010000099.1 GCF_016238445.1 Staphylococcus canis
ACTACCTGTGTCGGTTTGCGGTACGGGCACCTACTTTCTAGCTAGAGGCTTTTCTCGGCAGTGTGAAATCAACGACTCGAGGAACTGAGTTCCTCTCCCCATCACAGCCTGACCTTATGAGTGCCGGATTTGCCTAACACTCAGTCTCACTGCTTGGACGTGCACTCCAACAGCACGCTTCGCCTATCCTACTGCGTCCCCCCATCGCTTAAAACGATTATAGGTGGTACAGGAATATCAACCTGTTATCCATCG